>NZ_JBNHIN010000003.1:147665-227928 GCF_050054615.1 Streptomyces sp. YGL11-2
ACTGCTGCTTGCCGCCCGGGAAGTAGCGGTAGACCAGCGGTCGGGAGACCTCGGCGGCGGTGGCGACGTCGTCCAGCGACACGTCCTCGGGCGCCCGCTGGGCGAACAGACCGAGCGCCGCGGCCAGCAGCTGGCTGCGGCGCTGCTCCACGCTCAGCCGGCGGTAGGCGGGTCGGGGTACTGCTGGGGCGGTGCCGCTGCCGTTCATGAACAGCAGCGTAACCGCAGAGGGTTTCGGATCGCACAGCTGCTCGGGACGTATGGGGGCAATCGGGCCCTTCACGCCAACAGGCCCGAGCTGCGCCACAACCGGCGGCCGGCGCCGCGCAGAACGCCGATCTCGTCGAGGAAGTCGGTCAGCCGCCGGGCGCCGTTCTGCATCACCTCGCGGCGGTGGCCGCTGGCCCTGACCTGGGCTATCGCCGCGCGCCGGTCCAGGCCGACGTTCGCGTAGACGTCCGGGTTGACGAAGGCGACCGAGAAGACCCGGGCCGCCTCGCCGGAGCTGATCCGGGTCAACTCCCGCTCCCAGCGCGGCGCGGTGACCATCTGGCGGCGCAGCTCCTCGCGGGCGTAGCGGACGTGCCGGGCCTCCTCGACGACATGGATTCGGGTCACCCCGCGCACCAGCGTCTGCACCCGCTCGTCCGGGAACGTCAGGCGCTGCATCCAGTCCAGGATCTCCTCGCCGAGCAGGGTGCAGGCGAACGAACCGGGCGTGGTGGAGACGGTCTTGAGGATCCGGGCGAGGTTGTGGTTGAGCCGGGTGACCGGGTACGTCGGCGCCCCGGCCTTCTGGATCATGCGGGCGAACATCTTGGAGTGCCGGCACTCGTCGGCGATCTCGGTGAGCGCGTAGCGGACATGGGCGCTGGTGACCGGCTTGTCGTAGATGTGCCGCACCAGCAGCTGCATCAGGATGATCTCGAACCAGATGCCCAGGGAGGCGAGCGAGGCGGCCTCGTGCCGGGAGAGGTCCTGCTGCTGCTCCGGCGACATCCGCTGCCACATCGGGGTGCCGTAGAGCGAGACCAGCTCCGGCGGCCAGAACCACTTGCCCTCTTCGAGGGGCGCGTCCCAGTCGAGTTCGGTGTCGGGGTCGAAGGAGTGCCGGGCGGAGGAGTCGAGCAGGCGCTCGGCGACCTGCTCCCGGTCCTTCAGTAGCCCGAGGGTGTCCCGCAGGACTTCGGTATCCGTCAGGGTCATGGGGGTGGGCGCACTCGTCATGGCTCCGGCTACACCTCGCTCGTGGGTTACCCGCGGTCACATGCGGTCGCCCCTTATGAGACTCCGTGTCAGCAAGGACGTCAATCCCTCCCGCGCGACTTATTGACCCATGGGTAAGAAGCGTGTGAGCCTGCCAACCATGCGCCCGTGACACGGTGTTCGGCGGGGTGGGAGGAGATCGCGGTGTCGAGCCGAGAGCTGTACACGCAGGACCCAGGAGACTCCCTGTGGAGCGTGCCCGCCGCCGGTGCGGCGCGGTTGAGCTGGGAGTACGACGAGGGCCGCGACCGGCTGCTCGCCCTGTACCAGAAGGGCAAGGACAAGCAGTGGGACGCCACCCTGCGGATCGACTGGGACCTGGAGGTCGACCCCAAGGATCCGCTCGGCACCCCCGACGAGGCCATGTCGCTGTACGGCACCAAGTACTGGGACCGGATGACGGAGAAGGACCGCGGCGATCTCCGCCAGCACTACACCGCCTGGCAGTTCAGCCAGTTCCTGCACGGCGAGCAGGGCGCGATGGTGTGCGCCGCGCGGATCGTGGAATCCGTCCCGGACCTCGACGCGAAGTTCTACTCCGCGACCCAGACCATGGACGAGGCCCGGCACGCCGAGATATACAGCCGCTTCCTCCACGAGAAGATCGGGATGCTCTACCCGATCAACGACAACCTCCAGGCACTGCTCGCCGACACCCTCGGGGACTCCCGCTGGGACATGCCCTACCTGGGCATGCAGGTACTGATCGAGGGGCTGGCGCTGGCCGCCTTCGGCGTGATCCGCGACACCACCGACAAACCGCTGCCGAAGCAGATCCTGGCCTACGTCATGCAGGACGAGGCGCGCCATGTCGCCTTCGGACGGATGGCGCTGCGCGACTACTACCGGCAGCTCACCGACGCCGAACTCCGCGAGCGCGAGGAATTCGTCATCGAGGGCTGCTACTTGATGCGCGACCGGCTGCGCGGTGTGGAGGTCCTGGAGAACTACGGCATCCCGCGCAAGGAGGCCGCCGAGTTCACCGAGCGCTCCGAATTCCTGCACCTCTTCCGGAAGCTGCTGTTCAGCCGCATCGTGCCGTGCGTCAAGGACATCGGCCTGTGGGGCGAACGCCTCCAGCGCGCGTACCTGGACATGGGCGTCTTCGAGATGGGCGACGCCAACCTCGATCTGCTGATGGCCCAGGACGAGGAGGTGGCGGAGAAGCTGGACGCGGAACGGTTCGCCGCCGAGGAGGCGGCCCGTAAGGCGGAGGTCGCGGACGCCATAGCCCAGGGCGCGTCCGCGATGGGGGTCCCCCCTGCTCCTTGAGAGCTGGGGGAGAGCCGGCGGCTCACTCCGCCAGGAAGCCGGTGACGAGGCGGCCGAGCTCCGCCACCTCGCTCTCCGGCATCGCGTGGTGCCCGACCCCCGCCAGGGTCTCGATCCGTGCGCCGGCCAGCGTCCGCTCCGCCTCCCCGGCGACCCGCAGCGGATCGTGCGCCCTGCTCCGTCCCGCCAGCAACACCAGCGCGGGCGGGGCGGCGCTGCCCAGCCGCGCCACGTCGGGACGCGGCCCGGTGACCGTCCTCGCGCGCCGGAAGTCCCGGGCGCCCAGCCCCATCAGCCGTACCAGCTCGGGCGCGAGAGGCCGGCCGCCCCGGGTCTCCCACGCCAGGAACCGCCGGGTGCTCGCCTCGCCGGGCCGCAGGAACAGCGGCGCGGCCCGCAGCAGATACGACGCCCGGTAGCCCGCGAAGCACCGCGTCGGGTCGAGCAGCACCAGCCGCGCCACCCGCTCCGGTGCGTGCACCGCGTACCGCAGCGCGATCCAGCCCCCGTACGAATGCCCCAGCAGCGCCGTGGCGTTGAGCCCGAGGCCGTCCAGCACGGTGTCCAGCCAGGCCGTCAGGTCGTCCGGGGTGCGCAGCGCCCGCCCCGCGGGCACGCTCAGCCCCGGCGCGCCCATCAGGTCCACGGCGTACACCCGGTGCGCCCGCCCGAAGCCGGCGGCATGCGCGTACCAGGCGGCCGAGGTGACGCCGCCGCCGGAGAGCAGCACCAGCGGCGGTGCGCCGGCCGGCCCGCAGGCGTTGACGCGGGTGGTGCCGAACTCCCCGGCCAGTTCCAGCCGTTCGACCGGGACCGGCCAGAGTGCCATGGCCTGCCCGTAGGCGGCACGGAACGCGGAAGTGGCGGTGGACGTCGCTGTCATTGGTGGCCCCCGTGGCGAGAAGAGAGAATGTGGTCGCGCCGGTAGGTATCCTGCCGGACCGCACCGGCGGCGCCACCGCAACCCCCTGGAATCCATGGGCCCTTCAACGGGGGCAGGGCCGAGAAGGTCCTAGGGGCTGTCCCATGGGGCAGGGCCGAGAAGGTCCTAGGGGCTGTCCCATGGGGCAGGGCCGAGAAGGTCCTGGTTCCGGCCCGACCGTGCCAGCCGGCGCCCCTCGTGCCGGGACACCTCGATCGGCCGCCCGAAGCAGGCCGTCATCCGCTCACCGGTCAGCACCTCCGCGACCGGGCCGCGCGCCTGCACCCGCCCCTCGCGCGGCAGTACGGCGCGGTCGATGGCGGGGCAGCTATCCGTGCGGGCTTCCGGTGGGTGGAATCCGGCCCCGACACCCCTTGGTGACCGCCGGCGGGTGACGTCCGGCGGCGGTTCACGCCAGGCCCAACAGGGCCCGTACCCGGGCGTACTTGGCGGTCAGCCGCTCCCGGGTCGGCGCGTCCAGGACGGCCAGCCGGGCCGGATCGGCGTTGTGGGCCAGATCGGCCTCTTTGACCAGCAGCGCGCCCGGCGTGGCCAGGATCCGGGCGGTGTACTCCTCGACCGGCTCGCCCGCCCGCTTGGTGACGGCCCGCACCATAGCCCTGGTCGCCGGGCTGAGCGCCGCCTGATCGAGCCACGCCTCGCTCAGCGCGGCGTCCTCGACCGCGTCGTGCAGCCAGGCCGCCGCGATCTGCTCGGCGCTGCCGCCGCGCTCCCGCACGCCCGCCGCGACCGCGGCCAGGTGCTCGGTGTACGGGCGGCCGGCCTTGTCGGTCTGCCCCGCGTGCGCGCGCCGGGCCACCGCCTCGACCTCGGCGAGCGACAGCGGCGGGTGCGCCGCGGGGGACGCGGACGGGATCTCCTGGGAAGCCATACGGCCATTGTGGCCGGGGAGCCGGGGAGCCGGGGAGCCGGGGAGCCGGGCAGTCGGGGAGTCGGGCGGCTGTACGTCCGGACTCCGGTCGTCGCCCCCACCGCCGCCCCTCACCGCAGCCCGGCCGCCATCACCGCCCGCGCGATCGGCCCGGCGCTGCCGCCCCCGCTGATGTCCTCGCGCTCGGCCTCCGCGTCCTCCACGACCACCGCGACCGCCGCCACCGGCTCGTGGTTGTCCTTGTTGCGCACCCACGAGACGAACCAGGCATACGGCATGCCCTCGTTGCGCTCCCCGTGCTGCGCGGTCCCCGTCTTGCCGCCCACCGTGAACCCGTCGATCGCCGCCGACCGGCCACTGCCGTGTGCCACGACCTCGGTCATCATCTCCTGTAGCTGTTCGGCGGTGGCCGGGTTCATCACCTCCTGGGTGGGGCGGCGCTCTCCGGGGGCGACCAGCACCCCGCCCGCGTCGGTCACCTTGTCGACGAGGTGCGGCGGCGTCAGCTGGCCGTCGTTGGCGACCGCCGCCGCGACCATCGCCATCTGGAGCGGGGTGGCGGCGGTGTCGTACTGCCCGATGGAGGAGAGCGCCAACTGCGCCGGATCCATCCGGGTGTCGAACGTGCTCCGCACCACCAGGGAAGGGATCCGCAGCCCGCGGTCGTTGAACCCGAACCGCTCCGCCGTGCCGGCCATCTCCCGCAGCCCGACGTCCACGCCCAGCCGCGCGAAGACGGTGTTGCAGGAGAGCCGGAACGCCTCCTTGAGGCTCGCGTGCTCGCAGCCCGGCGCCGGATTGCCGAGGGAGGTGCGGGTGCCCGGCAGGGTGTAGGGGTCGGGGAGGTCCAGCGGGGCGTCGATGTCCCGCACCCGGCCGCTCTCCAGCGCGGCCGTCGCGGTGACGACCTTGAAGACGGAGCCGGGCGGATAGGTCTGCCGCAGCGCCCTGTTGAGCATCGGCTGCCGTTCCGACCGGTTCAGCCGCCGCCAGGCGTCGGAGACCGAAGCCCCGTTGCCGGACAGCTCGTTGGGGTCGTACGAGGGGCTGCTCACCAGCGCCAGCACCCGCCCGGTCCGCGGCTCGACCGCCGCCACGGCGCCCTTCCTGCCGTCCAGCCCGCGGTACGCCGCGCGCTGCATCGCCGGGTTGATGGTGGTCTCGACCCGGCCGCCCGGCCGGAGCGCCCCGGTCAGCCGGCCCCACCCGGGAAAGAGCGCGAGCCGGCCGTCGGTGCCGGCGAGGATGCCGTCCTCGGCGTGCTCGATCAGCGAGGTGCCGTAGAGCTGCGAGGAGAAGCCGGTGACCGGCGCGTACAGCGGCCCCTCGGTGTAGGTGCGCTCGTACCGCAGCCGCCCGCCGCTGTCCCGGGAGCCGGTGACCGGGCTGCCGCCGACGTCCACGGTGCCCCGCGGCTGGGCGTAACGGACGATGCTGGCCCGCCGGTTGGCCGGGTTGGCGTTGTAGCCGGCCGCTTCGATGAGCTGCACCCGGACGGCGTTGACCAGCAGCGCCACCAGCAGCAGGAAGGAGAAGGCGGCGGTGTGCCGGATGGCGCGGGTCACCGGGCCCCTCCCGGGGCGGTGGGCGCCGCCGGGTCCGGGGCCGGCCGCGGTGCCCGCGCCCGGTCGCTGATCCGCACCAGCAGCGCGACGATGATCCAGTTGGTCACCACGGACGACCCGCCCTGCGCCAGGAACGGCAGCGCCATCCCCGTCAGCGGGATCAGCCCGGTCACCCCGCCCGCGATCACGAAGACCTGGAGGGCGGGCAGCGCCGCGAGCCCGACGGCCAGCAGACTGCCGAACGGATCGCGGAGCCCGTGCGCCGCCTGGTACCCGCGGCCCACCAGCAGCGCGTACAGCACCAGCAGCGCGGTGAGCCCGGCCAGTCCCAACTCCTCGCCCCAGGTCGCCAGGATGAAGTCCGACTTCTGCGCGAACCCGATCAGATACGAATGCCCCTGCCCGAGGCCGGTCCCGAACATCCCGCCCGCGGCGAACGCGAACAGCGACTGCGCCAGCTGCCCCGGCCCGCGGCCCGCCGCGATCCCGGCGAACGGATGCAGCCAGTCCTGTACGCGCCCGTGCACATGCGGCTCCAGCGTGCCGACGGCCGCCGAGCCCGCCGCGGCCAGCAGCACCCCGAACACGATCCACCCGGTCCGCCCGGTGGCGACGTACAGCAGCACCACGAAAATGCCGAAGAAAAGCAGCGAGGTGCCCAAATCCCGTTCCAGTACCAGCACCCCGACACTGATCAGCCAAATCGTGACCACCGGTCCCAGTACCTGCCCGGCCGGCAGCCGCAATCGCCCCACGGGCTGCCCGGTGTGCGCCAGCGCATTACGGTTCGCCGCGAGATATGCCGCGAAGAAAACCGTGATCAACACCTTGGCGAACTCGCCGGGCTGAATGGAAAATCCGGCGGCCCGGATCCAGATCCGGGCGCCGTTGACCGCGGGAAAGAAAATAGGCACCACCATCAGCAGCAGCGCCAGCGCCGCGCACCTGTCGGCGTACCGCTGGAGCGTGCGGTGGTCGCGCAGCAGCACCACCACCGCGATGAACAGCCCGACGCCGACGGTGGACCAGACGAGCTGCGCGGGCGCGGCCGGGTCGGCGGGCGTCTCCAGATCGAGCCGGAAGATCAGCACCAGGCCGAGTCCGTTGAGCAGGACGGCGGTCGGCAGCAGCAGCGGATCGGCGTACGGGGCGCGCAGCCGCACCGCCAGGTGTGCCAGTAGCGCCAGCCCGCCGAGCCCCGCCCCGTAGCCGGCCGCCCCACTCGGCACCGGATGCGCCCGGGCGAAGCCGACGACCACATATCCGCAGGCGCTGAGGAGTACGGCGCCCATGAGGAGGGCCAGTTCGATGCCCCGCCTTTTGGGGAGCAGTGGCGAGGGTGGGGGAGTGCCCTCGGGGTGTGCGCCGGCCGCCCTTTTCGCCGCGGGCGCCGTCATATCTGCCATATCCGGCAACGTAGCAAGCAGGAGCCCATATTTCCGTTATGTCGCATACGGCGTTCCGGGCGGAGGCCGGTGCGCGCACGGAACTCGGCCGGGGCGCGGAGCCGGGTGGGCAACCCGTCGCGCTCCGACCCGCGTCCCAGGGGGAGGGTCGGCGCCCCGCGGAGGTAACCCAGGGTTGTTCGGTGAACGAGGTCAATGGCAGTTTGTAAACTCGGTCGGAACGAATAGCAGAAGGCCGAGCTCGTCACGCTGACGCGGACGACCGAACGCACCGGTCGACGTCATGGACCTGCGCCATGGCGCCGCACGCGAGGGGCTATGGCGTATGTCACATCCGTGCACGCCGAGTGGAGGTCCCGCGCCGTTTCGGCCCCCGGGGGCGGCCGAGCGTGGGCGACCGTCCCCCGCGACGAAAGGCAGTATGAGCGTCATGACGACCCTCCGTTCCCGGATCATTGCCTGGGCCGGCCGTATGTATCTGGTGAGAACGAGGAAGAAGGGCTTCGACCTGTCTCGAATGTCTTTCTTGCCCGAATCTGTCCTGATGCCGTTGCGGCGCGAGGGCCTCGACCCGGTGAGCGAACTGGCGGCCGTCCGCGAAAAGGAGCCCATCAGCAAGCTCCCGGTGCCGATCGCCGCCAATGTCTGGCTCGTCACCGGCTATGACGAGGTCAAGGCCGTACTGGGCAAGGCCAATGCCTTCAGCTCCGACTTCACCAACCTCGTCGGCAGCGCCGGCGCCGGCGCCGAACAGAATCCCGGCGGCCTGGGATTCGCCGATCCGCCCGTCCACACCCGCCTCCGCCGCCTGCTCACCCCCGAATTCACCATGCGCCGGCTGAGCCGGCTCACCCCCCGTATCCACGAAATCGTCGAAGAACGCCTCGACGCCATGGAAGCGGCCGGCCGGGACGGCACACCGGTCGATATCGTCCACTCCTTCGCGCTGCCCATTCCCTCCCTGGTCATCTGCGAACTCCTCGGCGTCCCTTACGAGGACCGGGCCGATTTCGAGCGGCTGAGCGCCGCCCGTTTCGACCTCTTCAGCGGTGCGAACGCGTCATTCGGCGCCATATCCGAATCCCTTTCCTACTTCCGGGACATCGTCAAGAAGCAGCGCGAAAACCCCGGTGACGGACTGCTCGGCATGATCGTGAAGGAGCACGGCGACACGGTCTCCGACGAGGAACTGGCCGGCCTCGCCGACGGCGTGCTGACCGGCGGCTTCGAGACCACCGCCAGCATGCTGGCCCTCGGCGCCCTGGTCCTCCTCCAGGACCCGAAGCACTTCGCCGCCCTCAAGGACGGCGACGAGGCGGTCGACCGCTATGTCGAGGAACTCCTCCGCTACCTCACCGTCGTCCAGGTCGCCTTCCCCCGCTTCGCCCGCGAGGACATGGAGATCGGCGGCGTGCGGATCGCCACCGGCGACGTCGTCCTCTGCTCCCTCAGCGGCGCCGACCGGGACGGCGAACTCGGGCCCGAAATGGAGCAGTTCGACCCGGACCGCAACGTCCCCTCCCACCTCGCCTTCGGCTACGGGATCCACCGCTGCGTAGGCGCCGAACTCGCCCGCATGGAACTCCGCGCCGCCTACCCCGCCCTCGTCCGCCGCTTCCCCACCATGCGCCTCGCCGCCGCCCCCGAGGAACTCGCCTTCCGCAAGCTCTCCATCGTGTACGGCATCGAATCGCTGCCGGTGCGGCTCGACGGCTGATTCCGGCCCCACCGCCGGCGCCGTACGCACCTCCGCCGCCGGCTGGCACAATCCGCCCGTGACCATTCGCCTACTGATCGCCGATGACCAGGAGATGGTCCGCCGGGGCATGCGGCGCATCCTGGAGCACCAGCCCGACATGGAGGTCGTCGCCGAGGCGGCCGACGGTGTGGCCGCGGTGGACGCGGCACGGCGGCTGCTGCCGGACGTGGCGCTGGTGGACATCCGGATGCCGCGCCGGGACGGCCTGGAGGTGACCCGGCTGCTGGCCGGCCCCGAGGCGACGCATCCCGTGCGGGTGGTGGTCGTCACCACCTTCGACCTCGATGAATACGTCTATCCCGCACTGCGGTTCGGCGCCTCCGGCTTCCTGCTGAAGCGGTCGGGGCCGGCGCTGCTGGTCGAGGCGGTCCGGGCGGCGATGGCCGGCGACAGCCTGATCAGCCCGTCGATCACCGTCCGGCTGCTCCGGCACGTCACCGGGGACCCGGCCACAGCTCCGCGGCGCAACCGGCAGCGGCGGCGCGACGAGGTGCTGACGGAACGGGAGATCGAGATCGCCGGGAAGGTCGCGGAGGGCAGGACGAACGCCGATATCGCCGGTGAGCTGTTCATCTCTCCTGGCACGGTGAAGACCCATGTCGCCAGCATCCAGCGGAAGCTGGGCGTCCGTAACCGCGTCGGCATCGCGGTCCGGGCCTGGGAACTGGGGTACGCGACGGGGCGGATGCCCTAGGACGCCGACGCGGATGCGGATGCGGATGCTGACGCCGACCCGGCCCCCACCCATCGGCGAGGTCCTAGCCTCTTCCGTATGGATCACGGAGCTGCGTTACGGCGTCCGCGGCGCCGCCGGTGGTGGTGCGGTGCGGCCGCACTGTCGATGCTCGCCCCGGCCGTCGTGGCGCCGCCGGCCGGCTCGGTGCCCGCGGTCATGGCCGCGCTCGCCCTCGTCGCCGCGATCGCGGCCTGGCCGACGGGCCGGGTCTCGCTGGCGCAGGCGGCGGGCGGCACCGCACTCGCCTCCCTGGCCGCGGACCTGGCCTACGGGGGCACGCCGGGGCTGGTCCTCCTGTGGGCGCCCTTCGAGTCGGTCGCACTGCTCGTCCTCCTCTACCGGGCGATTCGGCGGCTGCCGCGTCCCCGGGCAGCCTTCCTCGTGGGGGCGGCGGCGGTCGCGCTCCCGCTGCGCTTCACCCTGCACGCGGCGCAGACCGGGCCGAAGGAATCGGTCGTCATGGCGGCACTGGCCCTCTTCCCCGCCGCGGGCGCGGCCGGCACCGGGCTCTATCTCCGGTCGCTGGACACCCGGCGTGCGCACGCCGTCGCGCTGGCCCGGCGTGAGCAGCGCCTGGAACTCGCCCGGGACCTCCATGACTTCGTCGCCCACGAGGTGACCGGGATCGTGCTGGAGGCGCAGGCGGCCAAACTGGACGGCGGCGACGCCGGTGGCGACCCCGCCCTCCTGGAACGGATCGAGCAGGCGGGGCAGCGGGCGCTCGATTCCATGGACCGCACCGTGCAGACCCTGCGCGCGGCCGGCGACCGCGCACCGCTGGAGCCGCCGCCCACCCGCCACCACGGCCTGGCCGACCTCCCCGAACTCGTCGCGCGGTTCGCCGCGATGACCCCGGCGCGGGTGGACGTGCGGATCGGGGCGAGGGAGGAGACGGAGCCGGCCGGCGACCTGTCGCGGGAGGCCGAGGACACCGCGTACCGGGTCGTCCTGGAGGCCCTGACCAATGTGCGGCGGCATGCGCCGGCGGCGACGCGGGTGGCGGTGACGGCGGGCCGCTCCCCGGACGGCGGGCTGCGGATCCGTGTGGTCGACAACGCCGTTGGACCGCACGGGACGCCCGCGGCCACCCGGGAGGGCGGCGGCACCGGCCTGGCCGCCCTGACCGAGCGCGTCACCGCCCTCGGCGGCGTACTGGAGGCGGGCCCGGTGGACGAGGAGGAGGGTGCAGGACCGGCACCAGGACCGGGACTGGGACTGGGACCGGGACTGGGACCAGGTCCGGGTCCGGGCTGGCGGGTGAGCTGCCTTCTGCCGCCGGCCGCACGCCGGTAGGCCGCCCTGGCATCGAACTGGTCGCGCGGTAGCCGAGGTCCCCAAGGAATTCCAGACCCCCCGAGGAGAACCGGACCCTCAGGAAACCGGACCCTCAGGAAACCGGACCCTCAGGAAACCGGACCCTCAGGGAAACCGGGGCCCAGGGAAACCGGGGCTCCAGGCAAACCGGGGCCCCCATATCTGCCGATCGGCAGATGTGCCCGCCACCCCCGCCCCGGAATCCTTTCCGGCGTCAGCCGCCGGGCGCCGCCGCGCCTGCCGACACCACGCTTCAGGAGACCCCGATGCCCCGCCCTTCCCGGCCCGCCCGCCGCCGCACCCGCCGCTCCACCGCCCTCGTCGTGGCGCTCGCCGCCGCGGCCGTCCTGCCGGCCACCGCCTGCTCCGTGGACGCCGCCAAGGCCACCCCCGTCACCAAGACCTTCCCCTCTACGGGCAGGACGCTGAAGCTCACCACCCACGAGGTCGCCACCCGGCTGATCGCCACCGACCGGCACGACATCAAGGTCACCCGCTGGTTCGACGCGGCGGCCGGCACCGAGCACCTCACCTGGGTACTGAAGGGCGACACCCTCGACATCGATGCCGGGTGCAGCGGTATCGCCCTCTGCGACGCCAGGTTCCAGGTCGAGGTCCCGCGCGGTATCGCCGTCACCAAGGACGGCAGGCCGACCTCCCTCACCGGCACCGCCGCTCCCACCGGGAAGCGCGGCTGACATGCTCGACCTCCGCGCCGTCACCAAGCGCTACAAAGGCCGCACACATCCCGCCGTCGATGACCTGACGCTCCGCCTCACGCCCGGCCTGTGCGGCCTCCTCGGCCCCAACGGGGCAGGAAAGTCCACCCTCTTGAGGATCGCCGCCACCGTCACCCGCCCGACCTCCGGCACCGTCCTCTTCCACGGCGCCGACGCGGTCACCCGGCCGCAGCCGCTGCGCCGGGCGCTCGGATACCTCCCGCAGGACTTCGGCGTCTACCCGAACCTCACCGCACGCGAGTTCCTGCGCTACCTGGCCGCCGCCAAGGGCGTACCGCGCGGGGTGGCCGCAGCCCGTATCGACGACCTCCTGGAACTCGTCAACCTCACCGACGCCGTCAGGCGCCCCCTCGGCACCTACTCGGGCGGCATGCTGCGCCGGATCGGCATCGCGCAAGTCCTGCTCGCCGACCCGCAGGTGATCGTCGTCGACGAGCCGACGGCCGGCCTCGACCCCGAGGAGCGGGTCCGGTTCCGCAACCTGCTCAGCGATCTGGCGGCGGAGCGGGTGGTGCTGCTCTCCACCCACATCGTCTCCGACATCGAGTCGGTCGCCACCGACATCGCGGTCCTCGCCGCCGGCCGCCTCCGGGCCCGCGGTACCCCCGAAGATCTGCTGCGTACAGTCGCCGGCCAGGTCTGGGAAGTCCTCGTCGACCCCGCCTCCGTCCCGGCGGTGCAGGCCCGCTACACCGTCAGCCGCCTGGCCCGCACCCCTGAGGGCGTGCGCATCCGCCTGCTGTCGCCGCACCGGCCGTACGAGGGCGCGGTGCAGCTACCCCCCGACCTGGAGGACGCCTACCTCTCCCTCGTCCACGGCACACCCGCCCCCCGCCCCGCCAAGGCAGCGTGACCCCAGTGCACCCCCAACCCTCGCTCTCCCCACGGGAATTGACGCGGGGCATCACCGCTCCCGCCCTCGCCGACTTCCGGGACCGGGTCCGCCGACCCGCCTACCTCGTCACCCTGGCCGCGGCGGTGCTGCTCGGCTACGTGGCCGTTCCCGACTCCGGCGCCCGCTGGGCGATCCTCCAGATCGGCGACTACCGGGGCCGTTACGACAGTGCCTACGTCGGCACGGCCACGGCCCTGGCCGGCGGCCTGTGGATCAGCCTCGGCGGCTTCTACCTCACCCGCAACTCCCTCGAACGCGACCGGAGTTCCGGTGTGGGCCGGCTGATCGCCGCGACCCCGCTCCGCACCCCCGCGTACCTGGCCGGCAAGTTCCTCGGCAACCTCCTGCTGCTCGCCTCCATGCTGGCCGTCCTCGCTGCCACCGCGCTCGTCATGCAACTCGCCCGAGGCGAGTCCACCACCGTCGACCTCCTCGCGCTCTGCCGCCCCCATGTCCTCATGGCGCTGCCCCTGGTCGCGCTGACCGCCGCCCTCGCGCTGCTCTTCGAGGCCCTGCCGCTGCTACGGACGGGCCTGGGCAACATCGTCTGGTTCGGCATCTGGCTGGCCCTGGCCACCGGCGGCCAGGGCCCCGGTCTGCCCCTCGGCGGCACCGGAGTCAACGCCGTGGCCGGGTCCCTGCGCGACGCGGCTATCGCCCAGCACCTCCGCCTCACAGGCGAGTTCAGCCTCGGGCTGACCTATCTCGACAAGCCGCTGACCCCGTTTCCCTGGCAAGGGTTCACCCCCACCCCCGCCTACACCCTCGGCCGCTTGGCCATGCTCCTCATCGCCCTCGCCCTCGCCGTCCTCCCCGCCCTCTGGTTCCCCCGCTTCGACCCGGCCCGCCAACAACCAGAACCGACCGGAGCGAATACCCACAGAACCCCACCTGCCCCCCAACCGCTCATGCCACGACCAACTTTGACGCTACGTCAGCAGTCACCGCACGGTCAGCGACGGCGGTGGCCCGGACCGTCGCCCCAGCCGCCGTCCGCAACCGGCCTCCCGCCGCTCCGCCGGCTCTACGAGGGTGAACTCCGCATCCTCCTCCAGGGAACCCCCTGGTGGTGGTACGCCGGTGCCGCCCTCATCGCCCTCGCCGGGTTCGCCGCACCGCTGCCCGGCACCCTGCGTGTGCTGCTCCCGCTGGCCTGGCTCTGGCCGATCCTGCTGTGGTCCCGGCTCGGCACCCAGGGCCACGAACACCGCGCGGACGCCCTGCTCGCCGCCTGCCCGGCCCCCGGCCTGCGGCTGCTCGCCGAGTGGGCCGCGGGCGCGACGCTCGCCGCCCTCACCGGCGCGGCCCCGCTCGTCCGCATGCTCGCCGCCGCCGACCTGCCCGGCGCCGCCGCCTGGACCGCCGGAGCCCTCTTCATCCCCTCCCTGGCCCTGGCGCTGGGCACGCTGAGCCGTACCCACCGCCTCTTCCAGGCGCTCTACCTGCCCCTCTGGTACACCGTCGCGACGGGCCTCCCCCTCTTCGACTACATGGGCGCGCTACACACCCCCACCCACTTCCCGGGCCCGCACCCGACCGCGACGCTCGCGGCCGCGGCAGCGCTGCTGGGGGTGGCGGCGGCGGTGCGCCGCCGACCGTAGCCACAGAGGTCCCAGAAGTCCCAGAAGTCCAGAAGTCCCAGAAGCCCCCGAAGCGGCCCACGGCCCTCACCCCTCACCCGCCAGCCCCCACCCCTCACCTACACCGAAGGGCCGGCCCCGGTCTCCCCGGGCCCGGCCCTTCTCTGCGAGCAGAGCAGCCTCAGCAAGGACTCCCACACCGCCTCACAAACTCACTCGGCGACTGACTCCATGACCCGGTTACCCGGTAACCACGAACACTCGGTCACTCGGTCACTCGGTCAAGAACTTCCTGAGTGTGAACCCCAGGGTGGCCACACCGATGAACGTGGCACCTCCCGCACCCAGCGACGTGTAGGCGGGTGCTCCCACGGTCCAGAGAATGACCGTGCCGAGCATCGCGGCGATGAGCGCACCGAGCATGATGACCGCTGCCCAGAGGCCCCGGAGTGATGGCTCGTAGGTGGACAATGCGCATCAATCCCCTCATCTGTGAATGCACAGCTCTGTCGAGACGGGCTGTCCGACGATGCTGCGTCCGACCGATCGCGATGCTGAAGGGGGGGCAAATCGCAGACCCAAAGGGGTAGTTATCGCTAGCACAACACACAATCCCTGCCGTTCCAGGAAACACTCCTTTGCACTGCACAGGCACTACGGTTCCGCTGTAATGCCCCAACCGCCGGACCGGAATCCCCGCAGGCACCAAGAACCCCCATATGCCCTACACCCCCGTACCCCGATCACCCTTTTCCCTCTTGAGCACGGCAAACCCAGGCTCCATTGCCGCGAGAGTGACGCCGGGTGAACGCCGCCGAAAGGCTCATCTCCGAGGCCCGGCACGGACGATCCGGTGAATTGCTCCCCGGCCTTCCGGGGAAACGCCCCGACGCACGGCCGGCGCCCGGGCGGCGCTCGTGACGATCCCTGGAAAACGACCGCGGCGGCGATGGGGATCCACTTCTGTTCGCCTGCGTAGCACCTCACCTCGTCGCTCCCGTCCGCGCCGGTGCCCGTTTCGAGCGAGGCAGACCCGTCTGCATCCCGAACCTCACGCCGCCTGAACTACCGTACAATTCGCGGACTTTGACTACTGCTGCCCTGCTCCCTCTGATGCGCCCCTGTCGCCACCCATGCGTGGATTCGCTGGCCTTTCTGGGATCGCCGGCCGCATGTGGCGATGTGGTGCGGGTTCGTGCTGTTCCCGCCTCGCTGGTCATGCCGACGCAATGAGCTGCGGCAGGCCATGAACCGGCGCGGCGAAGCGTTCGAGATCGAATCTGGCCTACCGGGGCGTCCAGGACCGACCGGTACCCATCCCGCCCGTCCTGGTCGGGATACTCCGGCCCCACCTGAAGGAGTTCGGGATGGCCGAGCAGGGGCGCGTGTTCGGCAACGAGCGCGGCGGAGTGGTCGGCTCATCCACCTACTGGCGTGTGCGGGAGGAGGCTCGGGGGTACTCCCTCCCGCCGCAACGCGTCGGCCCACTGTTGGCCGGACGCCCGTACGACCTCCGGCACGCGTGCATCACGCGGTGGCTGAACGCTGGGGGGTACCGATCGCGGAGGTGGCCCGTCAGGTCGGCAACTCCCCGGAGGCGATCCACCGCCGGTATCACGGCTGCATCGACGGCTGCATTGATGGCCACGAGGAAGCGGCCAACGCGAAGATCACCGAAGATCACCAAGGCGCTGGAGGAGGACGGCGACACGGCCTGACGAATGCGTCGAAGGTGCGTCCCGATCACAGAGACACAGTGAGCCCGACCACAGAGGCATAGTGAGTCCGCTCACAGAGACACGGTGAGCCCGATCACAGAGACGCAGCGAGAAAGAGCGGGAGTCGGTGAGACCGACTCCCGCTCTTTCAGGTTCGGAAATTACGCGCTCGGCATCGGACGGCATGGGACATGGTCCCGAATCGGACAACAGTGACAAGTCGCACATCAGTGAGAAGTCGCACAGGGGCAAGTGCTTGCTCTGCGAAGGGCCTCGGGGTGGGATTGCGGCAATTGTCGAGTGGGGGTCTTATCTTGCAAGGGGATTGATCATGCGCAGAGTTCGTGCGCGGCACCGCATCGTGGTCGCAGTGGCTGGAGTCGCAGCCCTCGCCAATGTCGCACTGATGTCACCCGTTATGTCTGATTCTGCGATTGCCGCCCCCGTGCATTCGGTGCAAGGGGCCAAAGCCGCGCCGGCAGGAGCCGGGCAGCAATCGGAGAACGCGGCCCACAGCTTGCTGACCACCAAGCAGTGCCAGGCGAAGTGGCAGATCTCCTGTTACACCCCGACCCAGTACCAGCAGGCGTACAACCTGAACCCGCTGTACCGGGCGGGAGTCACCGGCAAGGGGCGCACGATCGTGCTCGTGGATTCCTTCGGCTCGCCGACCATCCAGCATGACCTGGATGTCTACAGCTCCCGGTTCGGTATGAAGAGCGCCCACGTCGACGTGGTCAAGTGGGGTTCCGTCCCGTCCTTCGACGCCGCCAACCCCGCCCATAACTTCTGGGCCGGGGAGAGCACCCTTGACGTGGAGATGGCGCATGCCGTCGCCCCGGACGCGCACATCGTCCTGGTGGAGACCGGGGTCAACCAGAGCGGGGACGGCACCACCGGCCTGCGAGAGATGATGGACGCCGAGAAGTCGCTCATCGACCGCGGTGTGGGCGATGTGATCAGCCAGAGTTTCGGTGCGACGGAGAACACCTTCCCCGGCTTCCGCAGCGGTGATTTCTCCAGCATCCAGAACCTGCGGTACGCCTTCAAGGACGCGGCCAGGCACGGTGTGACCGTCCTCGCCGCCTCAGGCGACGACGGCGCCACCAGCCCCACCGCTAACGGCGAGGCCGCGTACCCGCACAGGGCCAACTCCTGGCCGTCCTCCGACCCGCTGGCCGTCTCGGTCGGCGGCACCCAACTGCACTTGGACGCCAAGGGCGACCGCATCGCGCCGGACAGTGTCTACCGCGACCACGGCGCGAGCGGCGGCGGCCTGTCCCCTGTCTTCGCCCGTCCCTCGTACCAGAACGGGGTTGGGCAGGTGGTCGGCGGCCGCCGCGGCACCCCCGACGTTTCGATGTCCGCCGCGATGAACGGCGGCGCATGGGTGTACTCCAGCTTCGACCCGAAGCGGGTCGGCTGGAATGTCTGCTACGGCACCAGCGCGGCCAGCCCGCTCTTTGCGGGCATCGTGGCCCTGGCCGACCAGGTCGCCGGGCACCGGCTGGGTGACATCCACCAGGCCCTCTACTCGCTGTCCGCGCAGTCCTCGCGGAACCCGTCCACCGGGATCGTGGATGTGAAGGACGGCACGAACAGCAACTACGCGGGAGTCACCGGCTACACCGCGGTGAAGGGCTACGACATGGCGACCGGCGTCGGCACGATCGACGCGGCCCGCTTCGTCCCGGCCCTTGCCAAGGAGGGCTGAAAGCATTCCCCGCCCCCGAGGGGCGGGCGCCTGCCGCAGACCGCCGCGCCCCGCGCCGACCGCTGTGTGATCGTGGACGGACCGACGCACCGCCGGTGTCACGGCTGCAGCGACGGCCACGAGGAAGCGGCCAACGCGAAGATCACCAAGGCGCTGGGGGAGGACCGCGACACGGCTTGAGGAGCGTGTCGGAGGTGTGTCGCGATCAGTGAGAGGCAGTAAGAAAGAGCGGGAGTCAGTGAAACTGACTCCCGCTCTTTCATGTCGGCACTCGTCCTGGTCAGATCCCGATTCTCGCTGACTGACTGGCGAGTGCCCCCCCGGCGGGGAAACCAGGACATGGCGACGGGGAGAGTCGCTGGCTGGGGGCGGGCAGCTGGTGATCCAGATGGTGGTCGAGCTGAAGCGATAGAGCGTTGGTGCGTGGCCGCAGTTTTGAGCCCTTGGGGGAGCCGCAGACCCGCGCCTGGTCGTGCTACACCCCATGTGACCTGCGGAGACTCGCTGATCGTGAAGGTGTCGGCGCATCTGGCCAGGACTCGTAAGGGGCGAGGGGGCGGCGCGTCTGCCCATCTTTCCGAACCGTGTAATCCGAGGAAAGCGAGCTGGCATCTAAGTAAGATTCATTCTACGTAATATCTAAACTGCGTTTGATGGATTGCTGGGAGTGCGTCGCGATGAAGTTCAAAGGGAGAGCGGCCGACCTTGACCTGTTGGCGCAGCAGCTGGGCCTGGTGGTCGACGGCGCGGGAGCCACCCGTGGGCGGGCCGTGATCATGACGGGCCGGCGCAGGGTGGGGAAGTCTCGCCTGGTCCAGGAGTTCTGTGACCGGTCCGGGCTTCCGTACGTGGTCTTTCAGGCGACCCGGGGACGCAATGCCGTGGCCGAGCGGGCGGACTTCACCGCGACGCTCGCGCAGTCCACTCTGTCCGGGGGAGAGCTGGTGGCCGGGCTGCAGGCCGCGGACTGGAACCAGGCGCTACGGTCCCTGGCCCTCGCGATTCCGGATGATGCCCCGAGCGTCGCTGTGATCGACGAAGTTCCGTGGCTGGTGGAGCAGGACGCGGAGTTCGAGGGAGCTTTGCAGACGGTGTGGGACCGACACCTGTCCGCCAAGCCTCTCCTACTGATCCTGGTTGGCAGCGACATGTCGGTGATGGAGGCGCTGCAGTCCCACGGTCGCCCGTTCTTCGGCCGGGCCGCGAAGATGACCGTGCAGCCGTTGCATCTGGCCGACGTGCAGGCGATGACCGGGCTGGATGCGGCGGACGCGGTGGATGCGCTGCTGATCACCGGGGGTTTCCCGGAGATCGTCCAGTCGTGGCGACCAGGAATGGGCCGCATGGACTTCCTGCGCGAAGCCGTGGCCAACCCTCTGTCGCCGTTGCTGGTGGCGGGCGAGTTGTCGCTGCTGGGGGAGTTCCCCGAGGCGTCGCACTCGCGTGCGGTGCTGGAGGCGGTCGGCAGCGGTGAGCGGACCTTCTCGGCCATCGCCGCACAGGCCGGGGGCTTGGGCGCGCTGCCCTCGGGCACGCTGTCCCCGCTGCTGAACACGTTGCAGGCCAAGCGGATCCTGACCGCCGACCTGCCGCTGTCTGTCAAAGCCGACACCAAGAACAAGCGCTATCGCATCGCCGACCCCTATCTTCGGTTCTGGTTGGCCTTCCTGCACCGGGGGATCCCGCTCATCGAGCGCGGCCGCGGAGATCTGGCCCTGGAGCGCATCGAGCGGTCCTGGACCACCTGGCGCGGGCGTTCCGTCGAGCCGGTCATCCGCGAGTCGTTGCTGCGCCTGCTGCCCGACGAGCGGTGGCCGGAGACGGAGGCGGTCGGCGGCTGGTGGAACCGGCAGAACAACCCCGAGATCGATCTGATCGGTGCTGATCGGGAACCGGTGGCGGGCGCGGTGCACTTCATCGGTTCGGTCAAGTGGCTGGAGTCCCAGCCGTTCGGGCGGCGTGAATACGACTCCCTGGCCCGGGACATGCTCGCGGTGCCCGGTGCCGAACCGGGCACCCCGCTTGTGGCTGTCTCGCGGTGCGGTGTGGCCGACGGTCTGCCACTTGCTGCGCACTGGGGGCCCGAGGACTTGGTCCGCGCATGGCAGTAACAGGGAGACCGGCTTGGTCCGTTTCAGGGGTTCAGGGCACCCAGTGCCGGTATGCCTCCACCCACGCCCATCCTTGAGGCGTTGGTTCGGGCAGTGGCAGGTCGAGGATGCCGATCGCCTGGCGGTGCCGGCCGCGTTTGCAGAGAGCGACGATGCCGCTGCCGGGCCGCAGTTGGACGGCGGTGACGGTGACCGTGGCACCCAGGACGGTGGCGTCGAACGGGAGGGCCAGGTGGTCGTCGATGACCGCGTGGAGTGCGGTGAGCTGTTCGTACTCGTCGTAGGCGTCGACGGTCGCTTCAGCGACCATGGCGTCGAGTTCGGCCGTGGTGAGTTTCTTCATGACGTGCTCGGCCTTCCTGCGCGGAGGAGTTCGGCGAGGCGGGTACCGACCGGGGCGATGCCGGGCAGGGGATGGTGCTCGTAGTGGCGCTTCTTGCGGCGGCGCAGCAGCGCTTCGCCGTCCTGTTCCGAGGTTAAGGCGGGTTTGCGCAGGAGCGTGCGGAAGACGGCATCGGCTCCGCAGGGGTTCCGTTGGACAAGGCGGCGGATGACCACGGGGGAGACCGAGTCGTCGTTCAGATACTCCCGTAGGCGTGCCAAGTACGCGCGGTCGCGGGCGAGGGCCGGATCGCCGAGCAGTGCATCGAGGCGACCGAAGCCGGCGTAGTAGCAGAGGCCCTCGATCTTGTCGTGGATCACGGCGACGGTTTCCGCGTCGATGAATTCCTCCGGCAGACCCAACTGGCTCCGCGCTGGCCTGCCTGTAGCTGAAGTAGCTCGGCGCGCCGGCAACTCCCCGGAGGTCATCCATCGTCGCTACGCGGGCTGTATCGACGACAGCGAGACGGAGAACAACCAGAGGATCGAGAGGGCTTTGGGTTGGGGAGGCGACAATGGCTGACTGCCTAGAGATGCTATGAACAGAACTGAGCGGGGAGGCCGCTCAGTTGTTCTGCGTCGACTCACGTCTCGCACTCTGCTGGATGGTTGTATCCGCCGCTGCAGAATTACCTCAGGATACTCGGCTGTGCAGCTCAACTTTCGCGGCTCGGACGAAATTTACTTCCGCCTCATCGAATTGCTGAGAAGCATCGAAGTACCTGCTGCTCAGCATTGGAGGACGGGGCGAGTGCCCCTCGACGAGCGCCGCGAACTCTTCGTAGTCGAGGGCGTTGGGCGGTAGTGCGCTCCCGGCCTCACGGACGGACCGCTCTGCGGCTCGGGTTTCCTGAGCCTCGTGTTCGTCCAGGTCGGCGGAATTGGAAGGGGACTCCGAGCGGAGACGGCGCAGATGAGAAAGCGCCTGCATGAGCCTTTCAGCAGTGGAGCTCACTGGTGGTGGCTGATCATCCAGCATTCTGTAGAGCTTTCCCAGTGCTCTCTCGAAGGTGGCCTGCTCACCTAGGTAGATCGCCATCGACCGGGCAGCATTGGTCATCCCTGCGGCGGGCGCAGCTACGTCATCGGGGCCCTCCAGCTCGACGATTGTTTGAGCTTCCTTGAGCGCCGCGAGAGCATCGTCAATAGCGCTCTTCCCGGCTCTGATGGTCTCCAGTGGGAGTTCCTCAGCGTTGTCCGCGATAAATCGCTCACCCACCTCCGCTACACGGTGCGCTGCAAGCAGAAAGGAGGCGTAAGCATCCCGCTGGATGCCACGACGCCATTGCATATGAGTGGCGTGTGTCTGGGCGCGGACAGCGTCCAATGCTGCACGGTAGGAGGACTCGGCTTGAGCCAAGCCCGCCTCACTGGTGACTTCCGCCGCGCGTAAGGCAGCTTTCATCTGCCATCGGCCTATGAGTACTGTGGCGGGTATCCCGATCAGCGCCACTACGGCCGCGGAGAGCGCCCCTATCCCCTGAAGGTTCATGCCCCTGATGGTGCCGTAACCCAGGGACGCAGCCCGACCGCGAGGCCTAGCCATGCAAGGCGCGGTCGTGTCCGCACACGCCACTCACACGCGATCAGTGCGCAATAACGAGAAAGAGCGGGATCCAGTGAAACTGGATCCCGCTCTCCGCAATAGGCATCTGCGCTGGTCAACCGCATCGTGCTGCTGGTTGAGGCGAAGTGCCCCCGGCAGGATTCGAACCTGCGCACACGGCTCCGGAGGCCGTTGCTCTATCCCCTGAGCTACGGGGGCGTTGCCGCTGTTCTTGCGGCGACGGGTAGAACCCTACCAGCTCTGATGGGGTGTTCATGAACAGGGTTTGGAGGGGTGCGGAAGGTGAGGGAAGGGTGCTTTTAGCGCATGGGGCGGGTGTGCCGGAGGTGCTCGTGGAAAGGTCCCCCGCATGGGGGCGGAAGTGGGCAAAACCGGGACGCAGCCGCAGGTGGGCCCCTAGTCTCATGGTGTGCCTGGCTTGTCCGGTCGGATCCTTGTCGTGGACGACAACAAGGTGATCCGGCAGTTGATCAGGGTCAACCTTGAGCTGGAGGGCTTCGAGGTCGTGACCGCGGCTGATGGTGCCGAATGTCTGGACGTCGTGCACCACGTAAGACCGGATGTGGTGACCCTCGACGTGGTGATGCCGCGGCTCAACGGTCTGAACACCGCCGCGCGACTGCGTTCCGACCCGCGGACCTGGGACATCCCGATCGCCATCGTCAGCGCGTGCACCCAGGGCGAGGTGGACAACGGTGAGTCGGTGGGGATCGATGCCTTTCTGGCGAAGCCGTTCGAGCCCACGGAGCTGGTGCGTACGGTCGGGCTGCTGGTCCGTGAGGGTCGGCAGCGGGAGCGCGGTGCCGAGGGCGGGGAGGCCGAGGGCGGGCGCGAGGCGGCGGGGGGCGGCATGACGGCCGCCGACGGTCCCCAGGGGAACGCCGTGGGGGACGGGGTCGAGAGCGCTGTGGAGAGCGGTGGGGAATCCGGGGCCGGGGGGCGTCCGGCGGGCTGAGGCGGCGGGGCGAGGGGCCGGGGCGGGGCCGGGTGGATGGTGCCGGGTGTCCACAGGGCGAAACCGGGTCGCATGGACGCCCCCCTTCTCCCATACGCTTGTCCTGTGACACCCGCCGAGCTCTCCCGTACCGTCCTGCGCTCCGTGCGCGGTGCCGTCGAGGAACGGGAGCTCTCCGTGGCCGTACCGGCGCGGATCGTGGTGCAGCCGCCGCCGCGGCCCGGGTGTGGGGACTACGCCTCCAACATCGCGTTGCAGCTGGCCGGGCCCGCGGGGCGGCCGGCCCGCGAGGTGGCCGAGATTCTGCGGAAGCGGCTGGCGGGCAGTGCGGGGATCGCCCGGGTCGATATCGCGGGACCCGGTTTCCTGAATTTCACGCTGGGGGACGGGGCGCTGGCCGGGCTCGTACGGGAAGTACTGGCGCGGGGGGCCGCGTACGGGGAGCCGAGTGTTTCCAGGGAGTTGAGTGTTTCCGGGAAGGCGAGCGATTCCGGGAAGGCGAGTGCTTCCGGGGGCGGGCAGGGGAGTGGGGCTTCGGGCCCTGTGGGCGCCTCGGTGGGCGGTGGCGCGCGCGGGCTGGTCGTGGCCGAGGTGCTGGCGCGGATCGGAGCGGGTGGCGGCGACCGCGCGGCCGGCCGCGGTGACCACGTCGCGTGCCTCGGTGACGGGCCGGGCGGTGAGGGTGCGGTTTTCGTCAACTGCCTTTCTGCTTCTGGTCCTTCTGGTTCCAGCTCGGAGTCGGCGGTTGCTGAGATCGCTGCGGTTGCCTCCGTTGCCTCCGGCGCCTCGGATTTCACCGTCGCGTTCGCCGACGTCCACGGCCACGCTCCCGTGGCCGTCTCACCTTCCGCTCCCGTCGCCGCCTCATCCTCTGCTTCCGCTTCCCCTTCCGCTTCCGTCTCGTCCTCCGCTTCCGCCTGTTCCGCCCGTGCCGAGCTGGCCGGGCTTGTGACGCGGCTCGGTTCGGACGAGGCGCGCTGGGTGCTGCTGCGGCCGGCGGCGCAGGATCCGGTGCGGGTGCCGGAGCGGCCGGTGCAGCGGGAGGAGAACCCGCGGTTCCGGGTGCAGTACGCGTACGCCCGGACCCGGGCGATGGTGCGGGGCGCGCGCGAGCTGGGGTTCGCGGGCGAGCCGGGCGAGGTGATGGCGGCCGGGGACGGCCCGGTGGAGTCCGGGCATCCGCTTGATCCGCATCATCTGCGTGATCCGCAGGGGCCCGCGGGCGGGCGGTCGTCGCGGACCCTTCAGGCCCTGCAGACGTGCCTGGCGACCTACCCGTCGGCCACGGAGAGCGCTCTGCGGCTGGGGGCGCCGGACCGGCTGGTGCGGCATCTGGAGGCGACCGCGGACGCCTGGCTCCGGTGCCGGGAGGAACTTCCGCCGCTGCCCGTCGGCGAGGAGAAACCCTTGGCCGTGCACCGTGCCCGACTGGCTCTTGCCGAGGCCGCGGGGACGGTGCTGGGGAACGGCCTGCGCCTGCTCGGCATCTCTGCTTCTGAATACGTCTGATGTGTGTGAGGCGCCTGATGGATCCGTCCCACTGCCTTCGCGCATCCCTGATGACTACCTCTGAAAGATTTTGAGGGGATCGTTCCGTTATGAGTCGTTCCGCGCATCCTGCTGGGCCCCGCCATGGCGACGTTCTGCCTGAAGGGCACTACGCCGGGCCGCCCGCCGACCTCAACACCCTTGACCCGCATGTCTGGTCCCGTACCGTCCGGCGCGACGCCGACGGTGTGGTCACCGTCGGCGGGCTGGCCGTGACCGCGCTCGCCGAGGAGTTCGGCACGCCGGCGTACTTCCTGGACGAGGAGGACTTCCGGGCGCGCTGCCGAGCCTGGAAGGACGCGTTCGGGGCGGACGCCGACGTGTTCTACGCGGGCAAGGCGTTCCTCTCCCGGGCCATCGTGCGATGGCTGAACGAAGAAGGGCTCAATCTCGACGTTTGCTCCGGCGGCGAGCTGGCCACGGCGCTGGCCGCCGGGATGCCCGCCGAGCGGATCGCGCTGCACGGCAACAACAAGAGCACCGAGGAGATCACCCGGGCCGTCGAGGCGGGGGTGGGCCGGATCGTGCTCGACTCCTTCCAGGAGATCGTGCGGGTCGCGCACATCGCCGAGAAGCTCGGCAAGCGGCAGCCGGTGCAGATCCGCGTCACCGTCGGCGTCGAGGCGCACACGCACGAGTTCATCGCCACCGCGCACGAGGACCAGAAGTTCGGCATCGCGCTCGCCGGCGGCCAGGCCGCCGAGGCGGTGCGGCGCGCGCTGAAGTTGGACGGCCTCGAACTCATCGGGATCCACAGCCACATCGGGTCCCAGATCTTCGACATGGCGGGCTTCGAGGTCTCCGCCCGCCGCGTCGTCCAGCTGCTCGCCGAGGTGCGCGACGAGCACGGCGTCGAGCTGCCGGAGATCGACCTCGGCGGCGGGCTCGGGATCGCGTACACCTCCGACGACGACCCCCGCGAGCCGCACGAGATCGCCAGGGCGCTGGGCGACATCGTGACCCGCGAGTGCGAGGCCGCCGGGCTGCGGGTGCCGCGGCTGTCGGTCGAGCCGGGGCGGGCGATCATCGGGCCGACGGCGTTCACGCTCTACGAGGTCGGCACGGTCAAGGAGCTCGAAGGGCTGCGGACGTATGTGTCCGTGGACGGCGGGATGTCCGACAACATCCGTACGGCGCTCTACGACGCGGAGTACAGCGTGGCGCTGGTGTCGCGCTCGTCGGACGCCGAGCCGATGCTGTCCCGGGTCGTCGGCAAGCACTGCGAGAGCGGCGACATCGTCGTCCGCGATGCCTTCCTGCCCGGTGACGTGGCGCCCGGGGACCTGCTTGCGGTGCCGGCCACGGGTGCGTACTGCCGCTCCATGGCGAGCAACTACAACCACGCGCTGCGGCCCCCGGTCGTGGCGGTCAAGGACGGTGCGGCGCGGGTGATCGTCCGGCGGGAGACGGAGGAAGATCTCCTGCGGCTGGACGTCGGGTAGGGGCGGATCGCCGGGACCGGGCCCCGGATGAAATAAATGTCTCGGTATCCGGACCAACGGCGGAAAGTGCCGTCCGGTGCGTGAGACTGGTGCATGACCAAGCATGAAAACCGCTGGATCGAAGAAAAGACGAGGTCGAATGATGCGTACGCGTCCGCTGAAGGTGGCGCTGCTGGGCTGTGGTGTGGTCGGCTCAGAGGTGGCGCGCATCATGACGACGCACGCCGACGACCTCACGGCCCGTATCGGTGCGCCCGTGGAGCTCGCCGGGATCGCCGTCCGCCGCCCCGAGAAGGTGCGCGACGGCATCCCGGCCGAGCTGATCACCACCGATGCGACCGCGCTCGTCAAGCGGGGCGACATCGACGTGGTCATCGAGGTGATCGGCGGGATCGAGCCCGCCCGCGGGCTGATCACCACCGCTTTCGAGCACGGCGCCAGTGTGGTTTCGGCCAACAAGGCGCTGGTGGCGGCCGATGGTGCCGCGCTGCACGCCACGGCCGAGAAGCACAACGCCGACCTGTACTACGAGGCGGCGGTCGCCGGTGCGATCCCGCTGGTGCGCCCGCTGCGCGAGTCGCTGGCCGGTGACAAGGTCAACCGCGTCCTCGGCATCGTCAACGGCACCACCAACTTCATCCTCGACAAGATGGATTCGACCGGCGCCGGCTACAGCGAGGCGCTGGACGAGGCGACCGCGCTGGGCTACGCCGAGGCCGACCCGACCGCCGACGTCGAGGGTTTCGACGCCGCCGCCAAGGCCGCGATCCTCGCCGGGATCGCCTTCCACACCCGCGTCACCATCGACGACGTGCACCGCGAGGGGCTGACCGAGGTCACCGCGGCCGACATCGCCTCCGCCAAGCGCATGGGCTGCACCGTCAAGCTGCTGGCCATCTGCGAGCGGGCGGCGGACGGCGGGTCGGTGACCGCGCGGGTGCACCCCGCGATGATCCCGCTGACGCATCCGCTGGCGTCCGTGCGCGAGGCGTACAACGCCGTGTTCGTGGAGGCTGACGCGGCCGGCCAGCTGATGTTCTACGGGCCGGGCGCGGGCGGTTCGCCGACCGCCTCCGCGGTCCTCGGCGACCTCGTCGCGGTCTGCCGCAACAAGCTCGCCGGTGCCACCGGGCCGGGGGAGTCCGCGTACACCGCGCTGCCGGTGAGCCCCATGGGCGAGGTCGTCACCCGTTACCACATCAGTCTCGACGTGGCCGACAAACCCGGCGTTCTGGCGCAGGTAGCGACGGTTTTCGCCGAACACGGCGTATCGATCGATACGGTCCGTCAGCAGGGTAAGGACGGCGAAGCGGACCTCGTCGTCGTCACCCACCGAGCGACCGACGCGGCCCTGTCGTCGACGGTCGCGGCACTGCGCGAGCTGGACACCGTCCGCGGCGTCGTCAGCATCATGCGGGTCGAAGGGGAGTAAAGGAACCCATGTCTGCCAATTCCACCGTGACCACCACCAGTCGTCAGTGGCGCGGAATCATCGAGGAATACCGCGACCGGCTTCCGGTCAGCGACACGACCGAGATCGTCACCCTCCGGGAGGGCGGCACGCCTCTCGTGCCGGCCCAGGTGCTGTCCGAGCGCACCGGCTGCGAGGTGCACCTCAAGGTCGAGGGCGCCAACCCCACGGGCTCGTTCAAGGACCGCGGGATGACGATGGCCATCACCCGCGCCAAGGAGGAGGGCGCCAAGGCGGTCATCTGCGCCTCCACCGGCAACACCTCCGCCTCGGCCGCCGCCTACGCGGTCCGGGCCGGCATGGTCTGTGCGGTGCTGGTCCCGCAGGGCAAGATCGCGCTCGGCAAGATGGGCCAGGCCCTCGTGCACGGCGCCAAGATCCTCCAGGTCGACGGAAATTTCGACGACTGCCTGACGCTGGCCCGGGGCCTCTCGGAGAAGTACCCGGTCGCACTTGTGAACTCCGTCAACCCGGTGCGCATCGAGGGCCAGAAGACCGCCGCCTTCGAGATCGTCGACATGCTCGACGACGCCCCGGACATCCATGTGCTGCCCGTCGGCAACGCCGGCAACATCACGGCCTACTGGAGGGGCTACCAGGAGTACGCGGCCGACGGCATCGCCTCGCACACCCCGCGGATGTGGGGCTTCCAGGCGTCCGGCAGCGCCCCGATCGTGCGCGGTGAGGTCGTCAAGGACCCGCACACCATCGCGACGGCGATCCGTATCGGCAACCCCGCCTCGTGGGAGTTCGCGGAGCGCGCCCGGGATGAGTCCGGCGGCCTCATCGAGGATGTGACGGACCGTCAAATCCTCGCGGCCTACCGCCTGTTGGCCGCGCAGGAGGGCGTCTTCGTGGAGCCCGCCTCGGCCGCCTCGGTCGCCGGTCTGCTCAAGGCCGCCGAAGAGGGCAGGGTCGACCCCGGCCAGCGGATCGTCTGCACGGTCACCGGCAACGGCCTCAAGGACCCGGACTGGGCGGTCGCCGGAGCGCCGCAGCCGGTCACCGTCCCGATCGACGCGGACGCCGCCGCCGAGCGGCTCGGACTCGGCTGACCGGACGTCCGTGACCTGCGCGTACGGCAGGGGGTGACGGGGCGGCCGGCCCCCGTCATCCGCCGTGCAGCAAATTGCGCAAAGCCTGCAAAGCCAGGCCAGGGGCACAGGAAGGCGCGCGACACGCATCGTGCGCCTCCTGTGCGCCCTATGTCGCGACAGAACCTTCCTTCGATAGGCTGGCACCCAACTCCCCTCCCCACGGCATAACGCAGTGGCGTGCAGGGCAGGTCAGAACAGACCCCACGAGCCGTCCGGGCACCTCGGTGCCGCGGTGCTGTGCTCGGGGGCAGTACCGCAGCATCAATCAAGGAGAGTCATCGAGCGATGGCCGGTCCCGCGTTCCGCGCCGCCGCCGTCCGGGTGCGCACCCCCGCTACCAGCGCCAATCTCGGTCCCGGCTTCGATGCCCTGGGTCTTTCCCTGGGCCTGTACGACGATGTCGTGGTACGTGTCGCCGACTCCGGGCTGCACGTCGACATCGCCGGTGAGGGGGCCGACACCCTTCCGCGCGACGAGAGTCACCTGCTGGTACGGTCCATGCGCACCGCCTTCGACCTGCTCGGCGGGCAGCCGCGCGGCCTGGAAATCGTCTGCGCCAACCGCATTCCGCACGGCCGCGGCCTCGGCTCCTCATCGGCCGCCATCTGCGCCGGAATCGTCGCCGCCCGCGCCGTGACCATAGGCGGCGAGCAGAAGCTCGACGACGCCGCGCTGCTGGAACTGGCCAACGAGATCGAGGGGCACCCCGACAACGTCGCCGCCTGCCTGCTCGGCGGCTTCACACTCGCCTGGATGGACACCGGAACCGCTCGCGCGATCCGGATGGATCCCGCCGATTCCATCGTTCCGGTGGTCTTCGTGCCCGGCAAGCCGGTGCTCACCGAGACCGCCCGTGGACTGCTGCCGCGCACCGTCCCGCACGTGGACGCCGCGGTGAACGCCGGCCGCGCCGCACTGCTCGTCGAGGCCCTGACCAGGCGCCCCGAGCTGCTGCTGGCCGCGACCGAGGACCGACTTCACCAGGACTACCGCGCCCCCGCGATGCCGGAGAGCGTGGCCCTGGTGAACCGACTGCGCGCGGACGGCGTCCCCGCAGTCATCTCCGGTGCGGGCCCGACGGTGCTCGCGCTGGTCGAGGACGCGGCGGCCGACAAGGTCGCGGCGCTGGCGGGAGAGGGGTGGGCGGCCAACCGGCTGACCCTCGACGCGGCCGGTACGTGTGTGCTGCCGCTCGCCGGGTGATCACGACCAGTGATCGACGATTGCCGGTCTTTGAGAGGGGGAATGTTTGTTGGATCCGGTAGTGTTAACCTCAAGTCAGTACTCGACGCCAGTGTGGCGCGGTGCTTCGTGTCCCCCTTCGGGACCACTTTCTTCCGGGAGCCTCCCAAACTGCTTGGAGCAATGGCCTGAGCAGAAGTGAGCACGCTCCGGAATCGGCGTGACGAACCAGAGCCACACCGCATATCTTCACGCCGGAGCCATGAACTGATCTTCCGCCGTATCCGGCGGGACCACCGCCCCGGCCCGGTCCGCAAGACCCGAGGACCCAGCCGGACAGCACAACCGGTCGCCGAGCCAGACAGGCCGACGCCCGCTCCAGGGAAGGACCCTTCGTGAGCGACACCACCGATCTGATGGGCGCGCGCACCGATGGCAGTGCCACCACGCCCGCCACGGACGCTCCCGCCGCGCCTGCTACCACGCGGCGCCGCCGTTCCGGCACCGGCCTTGACGGCATGGTCCTGGCAGAGCTGCAGCAGGTCGCCTCCGGCCTCGGTATCAAGGGCACCGCGCGGATGCGCAAGAGCCAGCTGATCGAGGTCATCAAGGAGAGGCAGGCCGGCGGCTCGGGATCCGCCGCCAAGGCCGACGCGCCCGCTGCCGACACCGAGACCAAGCCCAAGCGCCGTACGACCTCCAAGGCCCGCACGGGCGAGGACGGTGCCGAGTCGGACGCCAAGGCCGACAAGCCCGCCAAGACGGCCAAGGCCGCGGACAAGGGGGCGCAGCAGCAGATCGAGATCCCGGGCCAGCCGGTCAGCGACGAGCAGCCGGCCGGCGAGCGCCGCCGGCGCCGGGCCACCGCCGCCGCGGGCAGCCCGGAGACCCCCCCCGCGGGCGACGTCAAGACCGAGGTCAAGGCCGAGGTCAGGACCGAGACCGCGACGGCTCCGCAGGAGACCGGCGAGGGCCGGCCCGCCAAGAGTGGTGAGCGCCAGGACCGCGGCGACCGCCAGGAGCGCGGGCAGAAGGGCGACCGCCGCCAGCGCGACCGCGACCGCGGGGACCGCGGGGACCGCCGCAAGGGCGACGCCGGCGACGGCGGCCAGGGCGCTGGTGGCCGCCAGCGCGACCGCCGGCCCGACGAGGACGACGACTTCGAGGGCGGCCGGCGCGGCCGCCGCGGCCGGTACCGCGACCGCCGTGGCCGCCGTGGCCGCGAGGACTTCGCGCCTGAGCCGCAGGTGGCCGAGGACGACGTGCTCATCCCGGTCGCGGGCATCCTCGACATCCTCGACAACTACGCGTTCATCCGGACCTCGGGCTACCTGCCCGGCCCCAACGACGTGTACGTCTCGCTCGCCCAGGTCCGCAAGAACGGCCTGCGCAAGGGCGACCACGTCACCGGTGCGGTCCGCCAGCCCAAGGACGGCGAGCGGCGCGAGAAGTTCAACGCGCTGGTGCGGCTCGACACCGTCAACAGCATGGCGCCCGAACAGGGCCGCCAGCGGGCGGAGTTCGGCAAGCTGACGCCCCTTTACCCGCAGGAGCGGCTGCGCCTGGAGGGCGAGTCGGGCGGGCTGACGACCCGGATCATCGACCTGGTCACCCCGATCGGCAAGGGCCAGCGAGGGCTGATCGTGGCCCCGCCGAAGACCGGCAAGACCATGATCATGCAGGCGATCGCCAACTCGATCACCCGCAACAACCCCGAGTGCCACCTGATGGTCGTCCTCGTCGATGAGCGTCCCGAAGAGGTCACCGACATGCAGCGGTCGGTCAAGGGCGAGGTCATCTCCTCGACCTTCGACCGCCCGGCCGAGGACCACACCACCGTCGCCGAGCTGGCCATCGAGCGGGCCAAGCGGCTCGTCGAGCTCGGTCACGACGTGGTCGTCCTGCTGGACTCCATCACCCGCCTGGGCCGCGCGTACAACCTCGCGGCGCCCGCCTCCGGCCGCATCCTGTCCGGTGGTGTCGACTCGACCGCGCTCTACCCGCCGAAGCGCTTCTTCGGTGCCGCGCGCAACATCGAGGACGGCGGTTCGCTGACCATCCTGGCCACCGCGCTGGTCGAGACCGGCTCGCGGATGGACGAGGTGATCTTCGAGGAGTTCAAGGGCACCGGCAACCTGGAGCTCAAGCTCGACCGCAAGCTCTCCGACAAGCGCATCTTCCCGGCGGTGGACGTGGACGCGTCCAGCACCCGTAAGGAAGAGATCCTGATGGGCAGCGACGAGCTGGCCATCGTCTGGAAGCTGCGCCGGGTGCTGCACGCGCTGGACCAGCAGCAGGCCATCGAGCTGCTGCTGGACAAGATGAAGCAGACCAAGTCCAACGCGGAGTTCCTGCTGCAGATCCAGAAGACGACGCCGACCGCGGGCAACGGCAACGACTGACGCCCGCCGGACGTACGCGCCGCAAGCACGGTAGACACCGGCCCCCCTCGCCGCACCGGCGAGGGGGGCCGGTGTCTACGTGCTTGCGGCGCCCCGCGGTGCGGTGCGGCGGGTGAGCGGTGTCGGCGAGCTGTCCCCCTTGAGACCTTCCGCACAGGTTCGTACCGCGCACACAGTTCGGGCAAAGCCGGATCACAGGACGAAAGCGCAGGTGAGAGGGCGAAAGTCCGATGTCACACGGGGCGTACACGGCGTCTTTCTAAGAAAGCGCTCATAACGCGCCGTGCAACCCTTCCGGTCAACCTCCCGTCTGAATAGGCACTCACCCGTGACCACGGGATGACGGCGAGGGGCAGCCGAGGGAAAAAAGGACTGAGGAGCAGATGGCGGACAGCAACGGAAGCGCGCGGGCGGCCGAGGGCCGCGGCCGTGGCATACGTGCCACGGGCCGTCGGCGCAAGGGCCCGACCCGGCGCCGCCGGGCCCTGACGGTCACGCTGTGCGCGCTGGTCGGCGCGGTGCTGCTCGGCGGCGCCGGGCTGGGCTACGTCTACTTCAAGCTCAACGGCAACCTCAAGGGCGTCGACATCAACGCGGCCCTCGGCCAGGACCGGCCGAAGAACGTCGACAACGGCTCGATGGACATCCTGGTCATGGGCTCCGACTCCCGGGCCGGCAAGAACGGCGAGTACGGCAAGGACGAGGGCGGTGCCCGCTCGGACACCGCGATGGTCGTCCACGTCTTCAAGGGCCACAAGAAGGCCAGCGTCGTCAGCATCCCCCGCGACACCCTGGTCACCCGGCCCAACTGCACCAAGGACGGTAGGACCGTCCCCGCGGAGCGGCGGGCGATGTTCAACACCGCCTTCGAGGTCGGCGGACCGGCCTGCGCCGTCAAGACCGTCGAGTCGATGAGCGGGATCCGCATGGACCACTTCGTCGAGGTCGACTTCACCGGCTTCAAGAAGCTGATCGACGCGCTGGGCGGGGTGGACATCACCACCACCAAGCCCATCAACGACCGGTACAGCCATCTGCACCTGCAGCCCGGCAAGCACACCCTCAACGGCGAGGACGCGCTCGGACTCGTCCGGACCCGGCACGGCGTCCCCGGGGGCGACGGCAGCGACCTGGGCCGCATTCAGCTCCAGCAGACGTTCATCAAGGCGCTGATGAACCAGGTCCGGAACGTCGGCGTGCTCACCAACCCGGCCAAGCTCTACTCCATCGCCGACACCGCCACCAAGGCCGTCACCACCGACACCGACCTCAACTCGGTTCCGCAGCTCACCGGGCTCGCCAAGACCCTGGGCGGGATCACCTCGGACCACATCGAGATGGTGACGCTGCCGGTGGAGTACGACCCGGTCAACCCCTCCCGGGTGCTGCCGCTGACCAAGCAGGGCCGGCTGGTCTGGGACGCGCTGCGGAACGACCAGGACATCCCGAAGTCGGCGCTCAAGGGCTCGGCGGGTGACAAGGGCGGTACGGGCAGCTACGTGAAGTAGCCGTCCGGGTCGCGGCCCGGACGCCGGACCGCCGGGGGGAATAGTTGCGCCCGCACCCCGGTTTTGGGAGATACGGCTAGTCCTGGCAGACTGGACCGTCGGCCCCGGTTCACGTGACGCAATTCCGCGACACGACCCGGTGCACTCCCGAACCTAGGAGAATCCCTTGAAGCGCGACATCCACCCGGAGTACGTCGAGACCCAGGTCAGCTGCACCTGTGGCGCGTCGTTCACCACCCGTAGCACGGTCGCCGGCGGCAGCATCCGCGCCGACATCTGCTCCGAGTGCCACCCGTTCTACACGGGCAAGCAGAAGATCATGGACACGGGCGGCCGCGTGGCCCGCTTCGAGGCCCGCTTCGGCAAGTCCGCCGCGGCCGCCAAGAAGTAGCGACCCGCAAGGCGCCGGTCTCCGGTCGCCCCCGGACAGGGGGGACCGGACCGGCGTCTTTGTCGTCCGTAGCCTCCGCCGCCCCGGCGGAGAACGGTCCGCCGCGCAGCGGCAGCGGGGCGCACCGGCCCCGGGAAGCCACATCAGCAGTCAGCAGAGGAACACACGATGTTCGAGGCGGTCGAGGAACTGGTCGGCGAGCACGCCGATCTCGAAAAGCGACTGGCCGACCCGGCGGTCCACGCGGACCAGCGCGAGGCCATGCGGCTCAACAAGCGCTACTCCGAGCTGACCCCGATCATCACCGCGTACCGCTCCTGGAAGCAGACCGGCGACGACATCGAGACCGCCCGGGAACTGGCCGCGGACGACCCGGACTTCGCCGACGAGGCCAAGGAGCTGGACGTCCGCCGCGACGAGCTCACCGAGAAGCTGCGGCTGCTGCTCGTCCCGCGCGACCCCAGCGACGACAAGGACGTCATCCTGGAGGTCAAGGCCGGTGAGGGCGGCGAGGAGTCCGCGCTGTTCGCCGGCGACCTGCTGCGGATGTACCTGCGGTACGCGGAGCGGGTCGGCTGGAAGACCGAGATCCTGGACGCCAACGAGTCCGACCTCGGCGGCTACAAGGACGTCCAGGTCGCGGTGAAGACCAAGGGCGGCGGCGGTGCCACCGAGCCGGGGCAGGGTGTCTGGGCGCGGCTGAAGTACGAGGGCGGGGTGCACCGCGTCCAGCGGGTGCCGGCCACCGAGTCGCAGGGCCGGATCCACACCTCCGCGGCCGGTGTGCTGGTCACGCCCGAGGCCGAGGAGGTCGAGGTCGAGATCGTGGCCAACGACCTGCGGATCGACGTCTACCGCTCCTCCGGGCCCGGCGGCCAGTCCGTCAACACCACCGACTCCGCGGTCCGGATCACGCACCTGCCCACCGGCATCGTCGTCTCCTGCCAGAACGAGAAGAGCCAGCTCCAGAACAAGGAGCAGGCGATGCGCATCCTGCGGTCGCGGCTGCTGGCCGCGGCCCAGGAAGAGGCCGAGCGGGAGGCGTCGGACGCCCGCCGCAGCCAGGTGCGCACGGTCGACCGCTCGGAGCGCATTCGGACGTACAACTTCCCGGAGAACCGCATCTCGGACCACCGGGTGGGGTTCAAGGCGTACAACTTGGACCAGGTGCTCGACGGCGAGCTCGACCCGGTCATCCAGGCGTGCGTGGACGCCGACTCGGCGGCCAAGCTCGCCGCCGCCCAGTAAGACCGCAAGACCAGTACAGACCGGCTGGAGGACCAGTGCCGCACGATTCAGGGGGGCGCCCCCCGAGCTCCCGATCGTTGCTGCTCGCGGAGGTGGCCCAGGCCACCCAGCGGCTGGCCGACGCCGGTGTGCCCTCACCGCGCTTCGACGCCGAGGAACTGGCCGCGCATGTGCACGGCGTCAAGCGCAGCCAGCTGCACACGGTCCGCGACGCCGACTTCGACGCCCGTTACTGGGAGGCGATCGCCCGCCGCGAGGCGCGTGAACCGCTCCAGCACATCACCGGACGGGCCTTCTTCCGCTACCTCGAACTCAGCGTCGGACCGGGGGTGTTCGTCCCCCGCCCGGAGACCGAGTCGGTGGTCGGCTGGGCCATAGACGCGGTCCGCGCCATGGACGTCGTCGAGCCGCTGATCGTCGATCTGTGCACCGGCTCGGGCGCCATCGCCCTGGCCCTCGCGCAGGAGGTGCCGCGGTCGCGGGTGCACGCCGTGGAGCTGTCCGAGGAGGCGCTGCGCTACGCCCGCAAGAACGTCGAGGGGTCCCGCGTCGTTCTGCATCACGGCGACGCGCTGACCGCGCTTCCCGAACTGGACGGGCAGGTCGACCTGGTCGTCTCCAACCCGCCGTACATCCCGCTGACCGAGTGGGAGTACGTCGCGCCCGAGGCCCGCGACCACGACCCGGAGCTGGCGCTGTTCTCGGGCGAGGACGGCCTCGACACCATCCGCGGCATCGAGCGGACCGCCCACCGCCTGCTGCGGCCCGGCGGCGTGGTCGTCATCGAGCATGCCGACACCCAGGGCGGGCAGGTGCCGTGGATCTTCACCGAGGAGCGGGGCTGGGCCGACGCGGCCGACCACCCCGACCTCAACAACAGGCCCCGATTCGCCACCGCGCGCCGGGCGACGCCATGACGCGCCCCGTTCCCGCGCCCGATGCACGCGATGCATCCGAAGTATTCGTTCCGCACGAGGAGGTCCCGTAATGGCACGGCGATACGACTGCAGCGACGCGACCGACCGCGCGACCGGTCTGCGTGAGGCCGCCTCGGCCGTCCGCCGCGGTGAGCTGGTCGTGCTGCCGACCGACACCGTCTACGGCGTCGGCGCGGACGCCTTCAGCGCCGAGGCCGTCGGTGATCTGCTGGAGGCCAAGGGCCGCGGCCGCGGGATGCCCTCCCCGGTCCTGGTCGGGTCCCCCAACACCCTGCACGGGCTCGTCACCGAGTTCTCCGAGCAGGCGTGGGAGCTGGTCGACGCCTTCTGGCCGGGCGCGCTCACCCTCGTCGCCAAGCACCAGCCGTCGCTGACCTGGGACCTGGGCGAGACCCGCGGCACGGTCGCGGTGCGGATGCCGCTGCACCCCGTAGCGATCGAGCTGCTCAACGAGTTCGGCCCGATGGCGGTCTCCAGCGCCAATCTCACCGGCCACCCCTCCCCGCAGGACTGCGACGCCGCCCAGGAGATGCTGGGCGACTCGGTCTCCGTCTACCTCGACGGCGGCCCGACGCCCGCCGCCGTGCCGTCCTCGATCGTGGACGTCACCGGCCCGGTCCCGGTGCTGCTGCGCGCGGGCGCGATCAGCGCGGAGGAGCTGCGCAAGGTGGTACCCGAACTTGAGGTGGCGAATTGATGCCGCCCCTGGGGCGTGGGATAGCGGGACCAGGCGACGACACCTTCCCCTCCGCGGCCCTCTCGTCCCCTTCGCACGCCTCCGCCACCTTCCGGATCCTCCACGTCAGCACCGGCAACGTCTGCCGCTCGCCGATCACCGAGCGGCTGCACCGGCATGCCCTGGAGGAGCGGCTCGGCGACGCCAGGGCTTGCGGGCTGCTCGTGGAGAGCGCGGGCACCTGGGGCCATGAAGGCGCCCCCATGGAGGTGCACGCCGCCACCGTGCTCGCCGACTACGGCGCGGACCCGGCCGGCTTCATCGGCCGCGAACTGCTCGACGAGCACGTCATCCGGGCCGACCTGGTGCTGACCGCGACCCGCGACCACCGCGCCCAGGTCATCTCCATGGGCCACTCCGCCGGGCTGCGGACCTTCACGCTCAAGGAGTTCAACCGGCTGGTACGGGCCATAGACCCCGCCACACTCCCGGCGCCCGACCCGGAGCTCCCCGGCGGGGGGCTGGTCGAGCGCGCCCGCGCGCTGGTGGGCGCCGCCGCCGCGCTGCGCGGCTGGCTGCTGGCGCCCAACCCGGAGTCCGACGAGGTCTACGACCCCTACGGCGCGCCCGTCACCTTCTTCCGCTCCATCGGCGACGAGATCAACCAGGCCCTCGATCCGGTCGTCACCGCCCTCACCGGGGTCCCGGCACCCGCGTAGCGGCCGTCCGGTGGGCCGCGCACGGGCCCTGGAAGGGCCCTGGACGCCCCCTGACGGGCCCGGGACCGGGCCCGGGACCCCGATGGCCCGCACACCGCGCCCGATCGCTGAGCCGCGCCTACATTGGGATTAGGGCCTGCCCGGCGGATTGGGGCCGGACCGGCCCAGGGGCACGTGCAGCGTGCCCTGGTCCCGTACGAGGCCCGGAGCCAGCGATGCCCGCCACCACCGCGTCACCCCGCAGCCAGTCCCCGGTCGGCCGCGCGCGGGCCGCCGCACCGGCCGAGACCATCGAGGACCGGGCGCGGGCCGCGGCCCGCGACGACGTCACCCGGCCGCCCGGCTCGCCGGACTTCGCGGCGCTGCTGCGGCAGGACCCGGAGATCGCCGGCGTCCTGCTGGGGGAGAGCGCCCGGCAGCGCGACGGGCTCCAGCTGATCGCCGCGGAGAACTTCACCTCGCCCGCCGTACTCGCCGCCCTGGGCTCCCCGTTGGGCAACAAATACGCCGAGGGCTATCCGGGCGCCCGGCACCACGGCGGCTGCGAGATCGTCGACCTCGCCGAGCGGATCGCGGTGGAGCGCGCCAAGGCCCTGTTCGGCGCCGAACACGCCAACGTCCAGGCCCACTCCGGGTCTTCGGCCGTACTGGCCGCCTACGCCGCCCTGCTGCGCCCCGGAGACGCCGTCCTGGCGATGTCCCTGCCGCACGGCGGACACCTCACGCACGGATCGCCCGCCAACTTCTCCGGCCGGTGGTTCGACTTCACCGGTTACGGCGTCGACGAGGAGACCGGGCTGCTCGATTACGGCGCGATCCGCGCCCTGGCCCGCGAGCGGCGGCCCAAAGCCCTTGTCTGCGGCTCGATTTCCTACCCCCGGCACATCGACTACGCCGCCTTCCGCGACATCGCCGACGAGATCGGCGCGTATCTGATCGCCGATGTGGCGCATCCGATGGGGCTCGTCGCGGGCGGCGCGGCGCCCAGCCCGGTCCCGTACGCCGATGTGGTGTGCGCCACCACCCACAAGGTGCTGCGCGGGCCGCGCGGCGGGATGATCCTGTGCGGGGCGCGGCTGGCCGAGCGGATCGACCGCGCGGTGTTTCCGTTCACCCAAGGGGGCGCGCAGATGAACGCGGTCGCCGCCAAGGCCGTCGCCTTCGCCGAGGCCGCCACGCCCGCGTTCGGCACGTACGCGCATCAGGTGACCGCCAACGCCCGCACCCTCGCCGCCGCGCTGGCCGCACAGGGCCTGGCGATCACCACCGGCGGCACCGACACCCACCTGATCACCGCGGACTCCGTCCCGCTCGGGGTGGACGCGCGCACCGCCCGGGGCCGGCTGGCCGCCGCCGGGATCGTGCTGGACACCTGCGCGCTGCCGTGCGCCGGCGCGCCCGGCAAGCGCGGGGCGCGCCCGACCGGGATCCGGCTGGGCACGGCGGCGGTGACGACCCAGGGGATGGGCGAGGCCGAGATGCACCGGATCGCGGAGCTGATCGGGGCGGCGCTGCGGGAGGACCGGGAGGCCCGCGCCGAGACCGCCGCGCTGGTGCACCGCTTCCCGCCGTATCCGGATCAGGACTGACCCGGGAACCGTCCGCGGACCGGGTGCGTCTTCTCCTGTATTCACGGCCAGGGGGCTGACACGCATAAGGTGTGGGGCTGTGATGGCCAGCTATCTCTATGGGGCAGCCCGTGCGTGAATACCTGCTGACGCTGTGCGTCACGGCCGCGGTGACCTACCTGCTGACCGGGCCGGTACGGAAATTCGCGATCGCGGCCGGTGCGATGCCGGAGATCCGCGCGCGTGACGTGCACCGCGAGCCGACACCGCGGCTCGGCGGTATCGCGATGTTCGGCGGGCTGTGCGCGGGGCTGCTGGTCGCCGCGCATCTGACCAACCTCAAGAGCGTCTTCGAGACCAACGAGCCGCGGGCGCTGCTGTCGGGCGCGGCACTGATCTGGATCCTCGGCGTCCTGGACGACAAGTGGGGTGTGGACGCACTGGTCAAGCTCGGCGGCCAGATGATCGCCGCGGGCGTGATGGTCCTCCAGGGCCTGACGATCCTGTGGATCCCGATCCCCGGTATCGGCACCGTCTCGCTGACCCCGATGCAGGGCACGCTGCTGACCGTCGCGCTGGTCGTCATCACCATCAACGCGGTCAACTTCGTCGACGGCCTGGACGGCCTGGCGTCCGGCATGGTGTGCATCGCCGCCGCGGCGTTCTTCATGTACACCTACCGCCTGTGGTTCGGCTACGGCATCGAGGCCGCCGCCCCCGCCACGCTCTTCTCGGTCGTCCTGATGGGCATGTGCATCGGCTTCCTGCCGCACAACATGCACCCGGCGCGGATCTTCATGGGCGACTCCGGCTCGATGCTGATCGGCCTGGTGATGGCCGCCGGCGCGGTCTCGGTGACCGGCCAGGTTGACCCGGACCTGCTCAACCAGAAGGCGGGCGGTCTGCGTGAGGCGACCCACGCGATGGTGCCGGTCTACATCCCGCTGCTGCTTCCGCTGACGATCATCGCGGTGCCGGTAGCGGATCTGATTCTGGCCATTGTGCGGCGGACGTGGAAGGGCCAGTCGCCGTTCGCCGCGGACCGCGGGCATCTGCACCACCGGCTGCTGGAGATCGGTCATTCGCACAGCCGCGCGGTGCTGATCATGTACTTCTGGTCGGCGCTGATCGCGTTCGGCGCGGTGGCCTACTCGGCGAACGACGCCAGCATGTGGATCGTCCTGGGCATCGTGCTGCTCAGCGCCGTCGGCCTGGTGCTCCTCCTGCTGCCGCGCTTCACGCCGCGCGCCCCGCGCTGGGCGGAGCGGATGGTTCCGCCGCGCTACCGCCGGGTCGCGAGCGGGCCGGCGGCGGCCGGTGCGGAGTCCGCGGAGACGCCGCCGGGGGAGCGGCGGCCGGCGATTCCGCCGGGCATCCACGGCGCCACCGCGATCGGCGACCGGTCACGCTTCGTGGACCGCCGAAAGGCGGGGAGTCATCGCTGAGTGGTGTGCCGTCGCCCGAACGTGCCTCGGGAATCGGGGCGGTTGACCCCATACCAGACAATCCGCCGCCCGTCAGTGCACCAACGCGCAGGTTCACGCTCAGGTGTGACAGGGTCCACACGAACCAGGTAAAGACCTCATCAAATAGTTTGTGATACCGTTCACGAAACCCGGCGACAGAGCCGAAGGACCGTAGTGCGACGGCCCTTTGGCCTCAGGTTCTTCCTCAGGCCGGGTCTACGCTCGTCCCTGACGACACCACCCCACCCCTTGCCGGAGCGCCGCCATGCAGTCGAATGACGCCCGACTACTCCTCCACGCCGTTGTGCCCACCCTCGCCGCCGGCGCGATCGCCGCTGCCGTGAGCGGTGCGGTCGCGGGCGCGACCGGAGCGATCGGCGCCGTCGTCGGCACCGTGCTGGTGGTGCTGGTGATGGGCGCCGGGCTCGTCGTCCTGCAGCAGACCGCGAAGAAGCTTCCGCAGCTGTTCCAGATGATGGGCCTGCTGCTGTACACGGTGCAGATTCTGTTCGTGGCGGTGTTCCTCATCGCCTTCAAGGACACAACGCTCTTCGACACCAAGGCATTTGCGTTCACCCTGCTCGCAGCCACCCTCGTATGGATCGCGGCGCAGACCCGCGGCCATATGAAGGCGAAGATTCTGTACGTGGACCCCGACTCCGCAGACGCCAAGAAGGCGGAGACGGCGGGGTCGCCGACGTGACCCGTAGGGCCGAGATAAATGGCCTCATGCGGGCCTGCTATCGTCCGGTGCCAACTGCGGCGCAGATGGCGCAGGCGGCTGAGCTCCCAGATTCCACGCGATGGAACGGGCAGTTCTCGCGGCCGATGCCTGTGATCCGGTCCGGCCCCGCGCCGACCAGCCGCCCCCCAATCCGTAAGACCAGTCCAGTGCCGCTCCGTGGCTCAACGCCGCGCCGACACAACGAGGTTGCCGTACCCATGCGCCACGCTGAAGGAGCTCGCGGTGAGTGCTGAAACGATGCTCGCCTTCGAGACCGACTGCCACATCTTTTCCGGGTGCGGCTTTGATGCTCCCGGGCTTCATAACTTCGTCTTCGAGCCGCTCTTCACCATCGGCGGCTTCGAGTTCAACAAGCCGATGCTGCTGGCTCTGCTCAGCACGGTCGTTGTGGTGTGGTTCTTCTGGGCTGCATTCGGCCGGGCGAAGGTGGTCCCCGGAAAGCTTCAGATGATCGGCGAGGCGGGCTATGACTTCGTGCGCCGTGGGCTCGTTTACGACGCGCTGGGGAAGAAGGAGGGCGACAAGTACGTCCCGTTCATGGTCTCGCTGTTCTTCTTCGTGTGGATGATGAACATCTGGTCGATCATCCCCGTCGCCTCTTTCCCGGTGACGTCGGTGATCGCCTTCCCCGCCGGACTGGCGGCGATCGTCTACATCCTGTGGGTCTTCCTCACCTTCAAGAAGCACGGCTTCGTCGGCGCCTTCAAGAACTTCTCCGGCTACGACAAGTCGCTCGGCTGGGTCCTGCCGCTGCTGATGGTCATCGAGCTCTTCTCGAACCTGATCATCCGGCCCTTCACCCACGCGGTCCGGCTCTTCGCCAACATGTTCGCCGGCCACCTGCTGATCCTGATGTTCACCATCGCCAGCTGGTACCTGCTGAACGGCATCGGCTTCGTCTACGCCGGCGCCTCGTTCGTCATGACCCTCCTGATGACGGCCTTCGAGCTGTTCATCCAGGCCGTCCAGGCGTACGTCTTCGTCCTTCTGGCCTGCAACTACGTCCAGGGCGCGCTCGCCGAGCACCACTGAGCACCCCGCCTCCCACCCCAACAGCTGTCCGGTGGCCAACCCCCACCGGTATGTGAAACGAGAAGGAAGTAACGGCATGTCCGCTGCTCTCGAGATGGTCAACCACCTCGCCGCCGCCGGTGACAACGCCAAGACCACGGTCGTCGGCAACGTCGCCTCGATCGGTTACGGCCTCGCCGCCATCGGCCCCGGTGTCGGCGTCGGCATCATCTTCGGTAACGGCACCCAGGCCCTGGCCCGCCAGCCCGAGGCCGCCGGCCTGATCCGCACCAACCAGATCATGGGTTTCGCCTTCTGTGAGGCTCTCGCCCTGATCGGCATCGTCATGGGCTTCGTCTACAAGTAAGCCGAAGCCACATCGACTATCCATTCAGACGGAAGGCACTGATGTGAACGCCCTGAACTTGGCGGTGGAGGTTCCTGAGAACCCCCTTGTCCCGCCGATTCCAGAGCTGGTCATCGGCCTGATCGCTTTCTTCATCGTCTTCGGCTTCCTCGCCAAGAAGCTCCTCCCGAACATCAACAAGGTTCTGGACGAGCGCCGGGCGCAGATCGAGGGCCGTATCGAGGATGCCGAGGCGACTCAGGCCGAGGCCCAGCAGGTTCTCGCGGACTACCGGGCCCAGCTCGCCGACGCTCGTCACGAGGCCGCGCGCCTGCGCCAGGAGGCGCAGGAGCAGGGCGCGACGCTCATCGCCGAGATGCGCGCCGAGGGCCAGCGGCAGCGTGAGGAGATCATCGCCGCCGGTCACGCCCAGATCGAGGCGGACCGCAAGGCGGCGGCGCAGGCGCTGCGCCAGGACGTGGGCCAGCTCGCCACCGAACTGGCCGGCAAGCTCGTCGGGGAGTCCCTTGAGGAACACTCCCGCCAGAGCCGGACCATCGACCGCTTCCTCGACGAGCTCGAGGCGAAGGCGGCGTCGGACACGACGAAGGCTGAGGCCGGCCGATGAACGGAGCGAGCCGCGAGGCACTCGCCTCCGCACGCGAGCGGTTCAACGCGCTGACGGACCACACCTCCGTCGACGCGGTGAAGCTCGCCGAGGAGCTGGCTGCCGTCACCGCTCTGCTCGACCGCGAGGTGTCGCTGCGTCGGGTCCTCACCGACCCGGCGCAGGGCGGCGAGGCGCGCGCCCAGCTGGCCGAGCGACTGCTCGGCGGCCAGGTCGGCGAGGCGACTCTCGACCTGGTGACCGGCATGGTGCGCTCCCGCTGGTCGCGCTCGCGTGACCTGCCCGACGCGATCGAGGAACTGGCCTACAGCGCCGACCTCGTCGCGGCGCAGCGGGACGACCGGCTCGACGACGTCGAGGACGAGCTGTTCCGGTTCGGCCGCATCGTCGCGTCCAGCCCTGAGCTGCGCCGTGCGCTCACGGACCGCAACGCGTCAGCCGCTGCCAAGACGGAGCTGCTGCGCACGCTGCTGGGCGGCCGGGCCAACCCGGTCACCGAGCGCCTCGTGATCCGTCTTGTCGCACAGCCGCGGGGCCGTAGCCTGGAGGCAGGGCTCGAAGCCCTCTCCAAGCTGGCGGCGGCTCGCCGGGACCGGATGGTCGCGGTGGTCACCTCCGCGGTGCCGCTCAGCGAAGGGCAGCGGCAGCGTCTCGGCGCCGCACTGGCCGAGCTGTACGGACGGCAGATCCACCTGAACCTCGACGTGGACCCCGAGGTCCGCGGCGGCGTCCGGGTCCGGATCGGCGACGAGGTCATCAACGGGACCATCGCGGACCGCCTCGAAGAGGCAGCCCGGCGGATGGCCGGCTGATCCAGCCACCAACTCAAGAGCTGCACAACCGACGGCCAGGCACCGGACCGGCCGGCCGGACCGAAAGGTCCGGCTGCGGTCCGGAAGACGCCCCGGAAGAACAGCACAAGCATGACGGCGGCCCGAGTTGGGCCGTAAGCGGAAAGCCCCTGGGGGGACGAGCCCCCCGGACCCCGCAAGTAACTTCGGGCCCAACAAGGAGAGCAGGGAACCCAGATGGCGGAGCTCACGATCCGGCCGGAGGAGATCCGGGACGCGCTGGAGAACTTCGTCCAGGCGTACAAGCCGGACGCGGCCTCGCGCGAAGAGGTCGGCACGGTCAGCGATGCCGGTGACGGCATCGCGCACGTCGAGGGCCTGCCCTCGGCGATGGCGAACGAACTGCTGAAGTTCGAGGACGGCACGCTCGGTCTTGCGCTGAACCTGGAAGAGCGCGAGATCGGTGCGGTCATCCTCGGCGAGTTCAGCGGCATCGAGCAGGGCCAGCCGGTGCAGCGCACCGGCGAGGTGCTCTCGGTCGCCGTGGGCGAGGGCTACCTCGGCCGCGTCGTCGACCCGCTGGGCAACCCGATCGACGGCCTCGGCGAGATCGAGACCGAGGGCCGCCGCGCCCTGGAGCTCCAGGCTCCGGGCGTCATGGTCCGCAAGTCGGTGCACGAGCCCATGGAGACCGGCTACAAGGCCGTCGACTCGATGGTGCCGATCGGCCGCGGCCAGCGTCAGCTGATCATCGGTGACCGCCAGACCGGCAAGACCGCCCTGGCCGTCGACACGATCATCAACCAGCGCGACAACTGGCGCTCGGGCGACCCGAAGAAGCAGGTCCGCTGCATCTACGTCGCCATCGGCCAGAAGGGCTCCACCATCGCGTCCGTGCGCGGCGCGCTGGAGGAGGCCGGTGCCCTGGAGTACACCACCATCGTCGCCGCCCCGGCGTCCGACCCGGCGGGCTTCAAGTACCTGGCGCCCTACACCGGCTCGGCCATCGGCCAGCACTGGATGTACCAGGGCAAGCACGTCCTGATCATTTTCGACGACCTCTCGAAGCAGGCCGACGCCTACCGCGCCGTGTCCCTGCTGCTGCGCCGCCCGCCGGGCCGTGAGGCGTACCCGGGCGACGTCTTCTACCTGCACTCGCGTCTGCTGGAGCGCTGCGCCAAGCTCTCCGACGACATGGGCGCCGGCTCGATGACCGGTCTGCCGATCGTCGAGACCAAGGCCAACGACGTGTCGGCGTTCATCCCGACCAACGTCATCTCCATCACCGACGGCCAGTGCTTCCTGGAGTCGGACCTGTTCAACGCCAACCAGCGTCCGGCGCTGAACGTCGGTATCTCCGTCTCCCGTGTCGGTGGTTCCGCCCAGCACAAGGCCATGCGCCAGGTCTCCGGCCGGCTCCGCGTGGACCTCGCCCAGTACCGCGAGCTGGAGGCGTTCGCCGCCTTCGGTTCCGACCTGGACGCGGCCTCCAAGGCGCAGCTGGAGCGCGGTAAGCGCATGACCGAGCTGCTCAAGCAGGGCCAGTACGCCCCCTACGCGACCGAGGACCAGGTCGTCTCCATCTGGGCCGGCACCAACGGCAAGATGGACGACGTGCCGGTGGAGGACATCCGCCGGTTCGAGCGGGAGCTCCTGGACTACATGCACCGGGAGAAGAAGGACCTGCTGACCAGCATCCGCGAGGGCGCGAAGATGTCCGACGACACCATCGGTGCGATCTCCGAGGCCGTCGACGGCTTCAAGCGGCAGTTCGAGACTTCGGACGGCAAGCTGCTCGGCGACGACGCCCCGGCCGCCACGAGCAAGTGACGACGACGGAAGGGACCTGATCCATGGGAGCCAAGCTCCGGGTCTACAAGCGTCGCATCCGCTCCGTCTCCGCGACCAAGAAGATCACCAAGGCGATGGAGATGATCGCCGCCTCGCGCGTCGTCAAGGCGCAGCGCCAGGTGGCGGCGTCGACGCCGTACGCGAGTGAACTGACCCGTGCGGTGACAGCGGTTGCCACGGGCTCGAACACCCAGCACCCGCTGACGACCGAGGCGGAGAAGCCGACCCGGGCCGCGCTGCTGCTCATCACGAGCGACCGCGGTCTGGCCGGCGGATACTCCGCCAACGTCATCAAGGCCGCGGACCAGCTCACCGAGCGGCTGCGGGCCGAGGGCAAGGAAGTCGACGCCTACATCGTCGGGCGCAAGGGTGTGGCCTACTACAGCTTCCGCGAGCGCACGTTCGTGGAGTCGTGGACCGGCTTCACCGACAACCCGACGTACGCGGACGCGAAGAAGATCGGCGCACCGCTGATCGAGGCCGTCCAGAAGGGCACCGCCGAGGGCGGCGTGGACGAACTCCACATCGTCTACACCGAGTTCATCTCGATGATGACGCAGACCGCGCTCGGCGACCGGCTGCTGCCGCTGTCCCTCGACAAGGCCGCGGCCGAGTCGGACGGGCAGGCCAAGGGCGAGATCCTTCCGCTGTTCGACTTCGAGCCGTCGGCCGAGGACGTCCTCGACGCGCTGCTGCCGCGGTACGTCGAGTCGCGGATCTACAACGCACTCCTGCAGGCCGCCGCCTCCAAGCACGCCGCCACCCGGCGTGCGATGAAGTCGGCGACCGACAACGCAGAAGAGCTCATCAAGTCGCTCTCGCGGCTTGCCAACGCGGCCCGCCAGGCCGAAATCACCCAGGAAATCAGCGAGATCGTCGGTGGCAGTGCCGCACTGGCCGACGCGACCGCGGGGAGTGACTGACAACTATGACCACCACTGTTGAGACGGCCACGGCGACGGGCCGCGTCGCGCGGGTCATCGGCCCGGTCGTCGACGTGGAGTTCCCCGTCGACGCGATGCCGGACATCTACAACGCACTGACCGTCGAGGTCTCCGACCCGGCCGAGAAGGGCAAGCAGAAGACGCTGACCCTTGAGGTCGCGCAGCACCTGGGCGAGGGCCTGGTCCGGGCGATCTCCATGCAGCCCACCGACGGTCTGGTCCGTCAGGCCGCGGTGACCAACACCGGCGCCGGGATCTCCGTCCCGGTCGGCGACGTCACCAAGGGCAAGGTGTTCAACACCCTCGGTGAGATCCTGAACAAGCCGGAGGCCGAGTCCGAGATCACCGAGCGGTGGCCCATCCACCGCAAGGCGCCGAACTTCGACCAGCTTGAGTCGAAGACCGAGATGTTCGAGACCGGCATCAAGGTCATCGATCTGCTGACCCCGTACGTCAAGGGCGGCAAGATCGGTCTGTTCGGTGGTGCCGGTGTCGGCAAGACCGTTCTGATCCAGGAAATGATCTACCGCGTGGCCAACAACCACGACGGTGTGTCGGTGTTCGCCGGTGTCGGCGAGCGCACCCGTGAGGGCAACGACCTCATCGAGGAGATGACCGACTCCGGCGTCATCGACAAGACCGCGCTGGTCTTCGGTCAGATGGACGAGCCGCCGGGCACCCGTCTGCGCGTCGCGCTGGCCGGCCTGACCATGGCCGAGTACTTCCGCGACGTCCAGAAGCAGGACGTGCTGTTCTTCATCGACAACATCTTCCGCTTCACGCAGGCCGGTTCCGAGGTGTCGACCCTGCTCGGCCGGATGCCCTCCGCGGTGGGTTACCAGCCGAACCTGGCCGACGAGATGGGTCTCCTCCAGGAGCGCATCACCTCGACCCGTGGTCACTCGATCACCTCGATGCAGGCGATCTACGTCCCCGCGGACGACCTGACCGACCCGGCGCCGGCGACCACCTTCGCCCACCTGGACGCGACCACCGTTCTGTCGCGTCCGATCTCGGAGAAGGGCATCTACCCGGCGGTCGACCCGCTGGACTCGACGTCCCGGATCCTGGACCCCCGCTACATCTCGCAGGACCACTACGACTGCGCCTCGCGCGTCAAGACGATCCTGCAGAAGTACAAGGACCTCCAGGACATCATCTCCATCCTCGGTATGGACGAGCTCGGCGAGGAGGACCGGCTCACGGTCTACCGCGCCCGGCGTATCGAGCGGTTCCTGTCGCAGAACACCCACGTGGCGAAGCAGTTCACCGGTGTCGACGGCTCGGACGTGCCGCTGGACGAGACGGTCGCGGCCTTCAACGCGATCGCCGACGGCGAGTTCGACCACTTCCCGGAGCAGGCGTTCTTCATGTGCGGTGGCCTGGAGGACCTGAAGAACAACGCCAAGGAGCTTGGCGTTTCCTGACCCGTGCTCCCGGTCCGGGGGCGGCCCTGGCCGTCCCCGGACCGTACGACCACTAGTATTTGACCCAACATCTGCCACACCAGGCAGGTGGAGACCCGAGGAGCCATCGTGGCTGAGCTGCACGTCGAGTTGGTCGCCGCGGACCGGCAGGTCTGGTCCGGCAAGGCCAGCCTGGTCGTCGCGCGCACCTCGTCGGGCGACATCGGCGTCATGCCCGGACACCAGCCGCTGCTCGGCGTGCTGCAGTCGGGCCCGGTGACGATTCGTACGACGGGTGAGAGCGGGGACGGCACCGTCGTCGCCGCGGTGCACGGCGGCTTCATCTCGTTCGCCGACAACAAGCTGTCTCTGCTCGCGGAGATCGCCGAGCTGTCGGACGAGATCGATGTCCAGCGCGCGGAGCGGGCCCTGGAGCGGGCGAAGTCGGATGCTGACGCAGCCGCCGAGCGCCGCGCCGATGTCCGGCTGCGTGCGGTGACGGGCGTTCACTGAGCCCCGTCAGCGACGAGATCGATCCTCAGCCGCGGGCCGCCCGGAGTTCCGGAGCGGGCCGCGGCTGAGGCAATGCAGGTGCGATTCCCGAATACACAGCGAGGAGGTCGGTCGAGATGGTCCTCGCTCTGCTTGTGAGCGGCGCGGTCGTGGTGCTGGTGCTGGTGGGACTGTTCGTCTTCGGACTGAGGCGACGGCTCATCCAGCGGTCCGGAGGCACGTTCGACTGCAGCCTGCGCTGGAACGTGCCGGAGAACGAGCCCAGCGGCAAGGGCTGGATCTACGGCGTGGCGCGGTACAACGGCGACCGGATCGAGTGGTTCCGGGTCTTCTCGTACGCGCCCCGGCCCCGTCGCCTGCTGGAGCGCTCCGCCATCGAGGTGCTGGAGCGCCGTACCCCGCAGGGGGAGGAGGAGCTGGCACTGCTCTCCGACTCCATCGTGCTCGCGTGCCGGCACCGCGGTACCCGCGTCGAGCTGGCGATGAGCGAGGACGCGCTCACCGGCTTCCTGGCCTGGCTGGAGGCGGCACCCCCCGGACAACGAGTCAATGTCGCCTGAACAAGAGGTGTCTCGATGGGCGGGGGTCCCCGGACGGAGTCTGGGGGAGGGGCAACGTGGCGTACTGGACGTAGTGGCGTAGCGACGCGGCACGGGCGCAGTGCCGCGGCACGTGGCGTGGTGGCAAGGGCGCGTGGCGTGGTGGCGCGGGTGCGGCAGGTGTAGTGGCGCGGGGCGGCTTCGGCGCGGTCCGGTGCTGCGCTGCCGGGGCCCGGACCGCGGATCCACGGGAATATCCCCATCCCCCGCCCCGTTGTGGCCCCGTAGGGGGCGCTGCCTCCCCCTACGGGATGCGTTCGACCGCCCCCTACTGCGCGTCCGTGTCCTACGGCGCGTCCACCCCCCTACGGCGCGTCCACCCCCAACTCCTGTGCCAGCACGGCCGCTTGCACCCGGCTGCGCAGGTCCAGCTTGGCCAGCAGCCGGCTGACGTGGGTCTTCACGGTGGCCTCCGCCATCGCCAGTCGCAGTGCGATATCGGCGTTCGACAGCCCCTGGCCGAGACACCCCAGCACCTCGCGCTCGCGCGGCGTCAGTGCGTCCAGCACCGCCGGATCGGGCGTCTCGCGGCACCGCGGGGTTCGTACCGCCGCGCGGGGCCGGGCGAACTCGGCGATCAGCCGGCGGGTCACGGCCGGGGCGATCAGCCCCTCACCGGAGGCGACCGTGCGCACCGCGGTCAGCAGCGCCGCCGCGTCGCTGTCCTTGAGCAGGAAGCCCGCGGCGCCGGCGCGCAGGGCGCCGAAGACGTACTCGTCCAGGTCGAAGGTGGTCAGCACCAGGACGTCCGCCAGCTGTTCCGCGACCACCTGTCGGGTCGCCGAGACCCCGTCGAGCCGGGGCATCTGGATGTCCATCAGGACCAGGTCGGGGCGTAACGTGCGGGCCAGACGGACGGCCTCCTCGCCGTCCACCGCCTCCCCGACGACTTCGACGTCGGGCGCGGAACGCAGGATGAGGACCAGCCCGGCCCGTACGGCGGACTGGTCCTCGGCGACGAGGACCCGGATGGGCTGCGCGGCGGCGCCTGTCATGGTTGTTCTTCCTCCCCGGTGGCGGGCAGCGTCGCCCGCACCAGCCAGTCTCTTCCTTCCGGCCCGCTCTCGGGGCCGGCGTCGAACTCCCCGCCCAGCAGGGCGATCCGCTCGCGCATGCCGACGAGCCCGGCGCCGGAGCCCGGTGCGCGGGGACGCGGCCGGTCGGCGTACGGACTGCGTACGAGGACGACGAGCGCGCCCTCGCGGCCGTGGGCGATACGCACCCGGACCCGGCCGGGCGCGGCGTGCTTGAGGGCGTTGGTCAGTGATTCCTGGACGATGCGGTACGCGGCCAGCTCGACCGGTGCGGGCGGCTTCGGTTCCGCGTCCGGGCCGGTCAGCCGCCGGGCGTCGTCGAGGTCGAAGGTCAGGCCGCTGCCGGCGCCGTTCGTACGGGCCTGGTCGACCAGGGCCTCCAGTCCGTCGAGGGTGGGCGTGGCGGCCGGTTCGTCGCCGTGCCCGGTGGCCTTCGGATCCCGTAACAGCCCGATGAGGCGGCGCATTTCGGCCAGGCCCTGGACGCTGTTCTCCCGGATCACGCCCAGCGCCTCGCGGGTCGCGGCCGGGTCGTCGATGGTCTGCGCGGCGGTGGCGTGGATGGCGATGGCGGACAGGTGGTTGGCGACCAGGTCGTGCAGCTCGCGGGCCATCCGGGCGCGTTCGCCCGCCACCGCCTGGGCGCGGTCCATCTCGGCCAGCAGCGCGGTCTGTTCGGCCCGCAGCCGGGCCGTCTGCGCGGCGTCGCGGTGGTTGCGGATGATCACCCCGGTCCAGGCCGGGGCGGTGGTGATGAGCGCGATCCCGATGCTGATCAGCACGACCTGCGGGTCGCGCCAGACCGCCGTCAGCACGATCGTGGCCAGCACCGTCACCAGTACGGAATGCACCGGGATCCGGCGGGCCGCGGCGGGCGGCCCGTACAGCACCGCCGCATAGACCACGTCGGTGAACATCAGGACGGTGGCGACCAGTGTGCCGGTGGCGATGTCCAGCGCGAGGGCCGGTACCGCGACGGCCAGTGCGGCCATCGGGGCCGTACGGCGCATCAGTTCGGCCGCCGACATCGCGGTGAGCGCGAGCAGCGTCAGCGGTGCGGGCAGGCCGAGGACCGGCGGCCCGCCGTGCAGATCCAGCGTCCACAGCAGCAGCCCGACGAGCAGCCCGCCGCTCGCGATGATGACATCGAGGCGGTGTGGCCGGCCGGGCGCGGCGGGGGATCTTGCGGTCATCCCTCCATGAAACACGGCGCCGGGGCCGGGTGCCGCGCCTCCGGCTCATCCGGCTGTTCCCCGGGCTACATCGAAAGATGCAGCCCCGGATCATCGCCTGCGACGACGTACCGGGCGGTGGCGGCTGGAACGCTGGAGATGTTCGGTCCGAGCGGTCCTGGACTCGGAGCGGCCGGAGAGGAGACTGCCGTGGTCGTCACGCTGATCATCGCCTGCGAGGTCGGGTTCTGGGTGCTGCTGGCCCTGGGCCTGGCCCTGCGGTATCTCGCGCGGATGCCGCGTACGGGTGCGGCGGTGCTGCTGCTGGAGCCGCTGCTGGAGCTGGCGCTGCTGATCGTCACCGCGATCGACCTGAAGAACGGCGCCTCCGCGGACTGGAAGCACGGCCTGGCCGCCGTCTACATCGGCTACACGGTCGCCTACGGCCACTACACGATCAAGTGGGTCGACGGGCACGTCGCGCACCGCTTCGCGGGCGGCCCGCGCCCGGTCAAGCACTACGGCCTCGCCCGCTTCAAGCACGAGCTGAAGCTGGTGCTGCGGACGGTGCTGATGGTCGGCGTCGCGGTGGCGCTGCTCCAGGGCGCGATCTGGTACGTGGGCCACGACGGCGACACCGCGTCGCTGCAGCACTGGCAGATGATGAGCCTGCGCATCCTGATCATCCACGGCGTGATCGCGCTGACGTACCTGGTCTTCCCGAGCAAGGCGCCGCGCCGGGCCGCCTCGGGGGAGGCGGCCCGGCCCCAGGAGAAGTCGCTGCGCTAGGTGTGCTGTCCGGGCAACACGCCTGGCGGGTCGGCAGGTTCAGCGCTCGCCACCCGGTACCCAGAGCACGTCCCCGACCTCCTTGTTGGCCGTCCGGGCCAGGATGAACAGGAGGTCGGAGAGGCGGTTCAGGTACGTGGCGGTGAGCGGGTTCATGGTCTCGCCGTGCTGCTCGAAGGCCGCCCAGGTGGAGCGCTCGGCGCGGCGGACGACCGTGCACGCCTGGTGGAGCAGGGCGGCGCCGGGCGTGCCGCCGGGGAGGATGAAGCTGCGGAGCTTCTCCAGTCCGGCCAGGAAGCGGTCGCAGTCCGCCTCCAGCTTGTCGATGTAGGACTGCTCGACACGCAGCGGCGGGAACTCCGGGTTCTCCACCACGGGCGTCGACAGGTCGGCGCCGACGTCGAAGAGGTCGTTCTGCACCCGCAGCAGCACCGCGGCGACGTCCTCCGGCAGCGAGCCGAGCGCCAGCGCCACCCCGATCGCGGCGTTGGCCTCGTTGGCGTCCGCGTACGCGGCGATCCGCGCATCGGTCTTGGCGGTGCGGCTCATGTCGCCCAGGGCGGTGGTGCCCTTGTCGCCGGTGCGGGTGTAGATGCGGGTCAGATTCACCATGAGGCGAGCCTACGCCGCGGCCCCGCGGACGGCCCGGGGCGGAGCGACGTGGCGGCCGGAGCGCCGTGGTGCACCGGCCGGTACGGCGGCGGACGCGGACCCGGTAAGGGCCCGGGGTCGTGGCGTGCGCCGCACCGTCTGACGGCGGGTCAGACCCGCTGGGCGCACCAGGGCCTGAAGGCCCGCGGCGCCCACGAGGCGCTCCGCCGCCGCGGCCCTGCCGAGGGCGCCGGCGAGGCGCCGGACCTGCCCGGCGAGGCCGGGGGAACCGCCGATCGGGAAGGGGCTCAACTCCGCGGTGCGGGTGGCCGGATGACGGCCCTCAGGGGGTGCGGGGCGCGCCGCGCCGGTGTGATGTCCGTCATGGAGGCCGGGCTGCGGCCCGAATCGCCTCGTCACGGGGATTGGGGTCTCCCCTGCTCGAACGAAGTGGGGAGCTTGGGGAAGGCGGGTGACGGTGGCGAGTGACGCGCATCTCTTACCCACCAATCGATCGCCAACGACCGCTAACGTCACTGAGGACCGTCAAATGCACAGGGTGTGAGGGGACAGCAGTGGCAAAGAAGCTCGCCGTCATCGGCGCCGGACTCATGGGTTCCGGTATCGCGCAGGTCTCGGCTCAGGCGGGCTGGGACGTGGTGCTCCGCGACGTGACGGATGAGGCGCTGGCCCGCGGCAAGGGCGGCATCCAGGGCTCGTACGAGAAGTTCGTCGCCAAGGGCAGGCTGGACGCCTCGGCCGCCGAGCAGGCGCTGGCCCGCATCACCACCACGACCGACCTGGACGCGGTCGCCGACGCGGACATCGTCGTCGAGGCCGTCTTCGAGAGGATCGACGTCAAGCGGGAGATCTTCCAGGCGCTGGACAAGCTCGCCAAGGACGACGCGGTGCTGGCCTCCAACACCTCGGCCATCCCGATCACCAAGATCGCCGCGGCCACCTCCCGCCCCGAGCGGGTCGTGGGCACCCACTTCTTCTCGCCGGTGCCGATGATGCAGCTGTGCGAGCTGGTGCGCGGTTACAAGACCAGCGACGAAACCCTCGCCACGGCACGGGAGTTCGCCGAGTCCGTCGGCAAGACCTGTGTCGTCGTCAACCGCGACGTGGCCGGCTTCGTCACCACCCGGCTGATCTCGGCGCTGGTCGTCGAGGCCGCCAAGCTCTACGAATCGGGCGTCGCCAGCGCCGAGGACATCGACACCGCCTGCAAGCTCGGCTTCGGCCACGCGATGGGACCGCTGGCCACCGCGGACCTGACCGGCGTCGACATCCTGCTGCACGCCACCGAGAACATCTACACCGAGTCCCAGGACGAGAAGTTCGCGCCGCCGGAGATCATGCGGCGGATGGTCGACGCGGGCGATATCGGACGCAAGAGTGGGCAGGGCTTCTACGAGCACTGATGCCGCGTCAGAACTTGGGTCCGACAGTGTCACCCCGTGGGGTGAATTCGGTATCGGTTCGCTTACAGGCGGCAACTTCGCCGTATGAGAGGCAGTCAGATCTGTAGACGACAATGCACCACAACCCATGACATCGGGGAGCGCATATGCACATCAGGGGCGACCACGTCGAGTTGGTCGTCGGGGGCCGGCTCGACGTCCGCAGCGCTGCGGACGCCCGCACGGCCCTGCACGCCGCCGTCGACGCCGGCCGGGGCGATCTGGTGCTGGACCTGACCGAACTGGAGTCGTGGGACGCCACCGGCCTCGGCGTGATCATGGGCGCGCACCGGCGTGCGGGCCGGGTCAATCGCCGGCTGGTGCTGCGCGGAGTGCCGCCCCAGATGCAGCGCCTCCTGGTCGCCACCCGGCTCCACCGCATCCTCGCGATCGAGGGCGGCATCGAAGCGGAATCGCTTCCCCGGGTGTGACGCGCCGGCCGCGGTGACCGGCCGGGCCCGGAGCGGCCTGGACCGGCCCGGAGCTGCCGGGCCCAGCCTGGGAGGAATGTCGCAAACCGCACCTTGTCCCCCTAATCCGGGGTGTTCTCGTCAGGGTGCCACCCCGCCGTGCGCTCCCCGGGTGTCCGGGGCTAGGGTTCGGGTCCCCGCCGTATGCCATCAACCGCGGCGGGGCACCGGACCAGACGCGACGGCTGAAGAGATCCGCCGGAGCCGGGGGAGTGCGGACGGCCGGAAGCACCGACGGCACGCACATTCTGGGAGCTTGCAGCATGGACCCGAACACGCACCGGGGACCTGAGGAGTACGGCGGGCAGGACGCGCCCGACGCGCCGCCGGCCTCCGCGTCCGCCGCCGACCTGCAGGGCGGCTCCGGCGGGCTCGCCCGGGTCGTCCGGCTGGTCGCCGGCAACTACCTCGTCGCCGTCAACCCGGTCGACGGCAGCGAGATACAGCCGTGCCCGCCCGGCGACCGGCCCGCCCCGCCGGAGAAGCTCGACCAGCAGGAACGTGCCGAGGCGGCCCGCGCCGCGGCGCCCCCCGTGCCGTCCGGCCCGGTCTCCTTCGCCGGCCACGAGGTCCGCCTCGAAGAGCGCGACGAGGACGTCGAACGGCTGGTCCGGCTGCTCACCCGCGGCCGCTCCGTCCGCGTCACCGGCCCCTCCGGCTCGGGCCGCACCCGGCTGCTGGAGTCCGTCGCCGACGCGGTGGCGGACCTCGCCCCCGACGGCGTGGTCCGGCTCTCCGGCTACCACAGGGGCGTCACCGACGTCCTCCACGCCCTGTACGCGGCGGTCTACCGGGCCCCGCAGCACCGCCCCGACCGGGCCGAGCTGCTGCGGCTCCTCGGCGGCATCGGCGCGATCGTCGTCGTCGACGACCTGGAGTTCGGCGGCGCCGCGCTCGACGAGCTCCTCGACGCCACCCCCGAGTGCGCCTTCCTGCTCTCCGCGACCCCCGACGTCCCGGCCCCCAGCGCCGACTCGCACCTCGAAGAGGTCTTCGTCGGCGGGATCAGCCGCAACGCCGGCGTACGGCTGCTGGAGCGCGCCGTGGGCCGCCCGCTCACCGCCGACGAGGACACCTGGGCCGCCGACCTCTGGTTCGAGTCCGAGGGGCTGCCGCTGCGGTTCGTCCAGGCCGCCGCCCTGCTGCGGCACCGCGAGCGGGCACGCACCGCGCCCGGCGCCCTGGACGACGGCTACGGGCTGTTCCCCGAGGAGAGCCCGGCCGCGGCCAACGACCCCGGCGAGCGCCCCGAGACGCCGCTGCCGCCCCTCGGGGAGGCCGCCGCGCCCGCCTCGCTGCTCGCCGACCGGCTCGGCGCCGCCGCCCAGGAGACGCTCCGCTTCGCGGTCGCCCTCAACGGTGAACTCCCGCACCAGGCGCACCTGCCGGCCCTCACCCAGGACACCCACGCGGACGCCGCCCTCGGCGAACTGCTGGGCAGCGGCCTGATCAGCCCGGCCGGCACCCACTACCGGCTCGCCGGCTCCGTCCGGGACCAGCTGATCGCCGCCGGCTACGCGGAGGGCGCCGCCGGCCGCGCGCACACCGCGGCCCAGCACTACGCCTGGTGGGCCGGGCACCCCTCGGTCACCCCCGAGCGGGCCGCCGCCGAGTCCGACGCAGTGCTGGCCGCGATGGGCGTGCTGACCGGCAGCCGGGAGGGCGGTCACCCGGCCGCGGCCGTGCTGCTGGCCCGTACGGCGGCGCCCGCGTTCGCCGCGGCGCTGCACTGGAGCGCCTGGGAGCGCAGCCTGCGGCACGGCCAGGAGGCCGCCCGGCTGGCCGGTGAGGTCGCCGAAGAGGCGTACTTCCACCACGAGTTGGGCGTACTGGCGCTGTGCAGCGGCAACATCGACCGGGCGCGCGCCGAGCTGGAGGCGTCCATCGGGCTGCGCGGGGTGCTCTCCGACCGCGACGGCGCGGTCGCCGGGCGGCGGGCGCTGGCCCTGGTCATCGACCGCGCGCGGGCCGCCTCGGCGAACGCGGCCACGACCGTGCTGAAGTCGGTCGGCCCGGCGGCCGGCGCGGCGGCGGCCGTGGACGCCCCGGACGCCCGGGACACCGCGCGGACCCCGGCCACCGGGTCGCCCGACGCCGTCTCGACCGCCAAGCTCAACGCCGTTCGCCCCGCCGGCACCGGCCCGACGGTCGTCGCCCGCGGGGCCACGGCCGCCGCCGCGTCCGGCTCCGCCGGCGAGACCACCGCGCCCACCGCCGCGGTCCCGGCCGCCAAGGGCACCGCCGCCGGCACCGGGAGCGCCCGGCGCGGCATCCTGCGCGGCAGCCGCCGCAACCTCGTCGCCGCCGGCGCCGGGGTGCTGCTGGCCGCCGCGCTCGGCACCGCCGTCACCATCGGCGCGACCTCCGGCACCTCCACCACCCACGACCGCAACGTCACCACCGAGCAGACCTCGGGCGGCGACAGCGGCAGCCCGGACACGCCGGGGCAGGACCCCGCTACGGGCTCCGGCCTGCCGGGAGCTTCGGCAGGGGCGTCCGGTACCACCCGGCCCGGCACCCCCGGCCACAAGCCCGCCCCTGCGCCGTCCACCGGCCGTCCCGGCACCACCGGCGCGCCGACCGGCACCGGCCCGGGCTCCCCGACGACCGGACCCACCAGGCCGACCGGCGAGCCCACCACCCCCACCAGCCGGCCGACCCGTCCCTCGCACAGCCCGAGCGGCAGTCCCACGAAGTCGACGTCGCCCAGCCCGACCGAGGAGCCGACCACCACGCCGACCGGCCCCACGGGCAAGCCGACGGGCCAGACCCCGTCGCAGAGCGCCGGCGGCCCGTCGGGCAACAGCCCGTCCGGCACCAGCGCCGCCGCGGCCACGGCCACCGGCTCCGGCGATCCGGCGTCCGCATCCGGCCAGGGCACTCCGACCGGCTGACGCCCCAAGAACGTCCGGGAACACCACGACGGCCCGGTACGGACCGCCCGCCGGAAGGCGGGCCGGCCGGTACCGGGCCGTCGTGGTGTTCCGTTCTCAGAACAGCCGCAGCTTGTCGTCCTCGATGCCGCGCAGCCCGTCGTAGTCCAGCACCACGCACCCGATCCCGCGGTCCGTGGCCAGCACCCGGGCCTGCGGCTTGATCTCCTGAGCTGCGAAGACGCCCTTCACCGGGGCCAAGTGCGGGTCGCGGTTGAGGAGTTCGAGGTAGCGGGTGAGCTGCTCGACACCGTCGATCTCGCCCCGCCGCTTGATCTCGACCGCAACGGTCTGGCCGTCGGCGTCCCGGCACAAGATATCCACCGGACCAATGGCGGTGGGGTATTCACGCCGAATCAGCGAATAGCCCTCGCCCAGTGTCTCGATCCGATCGGCGAGCAGCTCCTGGAGGTGGGCCTCCACACCGTCCTTGATGAGTCCCGGGTCCACCCCGAGCTCGTGCGAGGAGTCGTGGAAGATCTCCTCCAGGGTGATGATGAGTTTCTCCCCGCCCTTGTTCTCCACCGTCCACACATCGCCGTCCCCTTCCTTGAGGGAACAGGGCGGGGACATCCAGTTGAGGGGTTTGTAGGCCCGGTCGTCCGCGTGGATGGAGACGGAGCCGTCGGCCTTCACCAGGATCAGGCGGGGGGCGGAGGGCAGGTGGGCGGTGAGCCGGCCCGCGTAGTCCACGGAGCAGCGGGCGATGACGAGACGCATGGTGCGCCACGCTACTCGAACCGGGGCCGCTGACGCGATTCGCCCCTGGACGCCGGTCCCTTTACGGGGGAAACCCCCGCACCCCCGGCGCCCGCCATTGGCCGGTTGTATGTGCAATCCCATGGTGCGGGCCCCTTGCGCGGCATACCGTTGAAGCAGGGGGTCGTGGGGCGAACACGCTCTGTCGCGAATTCCCCTTGTCCCATCCCTAGGCCCCGTCCGTCCCGGCGGGTCCGCGAGAGGAGAACCTCATGTCGCTCGACGTCTCACCGGCCCTCCTCGAACAGGCCGAGCGAGGCGAGGTCGACGAAGCCGCATTTGTCGACTGCGTCCGGAACTCCCTGCCTTACGCATGGGGGATGATCAGCTCTCTGGTGGCTCAGCTGAAGGTGGACGGCGGAGAGTTCGCCGACAACCAGACGCCGCCGCCGGACGAGCAGGCGCGCGGCCAGCTGCTGCGCGCGCTGGCGAGTGACGCCATTCGCGGTTCGTTGGAGCGTCACTTCGGTGTGCGACTCGCCTTCCAGAACTGCCACCGGGTCGCGGTCTTCCCGCTCGACCCGGCGGTGGACGCGCGGCTGGCAAAATTCACCTCCATCCGGGGCCAGCTGCTGAACCAGTCGCCCGAACTCCGCGACTGCTGATCGGAGTTGCTGCCGCTGAGCGGGTCGGCCGGAGCACCCTCCGAGACCGTGCACCGGCGGCAGCACCACCGACCAGCCGTACTCCGCAGCCCGCCCCGCCCCCTCGCCACGGCCCGCCCCGCAGGCCCGCGAGGGCGCGCGGTGGTCGGCCGGACGGCCACCGGCCCCGGTCACCCCAGCTGCGGCAGCACCTCGGAGCCCAGCCGCCGGACGTTCTCCTCGGTGGCGGCGAGATCCCCGGAGCCCTCCACGAGCAGCGCGAACCGCCGGATGCCCGTACGCTCCGAGGTCGCCGCCAGCCGGTCCGCGCACGACTCCGGCGTGCCGACCGGATGCAGCGCGCACAACAGCTCCGTATACGCCAGCGGATCCCGCATCCGGCGATAGCGGCCGTCGACCGTCACATGCGCGCCGAGCCCCTGGCGCAGCCAGCCGGGCATCGCCTTCGTCAGCGTCTCCACCGCCGCCGCCCGGTCGTCCGCGATCTGCACCACGCCCGCCGACACATGCTCCGCCGCGGCGATTTCGTCGCCGTCCCGGCCGGCCTCCCGCGCCGCCGACCGCCACAGCGCGACCATGTCCGACTTCTCCTCGTCGCCGCTGTGCATCCCCAGCAGCATCGGCAGCCCGCGCGCGGCGGCCAGTTTGACCGACTCGGCGGAGGTGCACGCCACGACCACCGGCGGCCCGGCCGTCAGACCGTCCGGATCGTCCGGATCCCCCAGCGCCTCGGCCGGCCGCGGCACCACCGCCACCTCCCGGAACGCGTAGCGCTCGCCCTGCGCGCCCACCCGCGGTTCGCGCAGCCAGCGCAGCAGCAGATCCAGTGACTCCGGGAAGCCGTGGTCGTACGCGGCCAGGCCGGAGCCGAAGACCTCCAGATCGACCCAGGGGCCGCCCCGGCCGACGCCGAGCGTGAACCGCCCCTGGGACGTCAGATGCAGCAGCGCTGCCTGCTCACCGAGCGCCACCGGATGCTGGGTCGGCAGCACACTGACCGCCGTGCCCACGCCGATCCGGCGGGTCCGTCCCAGCAGCAGCGCGGCCAGCGTCGCCGCCTGCGGGCAGACGCCGTACGGCACGAAGTGGTGTTCCGCCAGCCAGACGTCGTGGAGACCGGCCTGCTCCGCGGTCTCCGCGGAGCGCACCGCGCGGTGCAGTGCTTCCCCCTGTCCCTGGCCCGGGAATTGAGCGGCCAGGATGAACGCACCTACGCGCATCGCTCTCTGCCTCCTCGCAGCCGACGCGACTCCCCCCTCACAGGCAACAACGTGCGACACGTGCCCAGGGCACGGCCTGACGCGAAATTTCCAGATCATCGCAGAAACGTGGCAGCGGGCTTCTGCCCCTGACCGTGCCGCGTACGCTGGTGACGGCCTCCCCCAAGTGCTCCACGCGTCCCCCGCTCTCCCCTTCTCCCCGCCCTCGGCTCCGTTCGAGCGGGGGGACCTCCATGAGCGGGGGACCCCACGAGCAAGGGGGGACTCCCGTCCCCGTCGACATCCCGAGGTGTGCTGTGTCCCCGCGTCGAAACCGCCAGCGCGGTGCGAAACCCGTCGAGCGCGCGGGCGGCGAGCGCTACGGCCTGGAAGCCACCGAGGAGTGGCGGGGCGAGGAGTGGGTCGTCCGGCAGATCGGTGGGGGCGGCGCGGCCAAGCACTACCGCTGCCCGGGCTGCGACCAGGAGATCCCGCCGGGCGTCCCGCACGTCGTCACCTGGCCCCGGCACGGCGACGTCGACGACCGCCGCCACTGGCACCGCGCCTGCTGGAACGCACGGGACCGCCGGAGCGCACGGCTCCAGCGGTCCCGGAACGCGCCCAGGTACTGAGCGCGGAAGGCGAGTCGAGCGGTCAGACGTCCCGCTTGAGGAGCACCCCGTAGGCGCCGCCCAGGGCGACCGCGGTCACCCCCGCGAGGATCAGCACCGGCTCCCAGCCCGACGGGCCCTCGGGCAGGAACGGGATGTCGTAGAGCGTGGCGAACGCGTTGGGCACCGAGTACTCGATCATCTTGTGCTGGAAGTCCTTGAGGGACTCGCCCTGGAGGAACAGCGCCAGCAGCATCGGCAGCAGCACCACGCCCATCATGGCGCTGATGGCGCCCGCGGAGTGCCGCAGCAGGGCGCCGACGGACAGCGCCAGCAGACCGAGCAGCGCGACGTACAGACCGGCGCCGACGGTGCCGCGCAGCCACTGGTCGACGGTCGGCTCCGGGCCGTTGAGCATCCCGTAGTCGAGCAGCGCCACCAGGGTCGTGGCGATCGTGGTCAGCACCAGCGCCAGCCCGAAGAAGACGATCGCCTTCGCGGTCAGCACCCGGGCGCGGCTGGGGCAGGCGGTCAGTGTCGTACGGATCATGCCGGTGCCGTACTCCGACGAGATCGACAGCACGCCCAGCGTCATCACGCACAGGCTGCCGAGCAGCACGCCGACGAAGCCGACCGCGAGCAGCGGGTTGACCCGCCGCTCCGAGCCCAGCGCGAGCGCCGACAGCAGCCCGACGCCGACGATGAGCAGCAGCATCACGCCGAGCGTCCACATCGTCGAGCGCACCGAGCGGATCTTGGTCCACTCGGAGACCAGCGCATCGCCGAGGTGGCTCGCGCGCACCGGGATGGGGGAGACGTAACCGGCCCCGCCCGCCTGCCAGTTGGGGGCCTCGGGGTGGTGCGGCTGCTGCGGGGGCGGGCCCTGCGGCTGGGGCTGCTGGTGGGGCGGGCCGGCGGCCGGGACGGTGAGCATCATCGTGCCGGCCGCCCCACCCGGCCCGCCCGGACCGTGCGCCGCCAGCGGCGTCGGCTCGGGGTGGCCGCCGGCCGGCGGCTGGGCCTGGGGGAGCGGCTGGGCCTGGAGCATCATCGTGCCGGCCTCCTTGGCGGGGCCGGACTGCTCCGGTGCCTGCTGGGCCTGGAGCATCATCGTCCCCGCCTCCTTGGCGGGCGCGGGCTGCCCGGGCGCCTGCTGGGCCTGGAGCATCATGGTGCCCGCTTCCTTGGCGGGCGTGGGCTGCTCCGGTGCCGGCTGCGGCGGGGCCGGGGGAGCGGCCGGCGGCATCGGCGCGGCGGGCGGCATCTCCTGCGCACCGGTGTCGTGCGGTCCGCGCTGCGGCTGCGGCTGGGGCTGCGGCTGCTGAGGGCTGGTCATCGGGCGTCCTCGTGGTGCGGCGTGGGCAGATCGGCGGGGGCGGCGGGCTGCGGCTGCTGCCCGTACGGGTGGGGCGCGCCGTAGGGACCGGGAGCCCCGTACGGGTGACCCTGGCCCTGCGGCGGCAGCGGCTGACCCGGCACCGGAGCGGCCCCGGGGGGCTGGGCGTACGGGTTCGGCGGCAACTGGCCCGGCACCGGCGGCTGGAGCGCCCCGGGCGGCACGGCGTATCCCTGTGGGACGGCTCCCTGCGGGGCGTATCCCTGCGGCGCGTACCCGGCCGGGGCCTGCTGCTGGAGGCCGGCCCGCTGGTCGGTCGTCGAGCGGTAGTCGACGACGCCCTGCGTCATCCGCATGTACGCCTCTTCGAGAGACGCCTGGTGCGGCGAGAGCTCCCACAGCCGGACCTCGGCCGTGTGCGCCAGATCGCTGATCCGGGGCAGCGGCAGCCCGGTCACCCGCAGCGCGCCGTCCGGCTCGGGCACCGCCTGGCCGCCCGCCTCACCGATCGCCGCGGTCAGCTTCTCGCGCTGCTCCGGCTCGCCGTCCGGCGTCCGCACCCGGGCGAAGTCCGCGGAGTGGGCCGAGATGAAGTCCTTGACGGACATGTCCGCCAGCAGCTGGCCGCGGCCGATCACGATCAGGTGCTCGGCGGTCAGCGCCATCTCGCTCATCAGGTGCGAGGAGACGAAGACGGTACGGCCCTCGGCCGCCAGCTGCTTCATCAGGTTCCGCACCCACAGGATGCCTTCGGGGTCCAGGCCGTTGACGGGCTCGTCGAAGAGCAGCACCTGCGGATCGCCGAGCAGCGCCGCCGCGATGCCCAGCCGCTGGCCCATACCGAGCGAGAAGCCCTTGGAGCGCCGGTTGGCGACGTCCTGGAGACCGACCACCCCCAGCACCTCGTCGACCCGCCGGGCCGGAATGCCGGACAGCTGGGCCAGCGACAGCAGATGCGACCGCGCGCTGCGCCCGCCGTGCACGGCCTTGGCGTCGAGCAAAGCGCCCACCTGGCGCGGGGCGTTGGGCACGTCGCGGAACGGACGGCCGCCGATCGTGGCACGGCCCGACGTCGGCGTGTCCAGGCCCAGGATCATCCGCATCGTCGTCGACTTGCCGGAGCCGTTGGGCCCCAGGAAACCGGTGACCGTGCCCGGCCGCACCCGGAACGACAGGTTGTGCACGGCCGTCTTGGGCCCGTAGCGCTTGGTCAGGCCGACTGCCTCGATCATTCTCCGCCCCTCGCAGATGGTCGGGGCAGAGGCGCCCTCGTACCCCCGTGAGGGTTAGGAGGCTATACGTCCCTTGACGGTTCCCGCCAAAACGGGGGGACTCCGGCACCGGTTGGGGCGGCCCGGGACGCTCCCGTCAGGCGTCGCGTCTGCGCAGCAGCAGGAAGCCGCCGAGCAGCGCCGCCGCCGTCCAGGCCGCCATGATGGCGAAGCCGCCCCACGGCCCGTACGGCGTCTGGTCGTTGACGGGGGCGACCACCTGCATGATCTTCGAGCCGGCCTGGTCCGGGAGGTAGCGGCCGATCTTCCGGGTCGCCGAGACGTTCCCGAGGATGCTGGAGATCAGGAAGAAGAACGGCATCAGGATGCCGAGCGACAGCATCGGGCTGCGCAGCATCGTGGCCACCGCCATCGAGAACAGCGCGATCATCGTCATGTAGAGGCAGCCGCCGACCACCGCCCGCAGCACGCCCGGATCGCCGAGGTACGCCCGGTGCTCGCCGAGCGCCGCCTGCCCCGCGAAGAACGTCACGAAGCTGGTCGCCAGGCCGACCGCGAAGACCAGCGCGGTGGCCACCAGCAGCTTGCTGAACAGGAAGGTGCCGCGCTGCGGTACGGCGGCGAGCGAGGTGCGGATCATGCCGGTGCTGTACTCGTTCGAGACCACCAGCACCCCGAAGACGATCATCGACAGCTGGCCCAGGCCCATCCCGGCGAAGCTGATGTTGGTCGGGTCGAAGGCGAGTCGCCGGGCGTCCGGCATCGAGGCGAAGTCGTTTCTGGCGAGGGTGCAGATCAGCACGCCCACGACGACGGTCACCACCACCGCGATGCCCAGCGTCCACACCGTCGACCGCACCGACCTGATCTTGGTCCACTCCGACCGCAGGACCTGCCCGACCACGGCCATCCGTCAGCTCCTTCTCTTCTGCCACTGTGCGCCCCAGCCGCCCGGCTGCGGGCTTTCCTGCCGCGGACCGCCTGGTGGCGGACTGCCTGGTGGCGGACCGGCCGGTGGTGGACCGCCCGGCTGCGGACGGCCGGGCTGCGGACCCCACGGTCGGGGGCTTCCCGGCTGTGGCCCCCTCGGCTGCGGACCCCCCGGCCGGGGGCCGCCCGAGAACGCGCCCTGCGGCACCGCGGGCCGTCGCGGCTGCCCGGCCCACGGCCCGGCCGGCTCGCCGTTGTGCGCGTGGTACTCCACCGAACCGGCCGTCAGCCGCATGAACGCCTCCTCCAGGGACGCCTGCTGGGGGCTCAGCTCGTGCAGCACCAGCCCGCGCGCGGCGGCCAGTTCGCCCAGCCGGCGGGCCGGCACCCCGTCGACCTCCAGCGAGCCGTCGCGGGCCGCCACCGCCGCGACGCCCTCGCGGCGCAGCACGTCCAGCAGCCGCTCCCGCTCCGGGGACCGCAGCCGGACGTACGACCGCGAGTTCTGCCGGATGAACTCCGCCATCGACGTGTCCGCCAGCAGCCGGCCCTGCCCGATCACCACCAAGTGGTCCGCGGTCAGCGCCATTTCGCTCATCAGGTGGGAGGAGACGAAGACCGTACGGCCCTGGGCCGCGAGGTTCTTCATCAGGTTGCGGATCCAGTGGATGCCCTCGGGGTCGAGCCCGTTGACCGGCTCGTCGAACATCAGGATCCGCGGATCGCCGAGCAGCGCCGCCGCGATCCCGAGCCGCTGGCCCATGCCGAGCGAGAAGCCCTTGGACCGCTTCCCGGCGACCGCGGTCAGCCCGACGGTGTCCAGCACCTGGGCCACCCGGGACCGGGGGATGCCGTTGCTCTGGGCCAGACACAGCAGATGGTGGGCGGCACTGCGGCCACCGTGCATCGCCTTGGCGTCCAGCAGCGCGCCGACATACGTGAGGGGGTTCCTCAGCTGCCGGTAGTGCATGCCGTCGATGCGGACCGTGCCGGCCGTCGGATTGTCCAGATCGAGCATCATCCGCATGGTGGTGGACTTGCCCGCGCCGTTGGGACCGAGGAAGCCGGTGACGATGCCCGGCCGGACGGTGAAGGTCAGATGGTCCACCGCAACCTTGTCGCCGTAATGCTTGGTCAGCCCCTCGACCTCGATCATGTACAGCACGCTAGGCCCGCCCTGATGGCCCCGCCACCGGGGCGGCGCCGCCCGGTGGACCGGTCACGACGGCGCCCCCGCACCGCCACGGAGGCGGTACGGGGGCGCGGTTCGGCGAAGCGGGAACGTGCCTGCGGGTCAGCGCGACTGCTGGGCGGGCACGCCGCGGGTGAGGGACTCCTCGTCGCCCGGCGCACCGGCCGCGGCCACCGCGGCACCGGTCAGCGTCGCCAGCATCTCGCGGACGTTGGTCAGCTGCGCGTTGATCGAGTCGCGGCGGTTGGTGAGCGCCGCCAGCTCGCGCTCCGATTCGCTGCGGATCCGGTCGGCCTTGGCGTTGGCGTCGGCCACGATGTCCTCGGCCTGGCGCTGCGCGGTCTCCACGGTCTGACGGGCCCGGCGCTCGGCGTCCGTCCGCAGCTTCTCGGCCTCCAGGCGCAGCTGCTCGGCGCGGTGCTCGATCTCCGCCAGCCGCTTCTCGGCCTTGGCCTGACGCGAGGCCAGATCGCGCTCGGACTGCTCCCGGCGCTTGGCCAGGTTGGTCTCGAAGTCCGCGGCGGCCTGGGCGGCCTTGGCACGGGTCTCCTCGAAGAGGGAGTCCGCCTCCTCCCGCTTGGACTGAGCGTCCTTCTGCGCCTCGGCGCGCAGGGTCGACGCCTCGCCCTTGGCCTTCTCGACGATCCTGGCGCCCTCGTCCTCGGCCTTCGCCTTGCGCTCGGCGGCGAACTGCTCGGCGTCGTTGCGGACCTGCTGGGCGGCCGACTCGGCCAGCTCGCGATGCTGCTCGGCAGCCCGACGAGCCTCCTCGCGCAGGTCCTTGGCCTCCTCCTCGGCGAGACGGAGGATCTTTTCGACGCGCGCGCCGAGGCCCGCGTAGGACGGCTCGGCGTCATTGACCTGAGCCTGGGCGTTCTGCGTTTCGAGGTGCAGCTCCTCGATGCGCTTCTCCAGCGAGGTGATACGGGCCAGCGCGCTGTCGCGGTCCGCGACGAGCTTCGTAATGCGGTCATCCACCTGACCGCGGTCGTACCCACGCCGCACGAGCTCGAAGCCGAAGGGGGAGGAAGTGTCGCTCATGGGGTTCCTGTCGAAAGAGACCGGTGAGGTGATAAGGAGAATCCTAGGGGTCTTAACGGCGTGTCATCGAGTCATTGCGCGTTTGAAGTGGAGAATGACCCCTCATTTGAGTGGCTACCCTTCAGACTGCTTGCCACTCGAACGAGTTGCGCCCGCTCCCGCAGCGGCTTTCACACCCCCGCCCTTGCCGTCCGCGCCCCCCGCGGGAGCCTCGAACGACTCCAGCGCTTCCAGAACGTCCTGAACCCGGGAGATTTCGGCGTTGATGTCCTCGCGGCGGCGCACCAGCACCTCCAGCTCGTGCTTGCCCTCCTCCACGATCCGGGTGGCTTCCTCCTCGGCCTCCGTACGCATCCGCTTCGCGTCGCGCACCGCCTCGGCCTTCTTGTTCTCGGCCTCCTTGATGAGGCCCTCGGCCTTCTTGACGGCCTGGATCCGGACCTTGCTCGCCTCGCTGTTCGCGTCGGACATCAACCGGTCGGCCTTCTCCTCGGCCTCCACCTGCTGCGCGGTGGCCTGCGCGATGAGCTTGTCGACCCGCTCGCCGGCGTTCTTCATCGTCTCCGCCGACTCCCGGCGGGCCCGCTCGTGCAGCTCCTCGACCTCGGACTCGATGCGCACCCGCAGCTCCTCGGCGCGCTCCCTTATGGCCGTGGCGTCCCCACGGGCCTCGCTCAGCAGCGTGTCGGCGTCCGTACGGGCCTTCTCCACCCGCGCGTTGCCCTCGTCCGTCGCCTCCCGGACGAGCCGGTCGGCCTCCTTGCGGGCGGCCCCGACCATCGTGTCGGCCTGCTCCTCGGCGCCGGTGGCCGTCTTCAGCGCCTCCTCCTGGGCCTTGGCGATGAGCTGGTCGGCCTGCTCGGCGGCGTCGCCGCGGCGCTTGGCCGCGTCCTTGCGAGCCTCGTCCAGCAGCCCGTCGGCCTCCTCCTGCGCCTCGGTCCTGGTGCGCTCGGCGGCCGCCTCCGCGTCCTCGCGGACCTTCGCGGACTCGCTGCGGGTGCGGTTGGCGTGCTCCTGCGCGGCGGTGACGGTCTCGGCCGCCTCGGCGCGCAGCCGGTCCGCCTCCGCGGTGGCCGTGGCGATCATCCGGTCCGCCTGCTCGCGGGCGTCCGCCCGGGCGCGGTCCGCGTCCCGCTCGGCGTCCGCGGTCCGCTCCGCCGCCTCCGAACGCAGCCGCTCGGCCTCGCCGGCGGCCTCCGCCACCAGTTCGTCGGCCTGCGTCGCGGCGTCCGCACGCGCCTTGTTGGCCGCCTTGCGCGCCTCGTCGCCGGTGCGCTCCGCGTCCGTACGGGCGCCCTCCAGCACCTCGGCGGCCTCGGCGCGCAGCCGCTCGGCCTCCTCGGTGGCCTCCGCGACCATCGCCCGCGCCTGCTGCTCGCCCTCCGCGCGCAGCCGGTCGGCGGCCTCCTGGCCCTCCCGGACCGTACGGTCCGCGTCGTCCTGCGCCGAAGACGTCAGCTCGGTGGCCTCGGTGACGATCCGCTCGGCCTCCGTACGCGCCTCGGCGATCAGGCGGTCGGTCTGCTCGGCGGCCTCCGACCGCATCCGGTTCGCGTCGTCCCGCGCCTCGGCCCGCGCCCGCGCCGCGTCCTGTTCCGCCGACGCCAACGCGTCCGACGCGTCGGTGCGCAGCTGCTGCGCCTTCGCGGTGGCGTCCGCGACCAGCTTCTCCGCCTGTGCGGTGGCCTCGGTGACGAGTCGGTCGGCCTGTTCGGCGGCTTCGGTGCGGGCGGCGTTGGCGTCGCGGCGGGCCTCGTCCAGGACGTCCGCGGCCTGGGTCCGCAGCCGCTCGGCCTCCTCGATGGCCTCCGAAACCATCCGCTCCGCGAGGGACTTGGCGGCCTCCGACGAGTCCTGCGCCTCCCGCCGCACCCGCGCCGCGTCCTCCGACGCGCGCTCGCGCTCGGCGTAGGCGTCCGCACGGACCCGGTCGGCCTCCTCCTGCGCCTCGGACCGGGTCCGTTCGGCGGCGTGCTCGGCCGCCGAACGCAGCCCGGCGATCTCCTCGTTGGCCTGGTCGTGCAGCCCCGCGACCGCGTCGCGCACCTGCTGCGCGGTCTGCTCGGCCGCCGCCACCAGCTCGCCGGCCCGCCGGTCCGCCTCCTCGACCAGCCGCTCGGCCTCCTCCTGCGCCTCGCTCACCCGCGTACGGGCCGACGCCAGCAGCTCCTCGCTCTGCTCCCGCGCCGCGGTGCGCTCCTGGTGGGCCTCCTCACGGGCCTCGCCCAGCAGCTGCTCGGCCTCCCGGCGGCGGCGCGCGGCCTCCTCCTGGGCCTCGGCGAGCGCCTGCGCCGCCTCCGTGCCGGTGCGCTCGGCGGCAGCCGCCGCCTCCGCGCGCACCCGGTCCGCGGTCTCCTGCGCCTCCGCCTTCAGCCGCTCCGCCTCGGCGGACGCCTCGCCGCGCAGCCGTACGGACACCGCCTCGGCCTCGGAACGCGCCGCCGAGGCGTCCTCGGCGGCCTCCGCGCGCAGCCGCTCGGCCTCCTCCTCGGCCTGCTGCGCCAGCGACCGCCGGCGCTCCGCGGCCTCCGCCTTGAGCCGGGCCGCCTCCTCCTGCGTCTCCCGGCGCAGCTGCTCGGCCTCCGCGCGGGCCTCGCGCAGCGCCTCCTCGGCGGCGGCGACCCGCTCCTCCGCCTCGACGCGCAGCCGGTCCAGTTCGGCCTGTGCCTCGGCCCGCCGCTCCTCGGTGGCCTCCTCGGCCTCCGCGCGCAGCGCCGCGGCGCTCTTCTCGGCCTCGGACGTCAGCTCCTCGGCGGCCTGGGTGCCCTCCAGCAGCAGCTGTTCGGCCTCCGCACGGGCCCGCTCCAGCGCCTCCTCGGCCTGTCGGCGCAGCCCCGAGGCCCGCTCGATGGCCTCCGTCCGCACCCGCTCGCTCTCCGCGACCGCGCCCGAACGGGTCTCCTCGGCACCGGCGTTGGCCTTGGCCAGCAGCTCCTCGGCGGTCCCGGCCGCCTCCTCGATCTGCTGAACGGCCTCCCGGCGCGCCTCACTGCGGATCCGCTCGCCCTCGGCGACCGCGTCCGCCCGCAGCTGCTCCGCCTCGCCGCGCAGCCGCCGTGCCTCCTCCTGGAGTTCGACGGTCTTGGCGCGGTACTCCTTGGTGTCGTCCTTCGCCGCGCCCTTGAGCTGCGCCGCGGTGTCGTGCGCCTCCTCGCGCAGCCGGTCCGCCTCGGCCTCGGCCTCCCTGCGCAGCCGTTCGGCTTCCTCGGCGGCGGCCTTCGTGGTGGCCTTGGCGTCCTCGGACGCCCTGGTCAGCACCTCCTCGGCGGTCCGCGCCGCCTTCGCCAGCTGCGCCGCGGAGTCCTCCGCCACCTTGGAGCGCGCCGCGTCCTGCGCCTCCGAGAGCAGCCGATCGGACTCCGCCCGGGCATCCGCCCGCAGTTGCTCGGCCTCCGCCCTGAGCGCCTCGGCCTCCTTGGTGGCCTCTCCCACCAGCCGGGCGATCTCCGCCTTGGCCGTACGGGTGCGCTGCTCGTTCTCCGACTCGGCGGCCGACAGCCGCTTGGTGGCGGACTGCTGCGCCTCCTCGACGAGCTTCTCCGCCTCGGTGCGCGCCTCGCGCAGTGCGGTGTCCGCCTCCTTGACCCGGGCCTCGGCGGTACGGGTCAGCTCCGCGGCCTGCCGGCGGGCCTCCTCCGACTCGCTGCCGGCCGTGGTGCGCAGCTGCTCGGCCTGGTCGGTGGCCTCCTGGGCCTGGTTCGACGCGGCGTTCAGCAGCCGTTCGGCGTCCGTACGCGCCCGGCGCAGGATGGATTCCGCTTCGGCCCGCGCCTCCTCGGCCTGGGTGCCCAGCCGCTCGCGGGCCTGCTCGGCCAGCCGCTGCGCCTCGGCGCGCGCGGACGCCAGCGCCTGCTCGGCCTCCGCCCGGGACTCCTCCATCAGACGGCGGGCCTGCGACTCCGTACGGGCGCGCAGCTGCTCGGCCCAGGCGACGTTCTCGTTGACGTGCGATTCGACGGTCTGGCGGCGCTCGTTGAGCTCCTCGTCCAGCCGCTGCCGGCGGCCGACCGCCTCGGCGTGCAGCTCGGCCTCCAGCCGGGCCTGCCGCTCGGCCTGATCCTGGAGCAGCCGCTGGGTCTGCGCCCGTGCCTCGCGCAACTCCCGCTCGGCGTCCGAACGCAGCTGGTCGGCCTGGATCTGCGCGTTGCGCAGCAGTTGTTCGGCCTGGTGGCTGACGTTGTCGTAGGCAGGTCGGGTCGCGAGGTTGCGGCGCGCCTCGTGGAGCTTGGCGCGCAGTACCTCGACCTGGTAACCGAGGTCGTCGGCGTGCTGGACGGCCTTGTCCCGCTCGGTCTTCAGCCGCTCCATCTCGGCTTCGAACTGAGAGAGGTGGTCGGCCTCAGCCCACTTACGCTCCTGGCGTTCGTTGCCCCGCACTGCGCGGTCCCATCCGTCCCCTGGTCATGGTGGCGGCCGGCTCCGGTCCTGCGATGCGCGTCCCGTACACGTCCCGTCGTACCCGACTCACACCCATCGGAGCTGACCCTTCCGAAGAAATGGTGTCAGATCATCGGCAGAGTATGGACCGAGCCCCATTCCCTTACCCCGGCCGAAGCTGCACTCTACCGGCCGGGGAAGGCGAAGGTCAGTGGTCAGTCGCGGCGGGCGGCGCCGCGGTGACGAGTTCGGTGAGTACGCCGTGGCAGTCCTTGGGGTGCAGGAAGGTGATCCGCGAGCCCATCGAACCCGTCCTGGGCTCGTCGTAGAGGACCCGGACGCCCTTGTTCCGGATGTCGTCGGAGTCCCCGTCGACATCGGCCGTGCCGAAGGCGATGTGGTGCACGCCCTCGCCGTTCTTGGCCAGCCACTTGCCGACCGCGGAGTCCTCGCGGGTGGGCTCCAGGAGCTGCAGGTAGGACGCCCCGCCGTCGGACGTCTCGTTGATTTTGAGCATGGCCTCCCGCACGCCCTGCTCCTCGTTGACCTCGGAGTGGAACACCTCGAAGCCATACGTGGCACGGTAGAACTCGACGGTCTTGTCGAGGTCGAAACAGGCGATCCCGATGTGGTCGATTCGCGTCAGCATGGCTCCAGTGCACCGCCCGCACGGCTGGTTACGCAACGTGCGCGCGATCACACCTGCTTGCCGGTGACCCGGCGGCTACCCCTCAGTACATTGACGGGAACCCTCGTTAACTTCCCTGCAAAGGAAGGCCGCACCGTATGTCTGCAAACAACGGCACCACCTCAGTGATCGTGGCCGGAGCGCGCACCCCCATGGGCCGGCTCCTGGGGTCCCTGCGGACCTTCTCCGGAGCCGACCTCGGCGGCGTGGCCATCAAGGCGGCGCTGGACCGGGCCGGCATCGGCGGCGACCAGGTGCAGTACGTGATCATGGGCCAGGTGCTCCAGGCCGGGGCGGGGCAGATCCCGGCGCGCCAGGCCGCGGTCAAGGCCGGCATCCCCATGAACGTCCCCGCGCTGACCGTCAACAAGGTCTGCCTCTCCGGCCTCGACGCGATCGCGCTGGCCGACCAGCTCATCCGCGCCGGCGAGTTCGACGTGATCGTCGCCGGCGGCCAGGAGTCCATGACCAACGCCCCGCACCTGCTGCCGAAGTCCCGCGAGGGCTTCAAGTACGGCGCGGTGGAGATGCTCGACGCGATGGCGCACGACGGCCTGACGGACGCCTTCGAGAACATCGCGATGGGCGAGTCGACGGAGAAGCACAACACCCGCCTCGGCATCGGCCGCACCGAGCAGGACGAGATCGCCGCGGCCTCCCACCAGCGGGCCGCCGCCGCGCAGAAGAACGGCCTGTTCGAGGCCGAGATCACCCCCGTGGAGATCCCGCAGCGCAAGGGCGACCCGGTCATCTTCAGCAAGGACGAGGGCATCCGCGGCGAGACCACCGTGGAGTCGCTCGGCAAGCTCCGGCCCGCCTTCGCCAAGGACGGCACGATCACCGCGGGCACCTCCTCGCAGATCTCCGACGGCGCCGCCGCGGTGGTCGTCATGAGCAAGGCCAAGGCCGAGGCGCTGGGCCTGGAGTGGATCGCCGAGATCGGCGCGCACGGCAATGTCGCGGGCCCCGACAACTCCCTCCAGTCGCAGCCCTCCAACGCGATCGACCACGCCCTCGGCAAGGAGGGCCTGACCGTCGAAGATCTTGACCTGATCGAGATCAACGAGGCGTTCGCGGCGGTCGCCGTGCAGTCAATGAAGGATCTGGGGGTTTCCCCGGAAAAGGTGAATGTCAACGGTGGCGCGATCGCGCTCGGGCACCCGATCGGCATGTCCGGCGCCCGTATCGTGCTGCACCTCGCGCTGGAGCTGCGGCGGCGCGGCGGCGGCGTGGGCGCGGCGGCGCTGTGCGGCGGCGGCGGCCAGGGCGATGCGCTGATCATCCGGGTGCCGGGTAAGTAGGCGGATCCGCGCGGAGCGGGTACGGGAAGGAGTCCTCTTGTACCGGGCGAACCGGGTACGGGAGCCGGCCTTCACGTGCCGGCGTACCGGGTGAGGAACCGAGCGCGTACGGGCGGGCCGGACGCGGACGAGCGAGCCGAAGGAGCCGAGCGGCGATGGTGGACGTCCCCCAGCTGGTGGAACAGGCCCGGCAGGGCCGGCCGAGGGCGGTGGCCCGGCTGATCTCCCTCGTCGAGGGGGCGGCGCCGGAGCTGCGCGAGGTGATGGCGGCGCTGGCGCCGCTGACCGGAGGCGCGTACGTGGTCGGGCTCACCGGCTCGCCCGGCGTCGGGAAGTCCACCACGACGTCCGCGCTGGTGACCGCGTACCGCAAGGCGGGCAAACGGGTCGGCGTGCTCGCCGTCGACCCGTCGTCGCCGTTCTCCGGAGGTGCGCTGCTCGGCGACCGGGTGCGGATGAGCGAGCACGCCTCGGACCCCGGCGTCTACATCCGCTCGATGGCCACCCGCGGCCATCTGGGCGGGCTGGCGTGGGCGGCGCCGCAGGCGATCCGGGTGCTGGACGCGGCGGGTTGCGAGGTGGTGCTGGTCGAGACGGTCGGCGTCGGGCAGTCGGAGGTGGAGATCGCCTCCCAGGCCGACACCAGCGTGGTGCTGCTGGCGCCCGGGATGGGCGACGGGATCCAGGCCGCGAAGGCGGGCATCCTGGAGATCGGCGACGTCTACGTGGTCAACAAGGCCGACCGGGACGGCGCGGACGCCACCGCGCGGGAGCTCAACCACATGCTGGGGCTGGGCGAGGCGCGGGCCCCCGGCGACTGGCGGCCCCCGATCGTGAAGACGGTGGCGGCGCGCGGCGAGGGCGTCGACGAGGTCGTCGAGGCGCTGGAAAAGCACCGGGCCTGGATGGAGGAGCACGGCGTCCTCGCGCAGCGGCGGCTCGCGCGGGCGGCCCGAGAGGTCGAGACGATCGCGGTCACGGCACTGCGGTCGCGGATCGGCGACCTGTCGGGCGACCGCCATGTGGACGCGCTGGCCGAGCGCATCGTGGCCGGCGAGACGGACCCGTACCGGGCGGCGGACGAACTGGTGGCGGGCCTGACGTCGGGCGAGTGACCCGGACCCCGGCGACCCGCTGCGGTCGCGGTCCGGTGGGGCCGGCGCTCCCCGGGCGCCGCCCCCACCGGACCCCCGCGCTACAGCGCGCTGCGCCGCTCGCGGAGGTGTTCGGCGACGGGGGTGAGGGAGGTGCGGAGGGCTTCGAGGTCTTCGGTGGCGAAGAGGTCGATGAAGTGCCTGCGGACCGAGGCGACATGGTGCGGGGCGACCCGGCGCATGGTGTCCCAGCCCTCGTCCGTGAGGACGGCGTAGAGGCCGCGGCGGTCCGACTCGCAGCTCTCGCGGCGCACCAGGCCGGCGTTCTCCATGCGCGTGATCTGGTGCGAGAGGCGGCTCTTGGACTGCAGGGTGCTGGCCGCCAGGTCGCTCATCCGCAGCCGGCGGTCCTCGGCTTCGGAGAGGTTGACCAGGATCTCGTAGTCGTTGTTGGTCAGGCCGAACGGCTGCAGATCGCGCTCCAGTTGGTGCATCAGCAGTCTGCTGACGTCCAGATGAGTGCGCCAGGCACGCTGCTCCTGGTCGGTCAGCCAGGGGGTGTCGCTGTCGGTCGTCATGGATGAATTCTACCCGTGAAAGTTGAATAGTGAATTAATCATGGCTGTGGTGTGACGGACATCGGCCGGCCGGGACCTGGTGTTGGTCAGACGTTCGAGGTCACCGTCCGCAGACTACCGTTCACAGCCCGAAGCGGCGCTGGAGCCCCCCGGCGTCGCCGGGAAGCCGCGGCAGTTGTGAGCCACTTTGCGCAGCGTGGCCGCCGCCGTCCGGTATGCCGTCCTCCTCGGGCGGCGCGCCGGTCGCCCGCTCCGGCAGCATCTGTTCGGTCGACTGGAGCAGGACCGTCCCGGCGCCGGTGAACTCGTACTGGTGCTCCTCGCCCGAGGCGCCGCCGAAACCGGTGTGCGCCCGCACGCCGCCCAGGAATCCCCGCAGGTACCGATGGTCGTAGTGATGGCAGGGCGAGGGGCAGTCGGCCCAGCCGACGAGGGCCTGGGGGTCGACGCGGATCGGGGGCTCGACGAAGACCACGGGGCCGTTGGAGGCGGCGACGAACTTCCCGGTCCCGAGGAGCGTGAGGAAGCCGGGGATGATCGACTGCTTCAGCGACAGAGATGGCTGAAAGGCGAGCACGTTGCCGGCGCGAATCGTGAGGTTGCCCTCGTCCAGGTCGTAGGAGTTCACGTCGAAGGACCGGTCGGCGAGCAGCATCTTTCCCCGGCCCTCGGCGACCACCCAGTCCGCGGCGTGCAGTGGCGAATGGAAACTGCCGGCGATGAGGCGGTCCAGGGGGCCGTGCCCGACGCCGTGGAAGTCGATCCGCCCGTAGTAGGCGATCATCTTCCCCTTCTGGAGGAACCACCGGCCGTCGAGGTCGACGTTGAAGGCGTAGGGATTGACGTTGTCGTCGGCGGGGAGGGAGTGGACGTCGTGGACGACGGGACCGGTCACAGCTTCTCCTCCGACGCCTGGACGTAGACGGTGCCCTGCCCCGACAGCTCCAGCTGGAATGCCTCGCCCGAGCCACGCCCGATCATCTCGCGCCAACCGAGCGCGGCGGACAGCCTGTTGCGGACCTCGCCGCGGTGGGCGACATACGCCTGCGGGTCGACATGGACCGGGCGCTGCGGGGTGATCGGCAGCTCGATGACGCCGCCGTGCGCCAGCACCGCGACCGAGCCGTGGCTCTGGAGGGTGGTGGTGAACAGGCCCTGGCCGGTGACCTGCCCGCGCACCATGCCCATCACCCCGCCCTGGGAGCCCAGGAACAGGGTGCCCTGGGAGAGCGAACCGTCGAAGGCCAGCAGGCGGTCGGCCTCCACAGAGAGCGTCTCGCCGGTGAGGTCGACGACATGGACGTGGTGGCCGCCGTGCCCGAACATCACCGTCCCACCGGGGGTACCTCCCTGGTCTTCACGACCTTGGGGGACCTCCACGGTCATCAGGGGCGTGGCCTCGCCGGCGATCCGGCGGCCGATCATGGAGCCGACACCGCCCTGGCCGCCCTGGACGCTCGGGGTGAAGTGCACCTCGCCGCGGTAGGCGAGCATCGCGCCGCGCCGGCTGAACAACCGCTGCCCCGGGGCGATCCGGGCCTCCACCATGCGGGAGTTGAGGGCCGTGAACGGCATCAGACGTCACCGCCCACGGTGGTGCGCTCGCTGGGCTGCACGTATACCAGGCCCTCGCCCTCGAAGCGGATCTGGAACGCCTCGCCGGAGCCCTCGCCGATGAACGTGCGGAAATTCACTCCGGACTGGAAGTGCTGCCTGAGGCTCCCGGTGTGCGCGACATACGCCCCGGGGTCGACCTGGAGCGGGTACCGCTCGGTGACCCGCAGCACCACCGCCGGGCCGTCGGAGGTGATCGCCGCCTGGCCGTGGCCCTCGACCGTGGTGGTGAACAGGCCGTTGCCCCGCGAGGCGCCGCGCAGGCCGGTGAAGGTCGTGCCGGTCCGCAGCGCGGCGTCGGTGCACAGCAGATTGCCCGCCTCCACGTAGAGCTTCTCGCCCTGGAGCCGGACCAGGTTGATCTCGGCGGCGCGGTCCGCGAAATAGCAGGTGCCCCGGCCCTTCACCTCCATCACGGCCATCTGCTCGCCGGTCAGCCGCCGGGTGACCATGCCGCGCAGCCCCTCGCCGCCGCCGGTCACCTTCTTGAACGCCATCCGGCCCTCGTACGCGACCATCGCACCGTTCTTCGCCCTGACGGCGTCGTCCGCCATGTCGACGGCGAGCACCTTGCTCCCCTGGAGCCGAAACCGAGCCACGGCCCCGACGGTATCGGCCCGGGGCCGCGCGGGGCAGGGCTTTTGTCCCGGACCTTCCCCCGACGTCCCCCTGACGTCCCCCTGACCTCTCCCCGAGTCCGGGCCCCGAGTCCGGGCCCCGACCCGGGCGCGGTGATCACCGGGGCGGCTGTAACAATGGGGCGGATGCTTGTGAACTCTTGCACAAGCATCCGTGCTTGCCTCCCCCCTCCGCCCGAACGAGGTTCCCGTGGACATCAAGACCGCCGCCGCCCTGCACCGACTGCGCCTGGCATCCATTCCGGAGGCGCTCTCCTTCCCGGCGCTGCTGATATTCGGCACCGGATTCAAGCTGTTCCTCCACTACGACGCGCTGGTGTTCCCGCTGGGCATGCTGCACGGCATCCTGTTCACCATCGTCGTGGTGCTGCTGCTGGACGCCTGGAACCGCACCAAGTGGCCCTGGAAGCGCGCCGCCTTCTTCTTCGTCCTGGCCATCGTGCCATTCGGCGGCCTGTACGCGGACAAGGTGCTCAAGCGCGAGGAGCAGGCCAGCGTGATCGCCGCCCGCGCCCGCAAGGAAGGTGTCGTGAACGCATGATCGTCGCCTTCTCCGTGAGCCCGCTGGGCGTCGGCGAGGACGTCGGCGAGTACGTCGCCGACGCCGTCCGGGTCGTCCGCGAGTCCGGGCTGCCCAACCGCACGGACGCCATGTTCACCTCCATCGAGGGCGAGTGGGACGAGGTGATGGACGTCGTCAAGCGCGCCGTCGCCGCCGTCGAGGCGCGCTCCGGGCGGGTCTCGCTGGTCCTGAAGGCCGACATCCGGCCGGGCGTGACCGACGGGCTGACCTCGAAGGTCGAGACCGTCGAACGGCACCTGGCCCAGGACGCCCGGACCTCCTGACGCCCGGACGTCCCGGTCCGGACCGCTGAAGCCCTCCCGACGTCCCGGTGAGGGTGCGGGTCGCCGGTGTCCCCGTCAGTCGCCCGCCGCCAGGGCGATGCCCAGCGGCGTCCGCTCGTAGCGCACCTGGTGCCCGTGCCGGCGCGAGACCAGCAGACCGGCCTCGCGCAGCACGGACAGATGCGCCGAGACGGACGACGCGGCCAGCCCGAGCCGGTGCGCCAGCGCCGAGGTCGTCGCCGGCGCGTCCAGGGCGGCCAGCACCGCGGCCCGGTTGGCGCCCAGCAGCCGCGCCAGCGCCGGGCCGGCCGCCGAGCTTTGCCACAGCCTGCCGATCCCGCGCGCCGGATAGATCACGGTCGGCTGCCACGGCGGATCGAAACCGCTCACCACGTCCGGCCACACGAAGACGCTCGGCAGCAGCAGCACCCCGCGCCCGTCCAGGTCCTGCATCTGCACGAAGTCCGTCCGGGTGCGGACCGTGAGCGTGCCCTCCGACCAGGACAGCCGCGGATGCAGATCGGCGAACAGCCGGCGCAGCCCGCCGTCCGCCAACTGCCGTGACCGATAGGCGATTTCGGCCTCCAGCAGCGCCCGCAGACGGGGCCAGTCCGGGGCCAGCAGGGCGTGCCAGGCCCGCTCCGTGGTGTCCGCCAGCTCCTGGACGGCCCGCCGGGGATCGGCCAGCGCCGCCCGGCCGCGCGCCGATTCCGCGGCCCCCGGCGTACAGGCCAGCGACTTGGCCATCTCGGCGCGCGCCAGCGCCGGGTCGGTGGCCCGCAGCCGGGCCAGCTCCGCCGCGAAGTCCGCCAGGGGGACGTCCGGCGGCCGGCCCAGGAAATCGGGGGTGTACCCGGGCCGCGGTGACGGCATGAACAGCCACACCGGTGACAGGTCCAGCCCGGCCACCCGCTCCCGCATCCGCCGCAGCCACGGCAGGTGGTAGCCGTGCCGGTCGGTCCGCCGCAGGGTCCGCAGCGCCTCATGGGTCTCGCACAGCGGGGAGATCGCGAACCGGATACGCAGCAGGTCGTCCGCCCCGAAATGCAGGTCCAGCGGCACGGCCGGGCCCTCCCCTCCCCAGGATTCGGCTGGAGCCGAAACACTACGGCGCACCCGCCGGCCCCGGCACGCTGGCGCCATGCCGTCCCCCTCCGGGCCCGCACAGCCGGGCCGCGCCCCCGCCTGCCCGCCGGCCCCCGACCGGGACGCGGCCCGCCGCGCCCCGGCCCGCCGGGGCTACCGCGGGGTCTTCGCCGTCCCGGAGTTCCGCTGTGTCTTCGCCGCGCACCTGCTGTCCTCCCTGGGCGTGGTCGTCTGCGAGATCGCGCTCTCCGTCCTGGTCTTCCGGCTCACCGGTTCGCCGCTGCTCAGCGCCCTGACCTTCGCGCTGGGGTTGCTGCCGTACGTCCTCGGCGGCACCCTGCTGTCGGCCGTCGCCGACTGGTTCCCGGCCCGGCGGGTGCTGGTCCTGTGCGACACGCTGTGCGCGCTGGCGGCGGCGGCCATGGTGCTGCCCGGTGTCCCGGTGGCGGTGCTGCTCGCGCTGCGCTGTCTGATCGCGGCCATCGCGCCGGTCTTCGCCGGGACCCGCGCCGGGACGCTCGGCGAGATCCTCGGCGAGGGCGATCCGTTCGTCCTGGGGCGCTCGCTGATCCGGATCGTCAACCAGGGCGCCCAGCTGGCCGGCTTCGCCGCCGGGGGGCTGCTGCTGACCGCCGTTCCCCCGCGCGCGGTGCTCGGCGTCACCGCCGGCACCTTCGTCTGCTCGGCCCTGCTGCTGCGGCTGGGCACCGCCGCCCGCCCGGCGCGGAGGGCGAGTCGGCGCGGAGCGCCGTCTTCTGGGGGTGGAGGCCGGGTGACGGGAGGGCGGGCCCGCGGTGCGCTGCTGGCCGCCTCGCTGGCGGGCACCCGGCGGCTGCTCGCCGACCGGCGGATCCGGGCGCTGCTGCTCCTCGGCTGGGTGCCGCCGGCGGTCGTGGTCGTCCCCGAGGCGCTGCTCGTGCCGTACGGGGACCTCCTGGGCGCCGGGCCGGCCGGACAGGGGCTGCTGATGTGCAGCATGCCCATCGGTGCGGTGGTCGCCGAAACCCTGGCCGGGTCCTTCCTAGGGCCGCGGGCGCGCGCCCGACTGGCCTTCCCCATGGGCGTGTTCGCGGTGCTGCCCTCGCTGGGGTTCGCCGCCCGGCCGCCGCTCGGCTGGGCCGTGCTCCTGCTGGTGCTGACCGGGACCTCGATCTCGTACAACTTCGGCGTCGACCGGTGGTTCGCCGCCGCCGTCCCCGACGAACTGCTGGGGCAGGCGATGACGGTGATGCAGGCGGGCCGGATGACGGCCATGGGGCTGGCGATGGGGCTGGCCGGGGTGGCCGCCGACCACGCGCCGCTCCCGGTGGTCATGCCGGCCGCCGGGGTGGTGGGCGGGGTGTGCGTCCTGGTGGTGATCGCCGAGGTGCGGCGCACGCGGGCGCGGCCCGGCACCGGGCC
>NZ_JBNHIN010000003.1:228051-241280 GCF_050054615.1 Streptomyces sp. YGL11-2
CCCCCGGTGCGGCACGCGCCCGCACCGCCCCCTGAACCACGTGTGCGGAGGGGGCCCCGCGTCCGTAAGGCCCCCGTGTGCGTAACGGCCCCCGCGTCCGTACGGCCCCCGGCACACCGGGTCCGCGTGGGCCGGGGCCCACTCCCGGAAGCCGGGGCCCACCGCATGAGACCGAAAACTGAGACAGGGCCGCCCACCATGTGACCGCCGGGTAGGGTCGGAGACGTGCCGAAGCCGCTCAGCCTTGCTTTCGACCCCATTGCCCGCGCCGACGAACTGTGGCAGCAGCGCTGGGGATCCGTCCCCTCGATGGCCGCGATCACGTCCATCATGCGGGCCCAGCAGATCCTGCTCTCGGAGGTCGACGCGGTGGTCAAGCCGTACGGGCTGACCTTCGCGCGCTACGAGGCACTGGTGCTGCTGACCTTCTCCAAGGCGGGCGAGCTGCCGATGTCGAAGATCGGCGAGCGGCTGATGGTGCACCCCACCTCGGTCACCAACACCGTCGACCGGCTGGTGAAGTCCGGCCTGGTCGCCAAGCGCCCGAACCCGAACGACGGGCGGGGCACCCTGGCGTCCATCACGGACAAGGGGCGCGAGGTGTGCGACGCGGCCACCCGCGACCTGATGGCGATGGACTTCGGGCTCGGGGTGTACGACGCGGAGGAGTGCGCGGAGATCTTCGCGATGCTGCGCCCGCTGCGGGTGGCGGCGGCGGACTTCTCCGAGGAGTGAACGGGTGCCGGGCCGTGGCCCCGACCCGAGCGCACCGGCCGCCGATCCGCGGCCGTGACGGGTCTGTCTGCGGCTTTCCCACCGGGCGGGGGGTGGCGAAGATCGCCCCGGAACGGGTCGTTACGCTCAGGGGCATGAAATCCAGCGTGCTGACCCGCTACCGGGTGATGGCCTACGTCACCGCCGTGATGCTGCTCGTGCTCTGCGCCTGCATGGTTTTCAAGTACGGCTTCGGGATGGGCAAGGACCTGACCCTCGTCGTCGCCCAGATCCACGGCGTGCTTTACATCATCTACCTGGTCTTCGCCTTCGACCTGGGCTCCAAGGCGCGCTGGCCGTTCGCGAAGCTGCTGTGGGTGCTGGTGTCCGGCACGATCCCCACCGCCGCGTTCTTCGTCGAGCGCACGGTCGTCCGCGAGGTCCAGCCGCTGCTGGCGGACGCCGCGCCGGAGCCGGTCAAGGTCTGACGGGTCCGCCCCGGCCGGCGGGCGCCCGCCGCGCCGCCCACCGGCCCCGCTCGCGGAGCCGGGGCTGGAGCCTGAGCCGGTGCGGCCGAATGGCTCCCGGCCGCGGCCGGTGGATCCGGCATGTTCCCCACGCGCCTCTCCCGTTCCCGGAGGGGCGCGTTTGCGCTGTTCAGGCCCGGGGCAGGGCCCGGTCCGGGGGCCCGCGCACCCCCTAGGGGACCCTCCCCGACCCCGAATCCGGGTCGCCAGCCATCGACAGGTACTAGGACGTCCTAGTAAATTCGACGGTATGGACGCTGACGCGATCGAAGAGGGCCGCCGCCGCTGGCAGGCCCGGTACGACTCCGCCCGGAAGCGCGATGCGGACTTCAGCACGCTCTCGGGCGATCCCGTCGAGCCGGTGTACGGGCCGCGGCCCGGCGATCCGGTCGAGGGGTTCGAGCGGATCGGGTGGCCGGGCGAGTACCCCTTCACGCGCGGGCTGTATCCGACCGGCTACCGGGGTCGCACCTGGACCATCCGCCAGTTCGCCGGCTTCGGCAACGCCGAGCAGACCAACGAGCGGTACAAGATGATCCTCGACGCCGGCGGCGGCGGCCTCTCCGTCGCGTTCGACATGCCGACCCTGATGGGACGGGACTCCGACGACCCGCGCTCGCTCGGCGAGGTCGGCCACTGCGGCGTGGCCATCGACTCGGCGGCCGACATGGAGGTCCTGTTCAAGGACATCCCGCTGGGCGACGTCACGACGTCCATGACGATCAGCGGGCCCGCCGTGCCGGTCTTCTGCATGTATCTCGTCGCCGCCGAACGGCAGGGCGTCGACCCGGCGGTGCTGAACGGCACGCTCCAGACGGACATCTTCAAGGAGTACATCGCGCAGAAGGAGTGGCTGTTCCAGCCGGAGCCGCATCTGCGGCTGATCGGCGACCTGATGGAGCACTGCGCGCACGGCATCCCCGCCTACAAGCCGCTGTCCGTCTCCGGCTACCACATCCGGGAGGCCGGCGCGACGGCCGCCCAGGAGCTGGCGTACACCCTGGCCGACGGCTTCGGGTACGTCGAGCTGGGCCTCTCCCGCGGCCTGGACGTCGACAGGTTCGCGCCCGGTCTGTCCTTCTTCTTCGACGCCCATCTGGACTTCTTCGAGGAGATCGCCAAGTTCCGCGCCGCGCGCCGGATCTGGGCCCGCTGGATGCGGGACGTCTACGGCGCCTCCAGCGAGAAGGCGCAGTGGCTGCGGTTCCACACCCAGACCGCGGGCGTGTCGCTGACCGCCCAGCAGCCGTACAACAACGTCGTACGGACCGCGGTGGAGGCGCTGGCCGCGGTGCTCGGCGGCACCAACTCGCTGCACACCAACGCCCTGGACGAGACGCTGGCGCTGCCCAGCGAGCAGGCTGCGGAGATCGCGCTCCGGACGCAGCAGGTGCTGATGGAGGAGATCGGGGTCGCCAATGTCGCCGATCCGCTGGGCGGTTCGTGGTTCGTCGAGGCGCTGACCGACCGCATCGAGGCGGACGCGGAGAAGATCTTCGCGCAGATAAAGGAACGCGGGGCGCGCGCCGTGCCGGACGGGCAGCACCCGATCGGGCCGATGACCTCCGGCATTCTGCGGGGCATCGAGGACGGCTGGTTCACGGGCGAGATCGCCGAGTCCGCCTTCCGGTACCAACAGGCCCTGGAGAAGGGCGAGAAGAAGGTCGTCGGCGTCAACTGCCACGAGGGCTCGGTCACCGGCGACCTGGAGATCCTGCGGGTCAGCCACGAGGTCGAGCGTGAGCAGGTGCGGATGCTGGCGGAGCGCAAGGCGGCCCGGGACGACGCCCGGGTGGCGGCGGCGCTGAAGACGATGCTGACCGCCGCGCGCAGCGGGGCGAACATGATCGAGCCGATGCTGGAGGCCGTACGGGCCGAGGCGACGCTCGGCGAGATCTGCGGGGCGCTGCGCGACGAGTGGGGGGTGTACACCGAACCGGCCGGGTTCTGACGGGAGTCGGGTCCGGCGCGGCGGCCGCGCCGTGGCGGTGTCCGTCCACCTCTGAGGCGGCCCGCCGCCGGGGCCGCAGGCTGCCGGTGTCGCCCGCGCCGCGCCGCCCCCGTCACCCCGTCGGCATCCGCAGCCGGAAGAGCGCCCCGCCGCCCGGTGCCCGCTCCGCCGTCAGCTCGGCGCCGTGGGCGCGGGCGATCTGGCGGGCCATCGCCAGGCCGAGGCCCGAGCCGGGGAGGGCGCGGGCGGCCTGGGCGCGGTAGAAGCGGTCGAAGACGTGCGGCAGGTCCTCGGGGGCGATACCGGGGCCGTGGTCGCGGACGGTCAGCTCCAGCGCGCCCGGCACGGCGGTGAGTTCGGCCTCCACGGGGCCGCCGGGCGGGGAGAACTTGGCGGCGTTGTCGAGGAGGTTGGACAGCAGCCGGTTCAGGCGCTGCGGGACGCCGGGGAGGGCCGTCCCGGCCGCCGCGGGGTCGGTGCGGCAGGTGAAGGTGATCTCCGGCCAGTGCTCGCGGGCCGTGGTCACCGCGTGCTCCAGGAGGGCGGCGGGGCGGACCTGCTCGACCAGGGGCCGGGGCTCCTCGTCGCGGGCGAGTTCGATGAGGTCGTTGACGAGGGTGGTGACCTCGCGCAGCTGGCGGCCCAGCGCGGCCGACGCCCGATCCCGCTGAGTGTCCGTCAGGCGGGCGGAGCGGGCGAGCAGTTCGGCGTTGGTACGGAGCGCGGTCAGTGGGGTGCGCAGCTCGTGGGAGGCGTCGGCGACCAGCCGGCGCCGGGCGGTGACGGACTCCTCCAGTTCGCCGAGCATGGTGTTGAAGCTGGTGGCGAGCCGGGTGATCTCGTCCTCGTGGGTGTCGGGGCCGTCCGGCAGCTCGATGCGGTGGCGGGCGTCGCGGGTGGCGGCGATGCGCTCCGCGGTGGCGGTGAGCCGGGCGACGGGAGCCAGGCCCGTACGGGAGACCCAGTAGCCCAGGGCGGCGGCCAGCAGGACGCCGGCGCCGCCGACCGCGGACAGGGCCCAGGCGGCCTGGCGGACGCCGCGATCGACGGTGTCGGAGCGGAGTGCCACCTGGAGCGCCAGGTCCGTGTGCGGGAGGCGCCTGGTGAACATCCGGACGGGGTGCCCGGCGACGGTGAGGTCGGTGTAGTAGGCGGGGCGCGTTCCGGCGGCCACCTCGCGGGTGTCGGCCGAGACCGGGAGTGAGTACGGGCCGCGGGCGTCCTTGCGGGGGTCGGCGGGGACGATCTGGACGCAGGCGGCGGCCGGGTACTGGCAGGAGGCGTCGCCCGCGACCGGGCCCCAGCCGCGGATGTGCTGGAGCTGCTGGGTGGCCGTCTGCCCCAGGCTGAGATTGAGCTGGCGGTTCATCTGGTGGCGGGTGACGAGGAACGCGGCGGCGCAGACGCCCACCGCGACCAGCGCCACCGCCGCGGAGGCGGCCAGCGCCAGGCGGGTGCGCAGCGGTCGGCGGCGGACCCAGCGCCCACCCAGCCGGCGGCGGCCGGTCATGCGCCCTCCGCCCGGTCCAGGCGGTAGCCGACGCCGTGCACGGTGTGCACCAGGCGGGGCTCGCCGCCCGCCTCCAGCTTCCGGCGCAGATAACCGACGTACACGGCCAGGGAGTTGGAGTCCGGGCCGAAGTCGCGGCCCCAGACGCGCTCCAGGATCACCTCGCGCGGCAGCACCTGGCCGGGGTGGAGCAGCAGCAGTTCCAGCAGGGCGTACTCGGTGCGGCTGAACTCCAGCGGCCGGCCGCCGCGGTGGCCGGTACGGGTGACGGGGTCGACGACCAGGTCGTCGTAGCAGAGCCGGGTGTCCTCGGCGGCGGGGGCCGCGGCCCGGCGCAGCAGGGCCCGGACGCGGGCGATCAACTCGTCCAGGGCGAACGGCTTGACCAGGTAGTCGTCGGCGCCTGCGTCCAGGCCGTCGACCCGGTCGCTGACCGAGTCCAGGGCGGTCAGGACGAGGATCGGGGTGCGGTCGTCCAGGGCGCGCAACCGGCGGCAGACCGCCAGGCCGTCCAGTACCGGCATCATCACGTCGAGGACGAGGGCGTCGGGCTGCCAGGTGGCGACCTCGGAGAGCGCGGCCAGGCCGTCGGCGGCGCCGCGTACCGCGTAGCCCTCGACGGCGAGTCCGTCCGACACGGCGGCGCGGACCTCCGGTTCGTCGTCGACGACCAGGATCCTGGGGGCGGCGGACGGGGACGGGGAGTTCCCGGACGCGGTGGGCGCGGATCCGGGCGGTGGCGGAGTGGGCATGGCTACAGGCTCCCAAACACCCGTCTTAGAACCTTCTTAGGGCCGCGGGTGAGCGTGGCGGCCATGCGCACACCACTCTCGGTCGTGATCGGTGCGGGCGGCACCGGCGGCCACATTTATCCAGGACTTGCCCTCGCCGACGCCCTCCGCCGGGCCGTGCCCGACGCGGTGATCTCCTTCGTCGGCACCGAACGCGGGCTGGAGACCCGGCTCATCCCGGACGCCGGATACCGGCTGCACACCGTCGACATGATCCCCTTCGACCCGTCGCTGGGCGCCCGGCGCTTTCTGCTGCCGGCCGCGCTGCTGAAGTCCGGCGCCCAGTGCCGGGCCATCCTCAAGGAGCAGCGCGCCCAGGTCGCGGTCGGCATGGGCGGCTATCCCAGCGCCCCGGTGATCGTCGGGGCCCGGATGGCCGGGCTGCCGAGCCTGATCCACGAATCCAACGCGGTGCCGGGCCGGGCCAACCGGTTCGCCGCCCGGCTCACCCCGCACCTGGCCCTCGCCTTCGACCGCAGCCGCCCCCATCTGGCCGGCGGCGAGCGGGCGGAGACGGTCGGCATGCCGCTGGTCGGTCCGCTGGCCGGACTGGACCGGGCGGCGCTGCGGCCGGCTGCCCGGCAGGCGCTGGGCATCCCGGAGAGCGCGCGGCTGCTGCTGTTCAACGGCGGCAGCCTGGGCGCCGCCCGGCTCACCGAGGCCGCCGTGGGCCTGGCGGCTCGCCACCGGTCGCGGGCGGACCTGCGGCTGCTGATCAAGACCGGTCCGGCGGCGCTGGACGACACCCGGGCGCGGCTCGTGGCGAACGGCGGGTCCGCGGTCGCCGAGGCGGTGCCGTACCTGGACCGGATGGATCTGGCGTACGCGGCGGCCGACCTGGTGGTCTGCCGGGCCGGTTCGGCGACCGTCGCGGAGCTGGCCACCATCGGGATGCCCGCCGTCCTGGTCCCGTATCCGCATGCGCCCGGAGACCACCAGACGCACAACGCACGGGTGCTCTCGGACGCCGGGGCGGCGCTGCTGCTGTCCGACGCGGAGACCTCCGCGGACCGGCTGGACGGGCTGGTCACCCCGCTCCTCGACGACCCCGGCCGGCTCGCCGCGATGGCCGCGGCGGCCGACCCCGGCACCCATGCGCACGCCGCCGACCTGTTGGCCGCCAAGACCCTGGCGCTGGCCGGCCGTCCGTACCACCCGGCCCACGACGGCCCCACCCACGACGGCCACACCACCCGATACCCCAACCCCCTGAACCTGAAGGAGTCCGCATGACCACCAGCAGCAGCACCACGACCCCCGCTGCCACCACCTCCACCACCACCACCGGCGGCAGCGCGCGGCAGTGGGCCGGACGCCGGGTCCTGGTCACCGGGGCCGAGGGGTTCATCGGCTCCACACTGGTCGATCTGCTGGTCGAGGCGGGCGCCGAGGTGCGCGCCTTCGTCCACTACAAGCCGTATGCCGAGAAGGGCAATCTGGCCCGCTACCTCGCGCCCGGCAGCCCGGTCGAGATGATCGCCGGCGACGTCCGGGACGCGGGCCGGGTGATGGACGCCGTCGCGGGCTGCGACACCGTCTTCCACCTGGCCGCGCTGATCGGCATCCCGTACAGCTACGACTCGCCCGGCGCGTATGTGCAGACCAACGTGGTGGGCACCGAGAACATCGCCGAGGCGTGCCGCCGGCATGGTGTGCGGCGGCTGGTGCACACCTCCACCAGCGAGGTGTACGGGACCGCGCGGACCGCCCCGATCAGCGAGGAGCACCCGCTCCAGCCGCAGTCGCCCTACTCCGCCTCGAAGATCGGCGCGGACATGATGGCGCTGTCGCACTGGCACGCCTTCGAGCTGCCGGTGACGGTGGTCCGCCCCTTCAACACCTACGGCCCCCGGCAGTCCGCGCGCGCCGTGATCCCGACGATCCTGGCCCAACTCCACTCCGGCGCCCGGCAGATCAAGCTCGGCTCGCTCACCCCGACCCGGGACTTCACCTACGTCACGGACACCGCGGCCGGGTTCCTGGCGCTGGCCGACTGCGACCGGGCGCTCGGGCAGGTCGTCAACCTCGGCAGCGGCCGGGAGATCGCCATCGGGGCGCTGGCCGAGGCGCTGATCGCGGCCTCCGGGCGCAGCGCCGAGGTGGTGGTGGACCGTACGCGGCTGCGGCCGTCGGGCAGTGAGGTGGAGCGGCTGCTTTCGGACAACTCCCGGGCGCGGCAGTGGGCTTCATGGGAGCCGCAGGTCCCGCTGAAGGAGGGGCTGGAGCGGACCTCGGAGTGGGTCGCGGACCATCTGCACCTGTTCCGGGCGGAGCGCTACCAGGTCTGACCGACCCGGCGGGTGACGGTACGTCGGCCCGGTCGGCCCCGCCGGCCCGGACAGCCGGGTCGGTCCGGTCCGCCCGGCCGACTCAGCCCAGTCCGCCGAGGCCGGTCAGCAGCATCGTCGAGAACTGGTGGGCCCAGGCGGCGTCCACCGGCTCGGCGCTGACCAGGGTGCGGTGCACGATCGCGCCGGCGATCACGTCGAAGATCAGCCCGACGGTCCGGGTGGCGGCCAGCGCGCCCTCGGGCCCGGCGCCGTCGGGCGGCAGTTCGCCGCGCTGCTGGGCGCGTTCCCGGCCGAGCAGCACCAGCCGCTTCTGCCGGTCGACGATCGCCGACCGGATGCGCTCGCGCAGCGCGTCGTCGGTGGTCGACTCGGCGACCACCGCCATCAGCGCGGTCTTGGTCTCGGGCCGGGCGAGCAGCGCGCCGAACTGGAGCACCACGCCCTCGATGTCGGCCTGGAGGCAGCCGCGGTCGGGGAGTTCCAGTTCGTCGAAGAGGACCGCGACCGCGTCCACGACCAGCTCGTTCTTGTTGGCCCAGCGGCGGTAGAGGGTCGTCTTGGCCACGCCGGCGCGCGTCGCGACCTCGCTCATGGTGAGCTTCCCCCAGCCCACGTCGACGAGCGCGGCACGGGTCGCGTCGAGGATCGCGCGATCCGTCTCGGCGCTGCGGGGGCGGCCCGTGCGGCCTTTCCGGGGACAGGGGGAGCGGTGCATGCGGGCGACCATACCGGCGGGTAAGAGGGCGGGCGGGGCGCACCGTGAGGGAGATCACTCCGTGGCGTGGGGGAACCGGTTGCCGGGCGGGGGCGGCTCCGAGTTACGCTACGACCCGTAGCGAAAGAGCGATAGCCACTGGCCGTGGGTGGGGACCCATGGCCGCGCACACCGGCCCCTCGGGGCCGAACGCCGGTCCTCCTCGGGACCGGACCGGGCACCGGTCCCCGAACGCACGCCGCATTCCGGCAGGGCGTACGGACGGGTACGGAGCCCGCCGCCAGGATCGGCCCGACCTCCGGTCCAGGGTGTGTACGACGAATTCCGGAGCGTTCTGCGGACCGCTTTCCGGAACCGGCCGCGCAGGGGGGAGGATGGACTCATGCAGCCACGCAACATGTCCATGAGCGGAGTCGTCGATCTCGCAGCGGTGAAGGCGGCCGGCGAAGCGAAGCAGAAGGCGGAGCAGGCCCGTGCCGAGGCCGCCCGTACGGGCGCGGCGCCCGCGAGCGGCGCCCGTCTGGTGTTCGACGTCGACGAGGCGGGGTTCCAGCAGGACGTCCTCCAGCGTTCCACCGAGGTCCCGGTCGTCATCGACTTCTGGGCCGAGTGGTGCGAGCCGTGCAAGCAGCTGGGTCCGCTGCTGGAGCGCCTCGCGGCGGAGTACGCCGGCAAGTTCGTGCTGGCCAAGATCGACGTCGACGCCAACCAGATGCTGTTCCAGCAGTTCGGGGTGCAGGGCATCCCGGCGGTGTTCGCGGTCATCGCGGGCCAGCCGATCCCGTTGTTCCAGGGGGCCGCCCCCGAGGCGCAGATCCGGCAGGTGCTGGACCAGCTGGTGCAGGCCGCCGAGCAGCAGTTCGGCATCGTGGGCGCGCCCGTCGACCCCGAGGCGGCCGAGCAGCAGGTTGCCGCGGCGCCGGCTCCGGCCCCGGCCGGTCCGTACGACGCGGCGCTGACCGCGGCGAACGACGCGCTGGACTCCGGTGATCTGGGCGGCGCCATCCGCGCTTACCAGAACGTCCTCTCCGACGACCCCGGCAACCCGGAGGCCAAGCTCGGCCTCGCGCAGGCCGAACTCCTCTCCCGGGTGCAGGGCTTGGACGCGCAGGAGGTGCGCACCGCCGCCGCGCAGCACCCCTCCGACGTCGCGGCGCAGATCCGGGCCGCGGACCTGGATCTGGTGGGCGGCCATGTCGAGGACGCCTTCGGCCGGCTGGTCGAGACGGTGAAGCGGACCGCCGGCGAGGACCGGGAGGCCGCGCGGGTGCGGCTGCTGGAGCTGTTCGACGTCATCGGCGCGGACGACCCCCGGGTGACCAAGGCGCGGACCGCGTTGGCGCGCGTCCTGTTCTGAGCCGACCCGCCCCGACTCACCTGCTCCTTCCGTCCTGCCCGCTTCTGACCTGTACGAACCTGCAGCACCTCCCGTGAGCCTGTCCGGCAAACGGAACCGCGGCCACGTTTTACCAAATCTTGGTAAGCGTGGCCGCTGTTACTTGGAGTAAGTCCAAGCAGCCGCCTTGTGGCGTTATGTCGGTAATTGCCTCATGTCCTCTTGTCGTTAGCAGCGACGCTCGGTGCCTGGTTGATCTCGGTCCGTCGCGGCGTGGTTATCGGTCCGTTACCCGCAAGTAACGAGGGCCTTGTGCGGCGGGCGGGAATGCACGACGATCGGCCACGCTCGGTCCATTCCCGCAGCCCGGCATCCGGTCGGCGCCGCGGGGCACTTGGGTCCCCACCGAGTCGGTCGGCGGCAGTGGCGCCGACCGTGGACAGGGGGGTCTCTGCCCCAACCGGCAGGGCCTGTCCGGTGAGGTTGCGCGAGAGCGTGGCCAGTGGTTGTCGCTCGGGGGTGATCGCCGGTATTCGGAAACACGCTGTGACTCCGAGGACAGGCGCTCTCCTTCCCGAGGACGTAGCACTTCTCCCATCCCAGGTACGGCCGTCTCAACTGAGGCGGAGCGTCCCGGAGATGTACGTCCGAGAAGGAGGAAAGTCATGGAGTCCCTGGCTCGTGGCGGTACCAGATGGAAGCGGTTCGCCGTCGTCATGGTGCCGAGCGTGGCGGCCACCGCCGCCATCGGCGTGGCCCTCTCGCAGGGTGCGCTCGCGGCGTCGTTCAGCGTGTCCGGCCAGCAGTTCAAGGTCAGCACGGACCGGCTGGACGGCACCGGCTTCGTTCAGTACGGAGCGGTTGACACCCAGAAGGGTGGCAAGAACGTTCCGGTGGCGGTCTCGGGGTTCTCGAACGCCAAGATCCACAACCTGTGCCAGTCCGTTGTCGTGCCGGTCCCGGTCTTCGGCGACGTGTCGATGAAGCTCCAGGCCGGCGGTGGCAGCCAGCCTGTGGAGGCCAAGAACCTCTACATCGACCTCGACCAGCTCAGCGCGGACGCGACCTTCAACAACATCAACATCGGTGTTGCCGCGGGTTCGACGTCCAAGGGTCCCGGTATGCACAAGGGCGACAAGGCGGACCCGGGCTCCTTCGCCCAGGAAGCCGACTCGGCCACCCTGACCCACGTCCAGCAGCGTGCCTGGGCCACCACGGCCGGCACGTTCAAGCTCAGCGGCCTGAAGATGAGCGTCGCCAAGGGCAAGAACGAGTGCTACTGACGCGCTGACGCGTGCGGGTGCGGGGTGGAGCTGCACGGTGAGAGCCGTTTCCCGTACCCGCACGCCCGGCAGCGCCGGGTAGTACCCACAGAACCACCGACTTGCCAGTCCGAGGAGCCGTACGACATGAGCGAGCGGAGCACGGGGGTCTTTCCGGCCGGAGGCCGGGGGAGAGTCAAGAACAGGCGCGCGCGGCACGACTTTGGCGGGCCCGCCGACCGCAGGGAGGCTGGTGTATGAGCGCCGAAACGCGATCAGGGCTGATCGAGATCCTCGGCCGGAAGCGGCTTGCGTTCCGGGAATGGCGCGGACACCGCCCGTTCTGGGGCGGCCTGCTGACTCTGCTGGCCGGTGTCCCGATCATGTACATCCCCTATGCGAACCTCACCATCGGTTCCCTGACCGTCCGCATGGCGACCACCGCCGGAGCCGGCTCGCTGATCATCGGCGTGCTGCTGGTGGTGCTCGGTCTGACCATGTGGTTCCAGCCGGCCTCGCGGGTCTTCGCGGGGGTCGCGGCGATTCTGCTCTCCCTGGTCTCCCTGGTCGTCTCGAACTTCGGCGCCTTCCTGATCGGCTTCCTGCTGGGGCTGATCGGCGGTGCGCTGGGTGTCTCCTGGGCGCCGGGCAAGCCCGAACAGAGCGCGGACGAGCCCGGTGATCCGGACCGCATCGTCGGACCGGTCGTCGCCACGAACCCCGCGCCGGCGGCCGGCGGTCCCGCGTTGGGCAACGGACTGGGCAACCTGTCAGGAACGAGCCCGACCAACGGAGAGAACGGGAGGCACCGTGCCGGGTGACGAGCTGCACCAGGAGAACGCAGCCGCCGGGGCGAGATCCGGGCCGAGGCACGCCGCGCCCAGAAAGCCGCTGCTGACTCGGCTGCACGTGCCCGCGGGCAAGGCCATCGCCATCGCCGCGATGCCGTCCGCCGTGCTCATGGGCATGGGGCTGACGCCCCAGATGGCGATCGCCAAGTCGGCGCCGCCGGAGAGCCCTTTCAAGGACGGTCCGTGCGTCAGCGCCCCGGACACCTCCGGGCAGAACGCCGCGTCCAAGGACGACGCGAAGAGCAAGGACGGTACGGCCGGCAAGAGCACCGCCTCGCCGTCCGCCTCGCCCTCCGCGACGCCCTCGCCCTCCGCGAGCAAGCCCGCGGCGAAGCCCGCCGCCACACCGTCCGCCACCCCGAAGACCGACGCGCCCTCGGGCTCCGCGACGCCGTCGCCGTCGGCTTCGGCGAAGAAGGACGACGGCGGGCTGCTGGGCGGTATCGGTGATGCGCTCGGCGGTATCTTCGGCGTCCACAAGACCGCCCAGCCGTCGGCCTCGCCGAGCCCCTCGCCGTCCGCGTCCGCCACCAAGGCGCCGGCCCCGGCCCCGTCCACCCCGGCAGCGTCGCCGGCGGACTCCGGGCCCGGCCTGAACGAGATCACCAAGCCGGTCAAGGACGCGCTCACGGACCCGTCGAAGGCGGTCAACGACACCACGCACGGCGTGGTGGGCACCGCCGACAACGCGGCCGGCGGCGCGCTGACCGGCAAGGACTCCAGCGGCAAGCAGGCATACCCCTGCGTCGTCGAGAACAAGCAGAAGGGCAAGGACGAGCAGACGCCCGTCACCCTGCCGGACCTCCCCTGGCACCTGGAGTCCAGCGGGCTGACCCTACGCGGTCTGAACTACGAGGGCGTCGTCAACGTCACGACGCAGAGCGGCCACGTCAAGCAGGCCCTGAAGTTCACCGCGGACAGCATCGACATCGGCGACCTGCACCAGATCGTCGACGACCCGTCGTCGGGCAAGCACTACCACGTGCGGTCGACGCCGGGCTCCACGTCCACCATCCGCGGTGGCAAGGTGACGCTGTACACCGAGCGGTTGCAGGGCAACCTCTTCGGGCTGATCCCGATCGTCTTCGACCCGGAGCACCCGCCGCCGCTCAACGTCCCCTACGCCTACTTCAGCAAGGTCAAGCTCGACCAGGCCGGCCAGTTCGGCGGCAATCTGCACGTCCCGGGCATGGCCGTGTCCATCGAGAACTGACCGGGGATCCACCCGGCCGGAATCTTCCGGGAGCCGCGGAAACGGCGGTGGGCCGCCCCCTCGAAGGG
>NZ_JBNHIN010000003.1:241394-368735 GCF_050054615.1 Streptomyces sp. YGL11-2
CGCCCCCTCGAAGGGGGCGGCCCACCGCCGTTTCTGTCCGCTCTGTCCGCGGGTGACCCGTCAGGCGGGGGCGCCGCCCAGGTGGTGCACCCGGACCATGTTGGTGGTGCCGGGGACGCCGGGGGGCGAACCGGCGGTGATGAGCATGGTGTCGCCCTTGCCGTAGCGCTGGAGCTTGAGCAGCTCGGCGTCCACCAGGTCCACCATCGCGTCGGTGTTGTCGACGTGCTCGACGACGAAGCTGTCCACGCCCCAGCTCAGGGTGAGCTGGTTGCGGGTGGCGATGTCGGTGGTGAAGGCGAGAATCGGCTGGGTGGCGCGATAGCGCGACAGCCGGCGGGCGGTGTCACCGGACTTGGTGAAGGCGACCAGCGCCTTGCCGTCCAGGAAGTCGGCCATCTCGCAGGCCGCGCGGGCCACCGCACCGCCCTGCGTACGCGGCTTCTTGCCGGGCACCAGCGGCTGGAGGCCCTTGGACAGCAGCTCCTCCTCGGCCGCCTCGACGATCTTCGACATCGTCTTGACGGTCTCGATCGGGTACTGGCCCACCGAGGACTCCGCGGAGAGCATCACCGCGTCCGCGCCGTCCAGGATCGCGTTGGCGACGTCGGACGCCTCGGCGCGGGTCGGCCGGGAGTTGGTGATCATCGACTCCATCATCTGGGTCGCCACGATCACCGGCTTGGCGTTCCGGCGGCACAGCTCGATCAGCCGCTTCTGCACCATCGGGACCTTCTCCAGCGGGTACTCCACCGCCAGGTCGCCGCGGGCCACCATGACGGCGTCGAAGGCCATCACGACCTCCCGCATGTTGGCGACCGCCTGCGGCTTCTCGACCTTGGCGATGACCGGGACCCGGCGGCCCACCTCGTCCATGACGCGGTGCACGTCCTGGACGTCCTTGGCGTCCCGCACGAAGGACAGCGCGACCATGTCGCAGCCCATGTGCAGCGCGAACTTGAGGTCGTCGATGTCCTTCTCGGACAGCGCCGGGACGTTGACCGCGGCGCCGGGCAGGTTGATGCCCTTGTGGTCGGAGATGACCCCGCCCTCGATGACGATGGTGCGCACCCGCGGGCCGTCGACCTCGACGACCTGGAGGGCGACGTTGCCGTCGTTGATCAGGACCGGGTCGCCCTTGGAGACGTCGCCGGGCAGGCCCTTGTAGGTCGTGCCGCAGATGTGCTTGTCACCGGGCACGTCCTCGGTGGTGATGACGAACTCGTCACCGCGCACCAGCTCGACGGGGCCCTCGGCGAAGGTTTCCAGGCGGATCTTGGGGCCCTGGAGGTCGGCCAGCACGCCGACGGCGCGGCCGGTCTCCTCGGCCGCCTTGCGGAGGCGGTGGTACCGCTCCTCGTGCTCCGAGTGGGTCCCGTGGCTCATGTTGAAACGGGCCACGTTCATACCAGCCTCGATCAGCGTCTTCAGCTGGTCGTAGGAGTCGACGGCGGGGCCCAGGGTGCAGACGATTTTGGAACGGCGCATGGCTGGAATCCTATCGGTTTGTTTCAGAGCGGAATATTCCACGTGGGGGAAACACCAACGGCTACGCGTTGACCAGGGCGTATGTCTGCTGGGCGATCTCCAGTTCCTCGTCGGTGGGCACCACGGCGACCGCGACCCGGGCGTACTCGGGCGAGATCAGCCGGGCCTCGTCGGACCGTACGGCGTTGAGCGAGGCGTCCACCGCCATGCCCAGCTCCTCCAGCCCGGCGACGGCGGCGGCCCGCACCGGGGCGGCGTTCTCGCCGACGCCCGCGGTGAAGGCCACCGCGTCGACCTTGCCGAGGACCGCGGTGTAGGCGCCGATGTACTTCTTCAGCCGGTGGATGTAGATGTCGAAGGCGAGCGCGGCGCGCTGGTCGCCCTCGTCGATCCGGCGGCGGATCTCCCGCATGTCGTTGTCGCCGCACAGCCCAAGCAGCCCGCTCTTCTTGTTGAGCAGCTCGTCGATCTCGTCCGCCGACATCCCGGCCACCCGCTTGAGGTGGAAGGTGACCGCCGGGTCGATGTCGCCGGAGCGGGTGCCCATGACCAGGCCCTCCAGCGGGGTCAGACCCATGGACGTGTCGACGCACCGGCCGCCCCGCACGGCGGACGCGGAGGCGCCGTTGCCCAGGTGCAGCACGATCACGTTGACGTCCTCCGGCGCCTTGCCGAGCAGCTGCGCGGTCCTGCGGGAGACGTAGGCGTGCGAGGTGCCGTGGAAGCCGTAGCGGCGGATGCGGTGCGCGTCGGCGGTCGCCACGTCGATGGCGTAACGGGCCGCGTACTCCGGCATCGTGGTGTGGAAGGCGGTGTCGAAGACCGCGACCTGCGGGAGGTCGGGGCGCAGCGCCTGCGCGGTGCGGATGCCGGTGATGTTCGCCGGGTTGTGCAGCGGGGCGACCGGCACCAGCCGCTCGATCTCCTTGAGCACCGCCTCGTCGACGACCGTCGGCGCGCTGAACTCCAGCCCGCCGTGCACCACCCGGTGCCCGATCGCGGCCAGCTCCGGGGAGTCCAGCCCGAGCCCGTCGGCGGCCAGCTCCGCGGCGACGGCCTTCAGCGCGGCCTCGTGGTCGGCTATCGGACCCTCCGTCTCGCGCCTGGCGCCACCGGCCGCAAGCGGGGTGTGCACCAGGCGCGAGGTCTCCTCGCCGATCCGCTCGACCAGGCCGGTGGCGAGCCGGGTGCCCGCGGCGGAGCCGCTGTCCGACGCTGTGCGCATGTCGAGCAGCTGGTACTTCACCGACGAGGAGCCGGAGTTGAGGACGAGGACGCGGGTGGCGGTGGCAGTCATGGAGCGGCTTTCCGGTGGGGAGGCGGGGGCAGGCGGTGTCAGGCGGTGTGTCCGGCGCCGGGCTGGGCGCCCTGGGCCTGGATGGCGGTGATGGCGACGGTGTTGACGATGTCCTGGACGAGGGCGCCGCGCGAGAGGTCGTTGACCGGCTTGCGCAGGCCCTGGAGGACCGGGCCGACCGCCACCGCGCCCGCGGAGCGCTGGACGGCCTTGTAGGTGTTGTTGCCGGTGTTGAGGTCCGGGAAGATCAGCACGGTGGCCTTGCCCGCCACGTCGGAGTCCGGCAGCTTGGTCCGCGCGACCGCCGCGTCCACCGCCGCGTCGTACTGGATCGGCCCCTCGACCAACAGATCGGGCCGCAGCGCGCGGACGATCTCGGTGGCCTTGCGGACCTTGTCGACGTCCGCACCGGACCCGGAGGTGCCGGTGGAGTACGAGAGCATGGCGATCCGCGGCTCCACGCCGAACCGGGCGGCGGTGGTGGCGGACTGGATGGCGATGTCGGCCAGCTGCTCGGCGTCGGGGTCCGGGTTGACCGCGCAGTCGCCGTAGACCAGCACGCGGTCGGCCAGGCACATGAAGAAGACCGACGAGACGATCTTGGCGCCCGGCCTGGTCTTGATGATCTCGAACGCGGGGCGGATGGTGGCGGCGGTGGAGTGCACGGCACCGGACACCATGCCGTCGGCCAGCCCCTCCTGGACCATCAGCGTGCCGAAGTACGAGACATCGGCGACCACGTCGTAGGCCAGCTCGTGGCTGACGCCCTTGTGGGCGCGCAGCCGGGCGTACAGCTCGGCGAACCGTTCGCGCAGCTCGGAGGTGTGCGGGTCGATGATCTGCGCGTCGGCGAGGTCGATGGCCAGGTCGGCGGCGCGCTTGCGGATCGCCTCCGCCTCGCCCAGCAGCGTCAGGTCGCAGACGTCGCGGCGCAGCAGCACGTCGGCGGCGCGCAGCACCCGCTCCTCGGTGCCCTCGGGGAGGACGACCCGGCGGCGGCCGGCGCGGGAGCGCTCGATCAGCTCGTGCTCGAACATCATCGGGGTGACCCGGCCGGAGCGGGCGACGGAGATGCGGTTCGTCAGCTCCGCGGTGTCGACGTGCCGCTCGAAGAGCCCGAGCGCGGTCTCGGCCTTGCGCGGCGAGGCGGCGTTCAGCTTGCCCTCGATGGCGAACAGCTCGGCGGCGGTCGGGAACGAGCCGGCCGGTACGGAGATCACCGGGGTGCCGGGTGCCAGCCGGGCGGCCAGCGCCATGATGTCGGGGCCGGGCCGCTCGTCGAGGGTGAGCACCACTCCGGCGATCGGCGGGGCCCCGGCGCTGTGCGCGGCGAGCGAGCCGATGACCAGGTCGGCCCGGTCCCCGGGGGTGATCACCATGCAGCCGGGGGTCAGCGCCTTGAGGAAGGTCGGCAGCATGGCGCCGCCGAAGACGAAGTCCCGCGCGTCCCGCGCGAGGCCGGAGTCGTCGCCGAGCAGCACCTCGGCGCCCAGGGCGTGCACGATCTGGTTCACGGTCGGCGCGGAGAGCGAGCCCTCCTCGGGGAGCGCGTAGCAGGGCACCGGCAGCCGGGCCGCGAGCCGCTCCACGACGGCCTCGCGCAGCTCGGGGGTGACGCGGTTGACGACCATGGCGACGACGTCGCAGCCCAGCGAGGTGTAGGCGCGGTAGGCGTTGCGGGCCTCGGCGCGGACGGCCTCGGCCTCCTGGCCCTGGCCGCCCACGACGGGTATCACCGCGGCGCCGAACTCGTTGGCGAGCCGGGCGTTGAGGTTCAGCTCGGCCGGCAGGCTGGTGGCGGCGTAGTCCGAGCCGAGGACCAGGACGTACTCGTACTCCTTGGCGACCTGGTGGAAGCGGTCGACGAGCCGGGAGACCAGCTCGTCGGTGCCGCGCTCGGCCTGGAGGGCGGCCGCTTCCTCGTAGCTGATGCCGTAGACGGTCTCGGCGGGCTGGGTGAGCCGGTAGCGGGCCCGGAGCAGTTCGAAGAGCCGGTCGGGTCCGTCGTGGACGAGCGGGCGGAAGACCCCCACCCGGTCGACGTGGCGGGTCAGGAGCTCCATGACTCCCAGTTCGACGACCTGGCGGCCGTCGCCGCGCTCGATACCGGTCACGTACACGCTGCGCGTCACGTGTGCTCTCCGTCCCTCTCCGATGCCCGCGAGCGTGCGTGCCCACGAGTTTTCCCTGCTCGCAAGGTCAAAATTACCCGTTATTGTGGGCTTGCCCCTCTTGACAATACCTGCGCGTGTGGCTAAGCCGCTCTCCCAGTTTCCCCGGTGTGCTCGGGGCGGGGACAGTGGGGGTGGTCCCTGTGTGAGGCCGGGGCCGGCCGGCCCGTGAAACAATCGGACCGGCTCACACGAACCAACAGCGAGCACAGGAGACACAGCACGATGCGTATCGGAGTCCTCACCGCGGGCGGCGACTGCCCTGGCCTGAATGCTGTGATCCGGTCTGTCGTCCACCGCGCGCTCACCGGCCACGGCGACGAGGTCATCGGCTTCGAGGACGGCTTCAAGGGCCTGCTCGACGGCCGCTTCCGCAAGCTCGACCTCGACGCGGTCAGCGGCATCCTGGCCCGCGGCGGCACCATCCTCGGCTCCGCCCGGCTGGAGCGCGCCCGGCTGCGCGAGGCGTGCGAGAGCGCCAAGGACTTCTCGCGCGAGTACGGGATAGACGTGCTGATCCCGATCGGCGGCGAGGGCACGCTGACCGCGGCCCGGATGCTCTCCGACGCCGGCATGCCGGTAGTCGGCGTCCCCAAGACCATCGACAACGACATCTCCTCCACCGACCGCACCTTCGGCTTCGACACCGCCGTCGGCGTCGCGACCGAGGCGATCGACCGCCTCAAGACCACCGCCGAGTCGCACCAGCGGGTCATGGTCGTCGAGGTCATGGGACGGCACGCCGGCTGGATCGCGCTGGAGTCCGGGATGGCCGGCGGCGCCCACGGCATCTGCCTGCCGGAGCGCGAGTTCGACGTCAACGACCTGGTCAAGATGGTCGAGGAGCGGTTCGACCGCGGCAAGAAGTTCGCCGTGGTCTGCGTCGCCGAGGGCGCCCACCCGCTCGCCGGCACCATGGACTACAAGAAGGGCGCCATCGACCAGTTCGGGCACGAGCGGTTCTCCGGCATCGGCACCGCGCTCGCCCACGAACTGGAGAAGCGCCTCGGCAAGGAGGCTCGCCCGGTCATCCTCGGCCACGTCCAGCGCGGCGGCACCCCGACCGCGTACGACCGGGTGCTGGCCACCCGCTTCGGCTGGCACGCCGTCGAGGCCGCGCACCGCGGCGAGTTCGGCCGGATGACCGCGCTGTGCGGCACCGACGTCACGATGGTCCCGCTGGCCGAGGCGGTCACCGAGCTCAAGCGGGTACCGGCGAGCCGCATGGACGAGGCGGAGTCGGTGTTCTGACGTTTGATACGTCAACTCGCTGCGGGCGGTGCGCTGTTGGGCGCGCCGCCCGTGCTTGCTTTTCGACGTGTTCGGCGCATCACGCGGCCCGGCGCGGCCCGGTTCGTACGAGCCGGCCGCCGTAGGCTGCTGCGCATGATCCGTGCTGTGGCATTCGACGTCGGCGAAACCCTCATCAGCGATGATCGCGGGTGGGGGGCATGGGCCGACTGGCTCGGTGTCAGCCGGCACACGTTGTCAGCCCTGGTCGGCGCGGTCGTTGCCCAGGGCCGGGACAACGCCGACGCGCTGCGCCTGCTCTGCCCGGAGATCGACATCGAAGCGGAGCGGGCAGCGATGGAACGGGCGGGGCGCGGCGAGTACTTGGACGACAGCGACCTTTACCCGGACGTCCGGCCGGCGCTCGCCGCACTCCGGGAGTCGGGGCTGCGGGTGGTCGTGGCGGGCAACCAGACCAGGCGGGCGGGGGAGTTGCTGCGTTCCCTGGATCTGCCGGTGGACGCGGTGGCCACGTCCGGGGAGTGGGGCGTGGCCAAGCCGGCCCCGGAGTTCTTCATCCGTACTGTCGAACTGGCCGGCGCCGAGGCGGGCGAGGTGGTGTACGTGGGGGACCACCCGCAGAACGATGTCCGGCCGGCGCGTGCCGCGGGGCTCCGGACGGCGCACCTGCGCCGGGGGCCGCTCGGGCATCTGTGGGCGGACGGCGCGGACGCCCAGGCCGCGGACTGGCGGATCGGCGGTCTGGCCGAGCTGGTGGACGTGCTTCGGCTGGACTGAGTCAAATCGGCGGCGCCGTCCATGTGCTGGCCTGCGAGGTCGTTTGCGTACCCGGACGGTGACGACGCGAGTACGGTTCGCAGTGGTCGCGCCGAACGGAGAGCAAATGCCCAGCATTGTGTATCGCGGGGTAGGGCCCCGTATCGCCTATGAACGCCGCATCGCCGGTCTCACCCAAGCCGAGCTGGCCCGCGTCGCCGGCATCGCCCTGGGATCCCTGCGGAAGGTGGAGCGCGGGGAGCGGGGCATCTCGGAGGCTGTCTTGGACTCGGTCGCCACAGCCCTCGACATCGACCCTTCCCGATTGCTGCCACTCCGGGAGCAACCGGACGATCGCGTGCACCAGGCCATGCCCACGCTGTCCGCAGCCCTCGCAACCTACGAGGCTCCGGAGGATGGCCCGTGCCGAGCCCTGCCGGCCATTGGCGAGGCCGCGGCATCAGTTGCCGCCTACCGTCTCAGCGCGCAGTACCTCCGTATCGCTCGCACCGTTCCGGATCTTCTCGCCGAGCTGTGCCGCGCACTGCACACCGCGGCGTCGGGCGACCGACCGACGCTGGCCCGGTTGCTGGTTGACGCCTGTCGGGCGGCTGACGCTGTCGCCTTCAAGTACGGTGCGAAGGACCTCTCGGCCCGGCTCATCGCCCTCATGGGGTGGGCATCGAGTCAGGCCGATGATCCTCTGGTCAATGCGACGGTGGCCTACGTCCGCGCCGAGACGTTCTTCGCGGCCCGAGCGCACGCAGCAGGATTACGCATCCTTGAGCAGGCCGTGGTCGAAACGCCGCCGGACAGCGCGCCGCCCGCGCTCGCTGCCCGCGGGGCACTGCACATGCGTGCCGCTGTGATGGCGGGTCGGGCGGGCGACGGGGATGCGGCCGAGTGTCATCTCGATGAAGCGCGTGCCGTTGGTGACCAGGTGCCCGAGGGGGTGTACCGCGGGACCGCGTTCGGGCCGGACAGTGTCCGCGTCCATGAGGTATCGGTAGCGGTAAGTCTGGGGGACAACCACCTGGGCCGGGCGCTGCAACTGGCTCGGGAGTGGGCGCCTCCTCGGGACCTGCCGGCAGAGCGTCGCAGCGGGTTCTACATCGAGCTTGGGCGCGCACAGCTCTGGTCCGGCCGCCCGGACGCGGCATTCGAGTCGCTGAAGGCTGCGCGCCGGATCGCTCCGCAGCACGCACGGGAGCACAGGTGGGTGCGGGAGGACGCGGCAACGTTGCGGCGGCTGAAGCGTGCCGACGCCGAATCCCTCAGCAATTTCGCCGAGTGGTGCCACGCCGGATCCGCCGTCTGAACGGCACCCCTCACAGGGGTACTTGAGGGTCGCCCCCTCCGGGACTCTCTTCCTGAGCCCAACGGCACAGGGAGACGACCGTGACCACAACGACATTTCCGTCTGCGGACCCCGGCGTGCGCATCGACGCCGAAACCATCAGCGAGACGATCCGCGAAGCACTGCGCGTCGGCTCCGGTCGGCCGGATCTTACGACGCTCGCCGCGCTGGAGGAGGTGTTGCGTGGTCACGTCGCGCTGCTCCTCACCGAGGCTCGCGAGATGGCCCGCGGCCGGTGGCCGTCCGGTTGTGAGGTGTCACGGCTGACCGCCCGGCTCGACGGTATCGAACGGCAGATGCGACAGGGGCTCGGCGACGGCGCCCTGTCCGCTCACGTACAGGTGCACCAACTGGCCCGGGACTGCCAATGGTTGCTGGCCCATCATGCCGCCGGGTCCCGGTCCCTCCGATGAGCCACTGCCACCCGGAACACGCGCCGTTGGCGTTCATCTACGATCGGTGCGCCGGCCGTGCCCGCCGTCGGCTCGACATGCGACTGGACGGCTGCCGCAGCTACGCGGAGCACCAGGGCTGGACGGTGGTGGGGCTCTGGATCGACCTTGGCGATCACGCCCTGAGCGCGTACCGTCCACGGCATGCTGCACTGTTGGACGCCATGCGGGAGGGGGCGGGCGGCTGCAGTCGTGAGGCGCTGTGCCTGGTACACAGCATGCCCCGGCTGGCCACCGACCCCACGCACCGGCTCGTGCTCCAGCGGCGCATCGCCGAAGCCGGCGGCCGGACCGTGACCACCTTCGGTGCGTACGCGTGAGAACCTCCACGCACCGCACCCCGCTCCGTACACCTCCGGTGGGGGGGCGCACCGTTGGCTGCGCCGCCCCCGCTGGCCTACCGCCGACTCACTGGCGCACAGTCCAGTGGTCGTCGGCACCGGCCTGGATGAACTTCAGGGCCGGGCAGAGGAAGGATGGCCGGGCGGCGTGCTCCGTCGGGCGCGTCGCCCGCGCTTTTCCGTGCGGGTCAGCCTTTCGCGGCGGCGCGCTCGATCCGGTCCAGGAGGCGGTGGCGGCGTACCGCATGGGCGAAGTCGGGTGCGTGGTGGGTGCCGTTCGCGAGGTCGGCGCGGATCTGCTCGTAGGCGTGGGCGACGGTGTAGGCCATCTCGGTGCGGCGGGTCGTAAGTTGGGGCAGTGTCTCGTATGAGGCGGGGATCGGCAGTTCCTTGAGGGCGGCCTCGTCGGCGCGCGCGCCGTGTACGGTCACCTGGCCGAACTGGAGGTGGCCGGTGCCGCCGGTCAGGAGGAGATCGCCCTCGGTGCCGTTGATTTCCCAGTGGAAGTCGGTGGCGCGGGAGAGGCCGCCGCGGAAGTGGACGGAGGCGACCGCGCCGCTCTCCAGCAGGCCGTGGACGGCGAGTTGGTCCGGTGCGGTCATCGGCAGGGTCTCGCCGGTCGTCTCGTTGCGGACGGATGTGCGGCGGGTGGCCAGGGTCGCGCCGAGGTCGGTGAACTCCCCGAGGGCCATGGTGAGTGCGTCGATGGTGTGGCCGAAGGGGACGGTCAGCAGGGTCGCGCCGTTGGTCGGGTCGAGGGTGTAGGCGTTGCGCCCCGGGATGTCCCCGCCCCAGCCGCGGCCCGAGGCGATGACGCTGGTGGAGAGGACCTGCCCGACGTACCCCGAGGCGATCAGATCGCGGGCGTAGCGGACCGGGGGAGCGGAGCGGGCCTGGAGGCCCACGAAGGTGCGCAGCCCCTTGGACTCGGCGAGGGCCGTCAGCTCCTCGGCCTCGGCGAGCCCGTTGCCCAGCGGCCACTCGCTGAGCACCATCTTCCCGGCGTGCAGCGCGGCCAGCGCCAACTCCCGGTGCTGCGGCACCTTTACCGTGATCACCACCAGGTCGACCTCGTCGCGCCGGACCAGCTCCTCGGGGGTGCCGAAGGCCAGCGGGATGCCGTACTTCTCGCCCGCGGCCCCGGCGGAGGCGGCACTGGAGGCGGACAGCGCGCGGACCTCGAAACCGTCCAGGGCGCGCAGCGCGGGCAGGTGGGCGGTGGCGGCCCAGCCGCCGGAGGCGCTCAGGCCGATGATGCCGACGCCGATGGGGGTGCGGAGTGACCGGGTGGTGGCAGGCATGGGTGTCTCCTTGGTGCTGCGGGCGGGGCGGGGTGTCCGGCGGCCGGTGATCACGACCGTAGCTCATGTTCGCGTGGATGTGAACATGAGGGTTTGGTCATGGATAATGGGCGCATGGCCAGCCGTACTTCGTCGCCCCTGGTCCACCCCGACGAGCGGGAGCTGGACCTTTTCGTGATCATGAGCGCCCTCGCCGACCCGATCCGCCTGAGCATCGTCGTCACGCTCGGCGTCCATACCGAGGTTCCCTGCGGGACGTTCGAGCTGCCGGTCGCCAAGTCCGCGCTCAGCCGGCACTTCAGGATCCTGCGCGAGTCCGGGCTGATCCGGCAGCGGGACGCGGGCACCCGGCGGGTGAACGCCCTGCGCCGCGAGGAGCTGGGCCGCCGCTTCCCCGGGCTGCTCGACCTCGTACTGAAGGAGGGGGCCGGGCGGGAGGTGGCGGTGGCCGGGGCGGACTGAACGGGACCGCGACGTGCCGGCGGGCAGGCCCCCGCCCTGACGTCAGGAACGGGGGCCTGCCCGGCGTACGTGCCGCGGGCCACCGGCTTGTGGCTGTCGGCTTGTGGCTACTGCGCTCCGATCGCCTCCAGCATGTTCAGCCGGGCGGCCCGGCGGGCCGGCCAGAGTGCGGCCAGGACGCCGACGACGAGGGCGATCAGCAGGAACAGGCCGAGCCGGCCCCAGGGGAGCACCAGCGCGTACGCCGGGAAGGACGAGCCGACCAGGCTGCCGCCGGCCCAGGCCAGGAAGACGCCCACGCCCATGCCGAGCACCGCGCCGAAGAGGGAGATCACCACCGACTCCAGCCGGACCATCTGCTTGACGCCGCTGCGGGCCAGGCCGATGGCGCGCAGCATGCCGATCTCCCGGGACCGCTCGAAGACCGACATGGCAAGGGTGTTGACCACGCCGACCACCGCGATGATCACGGCCATGCCGAGCAGCCCGTAGACCATGTTCACGATGGTGTCGATCGCTCCGGCGGCCTTCTTGCGCAGATCGTCGTGGGTCTGGACCTTCAGCAGCGGGCTGTCGCCGAGCGCGTGCCGGATGTCCTTGGTCAGCGCCGGGGAGCCGCCGCCGGACGCCTTCACCAGCAGCCGGTCGTTCTTGGCCCGGGGCAGATGCGGGTCGACCACTGACACGTCGGTGAAGGACTCGCCGAGCACCTCGTTGTCCTTGTAGACGGCGGCGATCTTCAGCTTCGCCGGCTTCTCCTTGTCGAAGAAGTTCGCGTTCACCGTGTCGCCGACGTGCCAGCCGTGCTCCTCGGCGCTCTTCTCCGAGACGGCGATCCCGTTGGCGCGGACCGTGTCCAACGAGCCCTGGACGAAGGTGATGTGGGTGACCTTGCCTATCTGGGCGAGGTCGGTGCCGCGGAGGTAGCCGAAGCCGCCGTGGCCGTCGGCCCGGGTGCTGAAGCCCGCGCCGCGCAGCGGGGCCACCGCCTCGACGCCCGGGAGCTTCGCCACCTTCTTCGACAGCTCGGGGTCCAGGCCGGCGAGCGTCGAGGTCTCGACCTGGTAGTCGGCGGTCAGCTCCTTGGCGGCCATCTTGTCCATGGCCACCTGCGCGGAGTGCCCCACGACGGTCATGCCGGTGATCAGGGTGAGGCCGATCATCAGGGCGGACGCGGTCGCCGCCGTACGGCGCGGATTGCGCAGCGCGTTCTCCTTGGCGAGCCTGCCGCCGATGCCGAAGAGGCGGGTGGTGACCGGGCCGGCGAGGGAGATCAGCGGACGGGACAGCAGCGGGGCGAGGATGATCACGCCGGTCAGGGTCAGCGTGGAGCCGAGCATGGCGATCGGGAGGCCGTCACCGGTCTTGAGGGTGGAGACGTAGAACATGACGGCCACGCCCAGTGCCGTGACCACCGCGCCGAGGGTGTTGCGCAGGACCAGGCCGCGCTGTGTCGGCGGGGCCTCGACGCTGCTCAGCGCCTCCACCGGGGCGATCCGGGCGGCCTTGCGGGACGGCAGCCAGGCGGCCAGGACGGTCACCAGCACACCGACGGCCAGGGAGGCGAGCACCGTGGTGGGGCTGATGACCACCGGCCCGTCCGGGAAGCCCGCGCCGTTGGCGTCCAGGACGGCGCGCAGCCCCACGGCGATCCCGGTACCCAGCGCGAAGCCCACGACCGAGGAGATCAGCCCCAGCAGACCCGCCTCGGCGAGCACCGAGCGTACGACCTGGCGGCGCGAGGCGCCCACCGCGCGCAGCAGCGCGATCTCGCGGCTGCGCTGGGAGATCAGCATGGTGAAGGTGTTGGCGATGATGAACACCCCGACGAACAGGGCGATCCCGGCGAAGGTCAGCAGCGTCTTGCTGAGGGCGCTGTTCTGCTCGGCGATCATCCGGGCCTGCTCGGCGGCGAGTTGCCGTCCGGAGGTCGCCTGGGCGCGCTTGGCGGGCAGGAGTTGACCGACCTCGGCGGTCAGCTTCTGCTGGTCGGTGCCGGGGGCGGCGGCCACCACCAGCTCGTCGAACTGGCCGGGGTGCAGATACAGCCGCTGCGCGGTGGCGGTGTCGAACAGCGCCAGGCTGCCGCCCGCGGTCACCGCCGGGTCGTCGGTACCCACGATGCCGACCAGCTTCTTCGTCAGCACCGGGCCGTCGGTGGCGAACCGCACGGTGTCGCCGATGCCGACACCGGCCGCCTTCGCGGTGGACTCGGCCAGCGCGATCTCGTTCCCGTTCGCCGGGCCGCGGCCGCGGACCAGCGGGTAGCGGCTGTCCGTACCGTCCTTGCCCGGCTGGTAGTTCGCGGCGTGGTTCTGCCAGCCGTTGCCGATCGGCTGGTCGTCGCGGCCGGCCAGGGTCGCCTCGCCGGTGACGTCGGACCGTACGGACGTCACGCCCGGCAGCGCGCGGATCCGGTCGGCGAGCCGGGTGTCGAGCGCGGTGGTCCGCCTGCCGTCCTTTCCGGGGCCGGGGCCGGCGTCGGGGTCCGAGGTGGCCTTCACGGAGACGGCCACGTCCTTGAGGTTCTTGGCGGAGGCGTTCTTGACGGCCTCGCCGACGGAGTCGCTGAAGATCAGGGTGCCGGCGACGAAGGCGACGCCGAGCAGGACCGCGAGCGCGGTCATCAGCAGACGGGCTTTGTGCGCAAGGACGTTGCGCAGGGCGGTTCGCAGCATGGTGGTGGTGTCAGTCCTGGGTCCGGGAGGTGGCGGGGACGCGGCCGGGCGGTGCGCCGGCGGCCGTACGGCCTGTGGTGAGGGCGGCTCTAGCTCGTCCGGCCCTTGGCGTCGAACATCCGCATCCGGTCCAGGACGGCGTCCGCGGTCGGCTCGTGCAGCTCCTCGACGATCCGGCCGTCCGCGAGGAAGACCACCCGGTCCGCGTACCCGGCGGCGACCGGGTCGTGGGTCACCATCACCACGGTCTGGTCCATCGCGCGCACCGACTCCCGCAGGAAGCCCAGGACTTCGGCGCCGGAGCGGGAGTCGAGGTTGCCGGTCGGCTCGTCCGCGAAGATGATCTCGGGCTGGGCGGCCAGTGCGCGGGCCACCGCGACCCGCTGCTGCTGGCCGCCGGAGAGCTGCGCGGGCCGGTGGCCGAGCCGCCCGGAGAGGCCGACGGTCTCCACGACCCGGTTTATCCACTCCTGGTCGGGGCGGCGGCCGGCGATGGCCATCGGGAGCGTGATGTTCTCCAGCGCGGTCAGCGTCGGCAGCAGGTTGAACGCCTGGAAGATGAAGCCGATCCTGTCCCGGCGCAGCCGGGTCAGCTGCTTGTCGCCCAGCGACGCCAGCTCGACGTCCCCGATCCGGGCGGAGCCGGCGGAGATCGAGTCCAGCCCGGCCATGCAGTGCATGAGGGTGGACTTGCCGGAGCCCGACGGGCCCATGATGGCGGTGAACCGGGCCCGGCCGAACTCCACGTTGACGGAGTCCAGCGCGACCACCCGGGTCTCACCCTGGCCGTAGACCCTGCTCAGGTCGGTGGCGCGGGCGGCGACGGCGGTGGCGCGGGCGGGGACGGTGGGACGGGGGACGGCGGCGTGCGGCACCGGAACTCCTGAAGGGGGATGGAAAAGGCGATACCCCCATCCTCGATCCCGCAGGTCAGCGCGGTCTTCGCCCGCAGGGACCGAATGCCGCACCGGCCGCAGGTGCCACGCCGGCCCCCGGCGTCATCCTCTGGACGGACGGGGCTCCGCCCGCAGACCGACGGGGACACGTCAGGGTCGGGACCGGCCGCGGCCGGTCACCGTGGCGGCTCCGCCTCACCTGCCAGGCGCCAGAACTCCGCCACGATGCCGCCGAGGAAGTCGCGCCCGGCCCGGCCGGACTCGTCGGGGGCGTCCCCGCCGGTCCAGCTCAGCGAGGCCGCCATGGTCGCGTGGTATTCGTCGTGCAGCTGCTGGAGGACGTCCTGGAGCAGTTCCTTGGGCAGCGGTGCGAGCTTGCCGACCGGACGGACAAAGCCCTGCCAGCGGGTGGTGGCGGCGCTGGTCAGCAGCTCGGCGAGCTGCTCCTCCTGACCGGTGCAGCGGAGCAGCGCGGGCCGCGGCAGCTGCAGCGCCTCGGCGAGGGCGGCGGCCTGGCGCTCGGTGCCGCGCCAGGGCCCGCCGTCCTCCAGGCGCTCGTACGCGCTCTGGTCCATGCCGATCCACCGGGCCAGGTCGGCCGGGGCGAAGCCGAGCGCGAGGCGGTGTTCGCGCAGGGTTCCGGGCGCGCTGAGGAGTTCGGCGGGGGCGCACCACAAAGCGCCCGCGAGTGCGGTCAGCTCGGCTTCCGTGGGGGCGCTCTCGCCCAATTCCCAGGAGGCCACCGTCACCGGTTGCAGCTGAATTCCGTAAGCGGCCCAGATTCCATAGGCGACATGCGCATGGGTCATGCCGAGGGCCTCGCGCAGCCGGCGGGCGGCGGCGGCGTTGAAAGGGGGCCTGCGCGCGTCCCCGTCGTGCGTGTTCACCGGCACACGGTAGGTGACGGTACGGCTTCGCACCTATCGTGCGGATATCCAAGTTTCCGGGTTGGAGGAAGGTACGTGGCGACAGTCCGTCCCCGGCCGTCTTTCGCCGCTTTCCGGCCAACGGGCCGCCGGGCCGGTGCGCCGGCCCTTCCCGGATCCCGTTCCGGTCCCGGCCGGTCAGCCCTTCACCGCGCCGCCGAGCGCGAAGCCGCCGCCCAGCCGCCTGGAGACAAGGATGTACAGCAAGATCACCGGTGTCGAGTAAAGGATCGAGAATGCGGCGAGTTCACCGAAGGCGATGGCGCCGTAATTCCCGAAGAAAGTGAAAATGCTGACCGACGCCGGAAGCCGGTCGGGCGAGAGCAGCAGCATGAACGGGACGAAGAAGTTCCCCCACATCATGATGAAGGTGTAGATCGCGACGACACCGCAGCCGGGCCCCATGAGCGGCAGGATGATCCGCCGCAGGGTCTGCCACCAGGACGCGCCGTCCGTCCAGGCGGCCTCCTCCAGCGCCTTCGGCACCCCGTCCATGAAGTTCTTCATCAGCCAGATGGCGAACGGGAGTTGCGCCGCGGCCAGGAACAGCGCGGTGCCGTACCGGGTGTCGATCAGGTCGACCCGCACGAACAGCCCGTAGACCGGGACCATCACCGCGGTGATCGGCAGGCAGGTCGCGAACAGGACGGTGAGCAGGTACGGGCGGCTGAAACGGGACCGGTAGCGGGACAGCGGGTAGCCGGCGAGCGCCGCGCAGACCACCGTGAGCAGGGTCGCGCCGCCGCAGATCAGCAGGCTGTTGAGCATCGGGGTGAAGGTGATCTCGTCGGTCAGCACCGCCGAGAAGTTGCGCAGGGTGGGCGGGGCGGGGAGCCCCACCCGGAGCGTCGCGTGCGGGTCCAGCGACGCCAGCACCAGCCAGGCCAGCGGGATCGCGAACGCCACCGCGGCGACCAGCAGCGCGGCGTCGGCGGCGAGCCGGTGCCGGGTGGCGCGCCGGAGCACCGGCCGCCCGCGGACCGGGCGCCGCCGGGCGGCCGCCGCCGGCCCCCGCGGTCCCGTACGCACCGGCCGCATCAGGTGTCCTCCCGCAGCAGTCGCAGGTAGACCGCCGAGAACAGCGCGCCCACCACGAGCAGCAGCAGCGCCACCGCCGTGCCGTACCCGATCAGGGACTTCAGGAACGCCTGGTCGTACATGAACACCGGCAGCGTCTGGCTGCGGTTGCCGGGGCCGCCGCGGGTGATCGCCCAGATCAGCCCGAAGACGGAGAGCGTCTGGAGGGTGTTGAGCATCAGATTGGTGCCGATGGAGCGGCGGATCATCGGGAGCGTGATGTGCCACAGCCGGCGCAGCCCGCCCGCGCCGTCCACCGCCGCGGACTCGGCGACCTCCTGGGGGATCTCGGAGAGCGCCGCGGAGTAGACCAGCATCGAGAAGGCCGTGCCGCGCCAGACGTTGGCGAACGACACGGCCAGGATGGGCAGGGTGAACAGCCAGTCCTGGGTGGGGAGATGGAGCCATGCCAGGAGGGCGTTGAGGGTGCCGCGCCGCTCGAAGAAGGTGTAGAGGAGGAAGCCCGCGACGATCTCCGGGAGCACCCAGGCGGTGATCACCACCGCGCCGGTCACCGTCCGCACCGGCCGCGACGCGCGCCGCATCAGCCCGGCCAGCGCCAGCCCGAGCGTGTTCTGGCCGAGGAGCGAGGAGACGACCGTGAACACCAGCGTCAGCACCACCGCGTTGCGGAAGGCCGGATCGGCGAAGGCGTGCCGGAAGTTGGCCAGCCCGACGAAGGACGCCGACTGCTGGCCGGTCAGCTGGGTGTCGGTGAAGGCGAGGTAGCCGCAGTAGCCGATGGGCCCGGCCAGGAAGAGCAGCAGCAGGACGGTGGCCGGGGCCAGCGGCGACCAGCGCAGCAGGTGCCGGTTCACGGCTTGGCGACGACCCGGCCGCCGACCACGGACCGCACCGTGGCGTCGTACTCCCCGGCCGCCTTGTCCGGCGAGGCGTCGCCGGCGGTGACGGACTCCGTCGCCTCCCCGATCGCCGCGGCGACCCTGGGGTATTCGGGCAGCGCGGGCCGGTACTGGCTGATGGGCACCAGACCGGTGAAGAAGCCGACGCCCGGAACCGACTTCAGATACCGCGGATCGGCCGCCACGTCCTTGCGAACGGTGATCTGGGCGCCCCGCACGCACCACTCCAGCGCGTTGCTCCGCGACTGGAAGGTCTCGATCAACTTCCAGGCAAGATCGGGGTGTTGGGCCCGCTGCGGTACCGACCAGGTCCAGCCGCCGGCCAGGCTGACCCGGCCGGGCGGGGCGCCGTGCTGCGTCGGGAACGGCGTCTGGCCCAGCGTCGTCGACCAGGCCGGCCACGGCTTCCCGCCGCCCGTCTTCTGCCACTGCTGGGCCAGCCAGGAGCCGTCGAGGTCGATGGCGAGCTTCTGGTCGGGCAGCAGCTCGGCGGCCACGTTGGTCTGGATGTTGGGGCTGAGCGCGTCGGAGACGTCGGGCCCCAGCTTCTCCTTGTAGACGGTGTCGATGAAGCCGAGGCTATCCTTGAACCCCTGGGTGCCGGTGACCCACTTCCGCGCGCCGGGGTCGTAGAGCTGGTCGTGCCCGGTGCCGTACAGCAGCATCTCGAAGCCCTGCATCACGGCGGCCTCGCCCGCGCCCTTGCCGGTGAAGACGTTCAGCGGGATGACGCCGGGGACCCGCTGCTTGATCGTGCGGGCGGCCTGCAGAACGTCGTCCCAGGTGCGGGGGTGCCAGTCGGCGGGCAGCCCAGCCTTGCGGAAGACGTTCTTGTTGAACCACAGCCCGCGGGTGTCGGTGCCGTCCGGGACGCCGTACGTCCTGCCGTCCTGCCCCCTCGCCGCGGCCCTGGCCGACGGCTCGAACTGCCGCCAGGCGGCCCACTTCGCGAGGTAAGGGTCCATGGGACGCAACAGCCCCGCCGTGATGTCGGAGTTGACCAGGAAGGTGTCCTCGTAGACCACGTCGGGCGCGGTCTTCGGGGAGCGCATCATCTGCTGGATCTTGGTGTAGTAGTCGTTCTCCGCGGCCTGGATGGGGATCAACCGGACCTTCTTGCCGGGGTTCGCCTTCTCGAACTGCCGTGCCACGAGGGCGACATAGTTGTCCCGGACGCGCACCGCGTTGTCGGTGTCCTTGATGAAGGCGACCGTGACGGTGTTCCGGTCGCTCCCGGACCCGCCGCCGCAGGCGGTGAGCGCGCCGGCGGCCAGCACGGCGGCGGTGAACAACATCAGCAGGGTGGTGGAGCGCACGGCACGACCTCCAACGGACCACGGTCAACTCACCACGGCGTACTGCCTGCTGAAAGTAAGCCACCGGTCACACCGGGTCAATGCCCCGACCAGCGATAGCGCAACTCCGGGCGGCCGACCTGGCCGTACTGCGGGGCGCGGACGGCCTGGCCGCCCGCCACCAGGTGCTCCAGGTAGCGGCGCGCGGTGATCCGGGAGATCCCGACGTCCGCGGCGGCCTCGGTCGCGGTCAGCCCCTCGACGGCGCCCCGCAGCACATCGGTCACCGCCCGCAGGGTGGCCGCGGTCAGCCCCTTGGGCAGCGAGGCCGGCCGCGGGGCGCGCAGCGCGGCGAGCGCCCGGTCCACCTCGTCCTGCCCACTGGCCTCCCCGGTCGTCGCGCGGAACTCGGCGTAGCGGACCAGCCGCTCGCGCAGGGTGGCGAAGGTGAACGGCTTGAGCACGTACTGGACCACGCCCAGCGAGACGCCCTCGCGCACCATCGCCAGATCGCGGGCGGAGGTCACCGCGATGATGTCCGCGCCGTGTCCGGCCGCGCGCAGCGTCCGCACCAGCTGGAGTCCGTGACCGTCCGGCAGGTAGAGGTCGAGCAGCAGCAGGTCGACCGGGTGGTGGTCGAGATGGCGGCGCGCGTCGGCGCACGAGTGCACGGTGCCGGACACCGCGAAGCCCGGCACCCGCCCCACGTAAAGGGCGTGCGCGGCGGCGGCGACCGGATCGTCCTCGACGACCAGGACCCGGATGTCGGCAGGGCTCACCGGGCACGTCCTTTCGCCGCCGGGCGGCCGGCGGAGCGGGGGAGAGGGCGCCTCATGGTGCCACCCGCAGCGGCAGCCGGACGGTGAACCGGGCGCCGCCGTCCGGCCCCCGGCCGAGGACGATCGTGCCGCCGTTGCGCCGGACCGCCTGCCGGACCAGCGCGAGCCCCAGTCCCCGGGAGCCGTCGCGGTCGCCGCGCCCGGCGGGCTCCTTGGTGCTCCAGCCGCGCCGGAACACCTCGTCGGTCGCGTCCGCGGCGACCCCGGGCCCGTTGTCCGTGACGCACAGCAGCAGTTCCCCGGCGTCCGCCCGCGCGCTCACCCGCACCTGCGGGGGCGCGCCGTGCTCCTGCGGCGGGGCCGCGGCGTCGATGGCGTTGTCGACGAGGTTGCCCAGCACGGTCACCAGGTCGCGGGCCGGCAGCCGCGGCGGCAGCAGCCCGTCGTCGATCCGGCTGTCCGGGGTGAGGACCAGCTCGACGCCGCGCTCGCCGGCCTGGGCGGCCTTGCCGAGCAGCAGCGCGGCCAGCACCGGTTCGGCGACCGCGCCGACGACCCGGTCGGTCAGCGCCTGGGCCAGCTCCAGCTCGGCGGTGGCGAACTCCACGGCCTCCTCGGCGCGCCCCAGTTCGATCAGCGAGACCACCGTGTGCAGCCGGTTGGCGGCCTCGTGCGCCTGCGAGCGCAGCGCCTCGGCGAAGCCGCGTACGGAGTCCAACTCGCCGGACAGCGCCTGGAGTTCGGTGTGGTCGCGGAGGGTGACGACGCTGCCGCGGTGCTCCCCGCCGGAGACCGGGGAGGAGTTGACGACCAGCACCCGCTCGCCGGTCAGATGCAGCTCGTCGACCCGCGGGCCGGCCGCCCGCAGCGCCTCGGTCAGCGGCTCCGGCAGCCCCAGCTCGCCGACGGTGCGGCCCACCGCGTCCTGCGAGAGGCCCAGCAGCTCCCGCCCGCCGTCGTTGATCAGCGCGACCCTGCGCTGCCCGTCGAGCATCAGCAGCCCCTCGCGGACGGCGTGCAGCGCGGCCTGGTGGTAGTCGTGCATCCGGCTCAGCTCGGCGGCGTTCATCCCGTGGGTGTGCCGGCGCAGCCGGGCGTTGATCACGTACGTTCCGGCGCCGCCCAGCGCCAGCGCCGCCGCGGCCACCCCGGCCAGCGCCAGAACCTGGTCCCGCAGCTGCTCGCTGATCGTCGCGATGGTGATCCCGGAGCTGACCAGCGCGGTGATCCGGCCGTTTCGCCCCGGGTCGCGGACCGGCGCGACGACCCGCACCGACCGGCCCAGCACGCCCAGGTGCGTCTCGGCGAAGATCCGGCCGTGCAGTGCGGGCCCGATGTGCCCGAGGTACTTCCCGCCGATCGCGGACGGCTCCGGATGCGTCCAGCGCGTCCCGTCCGGCGCCATGACCACCACGAAGTCGACCCCGGCGTCCCTGCGCAACCGCTCGGCGTACGGCTGGAGCGCGGCCGTCGGGTCCTTCGTCCGGGCCGCCGCCACCACCGCCGGGGAGTCGGCCACGGCGGTGGCCGCCGCGGTCGCCTGCCGGCGCGCGGTCTCCTCCGCCTGCCGCCCCGCGCTGAGGTACGCGAACACCGCGCAGCCCACGACCACCACCGCGACCAGCACGACCTGCATGGCGAAGAGCTGCCCGGCGAGGCTGCGGGGGCCGCGCAGCCGCCAGGGCCGTCGGGGCGGCCGGGGACGGGGGAGGCGCATGCATAACAGTCTGCACGGTCACTTTTACGTGAACGAAATGTACGTAAGGGTGACGGGCGCCACACGGCCATGCATAGTCGCCGGGACTTGTTGTGCGCCGGAGCCGCAGATCGGCGCAGAACCGCAGACCCGAGGAGGCAGCCGTGGCTGCACAGACCCCGCCGTCCGGGGACACCGCCGAGGAGACCCCGCCGGCCAAGCGGGACCGGACCCATTTCCTCTACATCGCCGTCATCGCGGCGGTCCTGCTCGGCATCGCCGTGGGCTTCGTCGCACCCGGCTTCGCCGTCCAGCTCAAGCCGCTCGGCACGGGGTTCGTGAACCTCATCAAGATGATGATCTCGCCGATCATCTTCTGCACCATCGTGCTGGGCGTCGGCTCGGTCCGCAAGGCGGCCAAGGTCGGCGCGGTGGGCGGGCTGGCCCTCGGCTACTTCATGGTGATGTCCACCGTCGCGCTGGCCATCGGCCTGGTCGTCGGCAACATCCTGGAGCCCGGTTCCGGCCTGCACCTGACCGAGGCGCTCCGGCACGCCGGCCAGGCCCAGACCGCCGGTGGCCACGAGTCGACCACCGACTTCCTCCTGGGCATCATCCCGACCACCCTGGTCTCCGCCCTCACCAAGGGCGAGGTGCTCCAGACCCTGCTGGTGGCGCTGCTGGTCGGCTTCGGCCTCCAGGCGCTGGGCGCGGCCGGCGAGCCGGTGCTGCGCGGGATCGGCCACCTCCAGAAGCTGGTCTTCCGGGTGCTGTCGATGATCATGTGGGTGGCGCCGGTGGGTGCCTTCGGTGCCATGGCCGCCGTCATCGGCGCCACCGGCGTGAAGGCGCTGACGTCCCTGGTCGCCATCATGACCGGCTTCTACGTCACCTGCCTGCTCTTCGTGGTCGTGGTGCTCGGCGCGCTGCTGCGGCTCTGCGCCGGGGTGAACGTCTTCGCGCTGCTGAAGTACCTCGGCCGGGAGTTCCTGCTGATCCTGTCCACCTCCTCCTCGGAGTCGGCGCTGCCGCGGCTGATCGCGAAGATGGAGCACCTGGGCGTCAGCCGCCCGGTCGTCGGCATCACCGTCCCGACCGGCTACAGCTTCAACCTCGACGGCACCGCCATCTACCTGACGATGTCCTCGCTGTTCGTCGCCGAGGCGATGGGCAAGCCGCTCTCCCTCGGCCAGCAGGTCTCGCTCCTGCTCTTCATGGTCATCGCGTCCAAGGGCGCGGCCGGCGTCACCGGCGCGGGCCTGGCGACCCTGGCCGGCGGCCTCCAGTCGCACCGCCCCGATCTCGTCGACGGCGTCGGCCTGATCGTCGGCATCGACCGCTTCATGAGCGAGGCCCGCGCGATGACCAACTTCGCCGGTAACGCGGCGGCCACCGTCCTGATCGGCACCTGGACCAAGGAGGTCGACAAGGCCCGGGTCGCCGAGGTGCTCGCCGGCCGGCTGCCGTTCGACGAGCGGACCCTGGCCGCCGAGGCCCACGGCACACCGCCCGCCCCCGAGGCCGCCGCGCCGCGGGACGGTGCGGAGAAGACGTCCGCGACGGTCTGACGCTCCCCCGGCTGACGCTGGGCGGTGGCTCCGGACGCGCGGGACGCGCAGGAGGGGAGAAGGGGCGGGCGCCACGGGGCGCCCGCCCCTTCGGCGCCGCCCGCCTAGGCGGGCAGCATCCAGATGGTGGCCAGCGGCGGCAGGACCGCCGCGACGGAGCGCTCGCGGCCGTTCCAGGGGACCGGTTCGGCGGGCAGGGAGGCGGGGTTGGCGACGCCGCTGCCGCCGTAGCGGGGGGCGTCGGTGTTGAGGACCTCGCGCCAGGCGGGGACGCGGTCCGGGACGCCGATGCGGTACGCGTGGCGCACGACGGGCGAGAAGTTGGTCACCGCGACGAGCGGGCTGCCGTCGGCGGCGTGGCGGACGAAGGAGAAGACGTTGTCCTCGCTCGCGCCGCCGTCGATCCACGAGAAGCCCGCGGGGTCGGTGTCGCGCTCCCACAGAGCGGGCAGGGCCGCGTACCGGCGGTTGAGGTCGCGTACCAGATCGCGCATGCCCCGGTGGTCCGGCTCCGCCTCGTACGACGGGTCCAGCAGCCACCAGTCCGGGCCGTGGCTCTCCGCCCACTCCGCGCCCTGGGCGAACTCCTGCCCCATGAAGAGGAGTTGCTTGCCCGGATGGGCCCACATGAAGCCCAGGTACGCACGGTGGTTGGCGCGCTGCTGCCACCAGTCGCCGGGCATCTTCGACACCAGCGCGCGCTTGCCGTGCACCACCTCGTCGTGCGAGATCGGCAGGACGTAGTTCTCCGAATAGGCGTAGATCATCGAGAAGGTCATCTCGCCGTGGTGGTACTTGCGGTGCACCGGCTCCTTCTCGACGTAGCCGAGGGAGTCGTGCATCCAGCCCATGTTCCACTTCAGCCCGAAGCCCAGCCCGCCGAAGCCGCCCGCCCCGACGTGGTGCGTGGCGCGGGTGACGCCGTCCCAGGCGGTGGACTCCTCGGCGATGGTGACGACACCGGGGCAACGCCGGTAGACCGTCGCGTTCATCTCCTGGAGGAAGGCGACCGCGTCCAGGTTCTCCCGCCCACCGTGGGCGTTCGGCGTCCAGCCGCCGTCCCCGCGCGAGTAGTCGAGGTAGAGCATCGAGGCGACCGCGTCCACCCGCAGCCCGTCGATGTGGAACTCCTCGCACCAGTACACCGCGTTGGCGACCAGGAAGTTGCGCACCTCGGTGCGGCCGTAGTCGAACTCCAGCGTGCCCCAGTCCGGGTGCGCGGCCCGTGCCGGGTCCCCCGGCTCGTACAGCGGGCGCCCGTCGAACTCCGCCAGCGCCCAGTCGTCGCGCGGGAAGTGCGCCGGCACCCAGTCCATCAGCACGCCGATCCCCGCCCGGTGCAGCGCGTCGATCAGGAACCGGAAGTCGTCCGGGGTGCCCATACGGGCGGTGGGCGCGTAGAAACCGGTCACCTGGTAGCCCCACGAGCCGCCGAAGGGGTGCTCGGCGACCGGCATGAACTCCACGTGCGTGAAGCCCAGGTCCTTGACGTAGGCGGGGAGTTGGGCGGCCAGCTGGCGGTAGGTGAGACCGGGCCGCCAGGACGGGAGGTGGATCTCGTAGACCGAGAACGGCGAGGTGTGCACCGGCCGCGCACCGCGCCGGGCCATCCAGTCGGCGTCCCGCCAGCGGTAGTGCGACGCCTCCACCACCGACGCGCTGGCCGGCGGGCACTCGGTCCGGCGCGCCATCGGGTCGGCGCGCACGGTCGTCGAGCCGTCCGGCCGGGTGATCTCGAACTTGTACAGCTCGCCCTCGCCGATGCCCGGCAGGAACAGCTCCCAGACCCCGGACGAGCCCAGCGACCGCATCGGGAAGCCGGTGCCGTCCCAGTAGTTGAAGTCCCCGACGACCCGCACCCCTTGGGCGTTGGGTGCCCACACCGTGAAGCGGGTGCCGAGCACGCCCTGGTGCTCCATGGTCCGCGCCCCCAGCGCCTGCCACAGCTGCTCGTGCCGGCCCTCGCCGAACAGGTGCAGATCCAGCTCCCCGAGCGCCGGCAGAAAGCGGTACGGGTCCCGTACGGTCAGTCGGCCGCCGTCGCCGTAGTCGACCAGCAGCTCGTAGTCCGGGACCGTGCGCAGCGGCAGGACGCCGGCGAACAGCCCGTCCCCTTCGGAGCGGAGCGCGGCCCGCAGCCCCTTCCCCACGACCGTGACGGCCTTCGCGTACGGCCGCAGCACCCGGATCCGCAGCCCGCCGGACACCGGGTGCGCGCCGAGCAGGGCGTGCGGGTCGTGGTGCGCGCCGCCGAGCAGCCGCCCGCGGTCCTCGTCGGACAGGGGCTCGGCGGCGGGCACCTGCCGGCCGCCGGGGGCCGGGGCGGGGGCCTGGGGAGCGGCCTGGGGGGCGGCGGCCCGTGCGGTGGGATCGCGCGGCGGGGGGCCTCCGGGACGGAGCCCGGGGGAGAGTCCGTCCGGGGTGGTGGTGGGTGACGGCGATGTGGGGGAGCATCGCGAAGCGATTCCGTCCGGGGTGGTGGCGGGTGACGGGCGGGCGGTCACGAGGGGGCCTCCTAGGGGCGGGGTCGGTCGGTGCCGGGCGTCGGTGCCTGGTGGGTGGGGCGGGCGCGGGCGGCGGGCCCGGCGTACGGGCGCGGGTCAGCCGGCCGCCCCCGGCTCCCCGCAGGCCGCCAGCCTGCGGATCGCCGCCATCGGTACGGACAGCCAGTCGGGCCGGTGCCGTGCCTCGTACAGCACCTCGTAGACGGCCTTGTCCGTCTCGTAGGCGCGCATCAGTTCCGGGGCGGAGCGCGGGTCCAGGCCGCCGGCCTCGGCATAGCCCAGGCAGTAGGCGGCGCGGGTGCGGCGGGCCCAGTCCAGCGCCCAGGGGTCGCCGCCGGCCGGTCCGCTGCGGGCCGCGTAGTCGAAGGAGCGGAGCATCGCCGCCACATCGCGGACGGCCGGCTGCGGGCGGCGCCGCTCGGCCAGCGGCCGGGCCGGTTCGCCCTCGAAGTCGATCAGCGACCAGTGGCCTCCCCGGGCCGAGCGCAGCGTCTGGCCCAGATGGAGGTCGCCGTGGATGCGCTGGGCGGCCCAGCTGCGGCCGTCGTGGCCGACCGCGGCGAGCGCGTCGAAGGCGGTGCGCAGCCGCCCGCGGTAGGGCTGGAGCACCGGTACGGCGCGCGCGGTCGCCTCCAGCCGCTCGTGCATCTGGGCGGCGATCACCTCCAGCTGCGGGCGGCGCAGTTCGGTGGTGGGCAGGGTCTGGGCGAGCGCGGTGTGCACCTCGGCGGTGGCATGGCCGAGGGCCCGTGCCGACCCGGTGAAGTCGGCGCGCACCGCGAGCGCGTTGAGGGCCAGCTGCCAGCCGTCCGCCGAACCGGACAGGAACGGCTGGAGGACGCCCAGCGTGGTCGCCTCGCCGCTCTCCTCGGGGGTCGCCGCCTCGAACCAGGCGGCGGGGGCCGGGACCCGGGCGCACTGGGCGCCGGCCAGGGCGCGCGGCAGCTCCAGGTCCGGGTTGACACCGGGCTCGATTCGCCGGAAGACCTTCAGGATGAACGTATCTCCATAGACGATGGACGAGTTGGACTGCTCGACGGCGATCGGCCGGGCGGGCAGCCCGGTGGGGATGTCGGTGTCCGGCTCCCGGCAGAAGCGCAGCGCCCCGATCCGGCCCGGGACCCGCAGCCGCTCCAGCAGCAGCCCGCAGAGCCGGTTGTCGAGCAGCGCGTCGTAGACGGTGCGGCCGCGCAGCGGGCCGCCGGCCGGGCGGCCGATCACCGCGGGCGCGAGCTGCGGCGGCGGTGCGGGATGGGCGCCCAGCAGCAGCTGGTAGCAGTCCCCGCCGGCCGGCGCGCGGCCCGGCGGGGCGCTCTGCTGGGCGCGGATCAGCAGCTGGAGCAGGCCCGGTGTGCCGCCGCCGTCGCCGTTGGACGGCAGCAGTTCGGTCGCCGAGACCAGCGTGAAGCCGGTGATCAGCCGTCCCTTGCCGGCGAACCAGCGCTGGCGGGGCACCCATTCGGCGAGCAGCGGTGCCAGCGAGGACAGCAGATCGGGTGCGGTGACCAGCGGGCGGTCAGGGGTGTTTCGGGTGGCACGGGTCGAGGCGGTGTCCGACATGGCGTCGCGTCCTTTCCCCGGGCACACGACAGATAGGCAAAGTGTCCCGGAATGCGGCCTTCACTGAGCGGCGGTATGGGACGTGTCGGGCGAGATCGTCCGTACGCGCGCGCGTTTTCGGCGTTTCTGGGCGTTCGCTTCGCTGTGCGGCGGTGCTCCCCGAGCTCTGACGAGCAGGGGGGATCCCCACCCCCGAGCTCTGATGAGCAGGGGACCCCCACCCGGGCCGGGGGGACCGTCCATGGCCCTCGCGGCCCGTGCGGTAGTAGGGAGGTTGCCCGAGCGGAAGGTCAGAAAACGCCCGTACGCGCCGGCAGGCCGCGTACGGGCGGAGGCACCGGGGGCCCGTGCCCGGTGGGGCAGGGGCTAAGCGGGGTTCCTGCGCAGTCGGAACCAGTAGAAGCCGTGGCCCGCGAGGGTCAGCAGGTACGGCAGCTGGCCGATGGCGGGGAAGCGCACGCCGCCGATGAGTTCCACCGGATGGCGGCCGTTGAAGGACTGGAGGTCCAGCTCCGTCGGCTGCGCGAAGCGCGAGAAGTTGTGCACGCACAGCACCAGGTCGTCGTCCGCGCCCTCGCTGCCCGGCGCCTCCCGCAGGAACGCCAGCACCGCGGGGTTCGAGGAGGGCAGTTCGGTGTAGCTGCCGAGCCCGAACGCCGGGTTCTGCTTGCGGATCTCGATCATCCGGCGGGTCCAGTGCAGCAGCGACGACGGCGAGCTCATCGCCGCCTCGACGTTGGTGACCTGGTAGCCGTAGACGGGATCCATGATGGTCGGCAGGAACAGTCGGCCCGGGTCGGACGAGGAGAATCCGGCGTTGCGGTCCGGCGTCCACTGCATCGGCGTGCGCACCGCGTCGCGGTCGCCGAGCCAGATGTTGTCGCCCATCCCGATCTCGTCGCCGTAGTAGAGGATCGGCGAGCCGGGCAGCGAGAGCAGCAGCGCGGTGAAGAGCTCGATCTGGTTGCGGTCGTTGTCCAGCAGCGGGGCGAGCCGGCGGCGGATACCGATGTTGGCGCGCATACGCGGGTCCTTCGCGTACTCCGCGTACATGTAGTCGCGCTCTTCGTCCGTGACCATTTCGAGGGTCAGCTCGTCGTGGTTGCGCAGGAAGACGCCCCACTGGCAGCCGGAGGGGATCTGCGGGGTCTTGGCCAGGATCTCCGAGACCGGGTAGCGGGATTCACGGCGGACCGCCATGAAGATGCGCGGCATGACCGGGAAGTGGAAGGCCATGTGGCATTCGTCGCCGCCGACCGCGTAGTCGCCGAAGTAGTCGACCACGTCCTCCGGCCACTGGTTGGCCTCGGCCAGCAGCACGGTGTCCGGGTAGTGCGCGTCGATCTCCGCGCGGACCCGCTTGAGGAAGGCGTGCGAGGCCGGCAGGTTCTCGCAGTTGGTGCCCTCCTCGGCGTAGAGGTACGGCACCGCGTCCAGCCGGAAGCCGTCGATCCCCAGGTCGAGCCAGAACCGCAGGGCGGAGATCATCTCCTCCTGGACGGCCGGATTCTCGTAGTTGAGGTCCGGCTGGTGGGAGAAGAACCGGTGCCAGTAGTACTGCTTGCGGACCGGGTCGAAGGTCCAGTTGGAGGCTTCGGTGTCGACGAAGATGATCCGGGCGTTGGCGTACTGCTTGTCGTCGTCCGCCCAGACGTAGTAGTCGCCGTACGGCCCTTCCGGATCGGTGCGGGATTCCTGGAACCACGGGTGCTGGTCGCTGGTGTGGTTCATCACCATGTCGATGATGACCCGCATTCCGCGGTGGTGCGCGGCGTCCACGAATTCGACGAAGTCGGCCAGGTCGCCGAACTCGGGGAGTACCGCGGTGTAGTCGGAGACGTCGTAGCCGCCGTCCCGCAGCGGGGACTTGAAGAACGGCGGCAGCCACAGGCAGTCCACCCCCAGCCATTGCAGGTAGTCCAGCTTGGCCGTGATGCCTTTGAGGTCCCCGATGCCGTCGCCGTTGCTGTCCTGGAACGAGCGCACCAGGACCTCGTAGAAGACGGCCCGTTTGAACCATCCGGGATCCCGGTCCTTCTCCGGGGTGTCTTCGAACGTGTCGGGAACAGGCTCATTGACGATCAATTGGGTGACCCTCCGATCGGTGAGGACGGTCGCAGTGACAGCACATGAGCGGGCGCGAGCGAACTGCCCGGCTCCAGGCGCACATAGTTGTCCCTGCCCCAGTGGTAGGTGTCGCCGGTGAGCTCGTCGCGCACCGGGAAGGAATCGTGCCGGCCGAGGCCGAGTTCCGGCATGTCCAACGACACCGTCGCCTCGTGGGTGTGGTGCGGGTCGAGGTTGACCACTGTGAGCACCGTGTCGGCTCCGTCGCCGTGCCCCTCGTGTTTGGAGTAGGCGATGACGGCGTCGTTGTCGACCTGGTGGAAGTGCAGGTTGCGCAGCTGCTGGAGTGCGGGATGGCGGCGGCGGACCCGGTTGAGGGCGGTGATGAGCGGGGCGATGGTACGCCCCTCGCGGGCCGCGGACTCCCAGTCGCGGGGCCTGAGTTGGTACTTCTCCGAGTCGAGGTACTCCTCGCTGCCGCGCCGCAGCGGGGTCGCCTCGCACAGCTCGTACCCCGCGTAGACGCCCCAGGTGGGGGAGAGGGTGGCGGCCAGTACGGCGCGCACCTCGAAGGCGGGCCGGCCGCCCTCCTGGAGGTAGGCGTGCAGGATGTCGGGGGTGTTCACGAAGAAGTTGGGCCGCAGGTAGCCGGCGCTCTCGCCGGTCAGCTCGGTGAGGTACTCGGTCAGCTCCTGCTTGGTGTTGCGCCAGGTGAAGTAGGTGTACGACTGGTGGAAGCCGATCTGGGCGAGGGCGTGCAGCATCGCGGGGCGGGTGAACGCCTCGGCCAGGAACAGCACGTCCGGGTCGGTGCGGTTGATGTCGCTGATGACCTTCTCCCAGAACGCCACCGGCTTGGTGTGCGGGTTGTCCACCCGGAAGATCCGGACGCCCTTGGCCATCCAGAAGCGCAGCAGCCGCTCGGTCTCGCGGACCAGCCCGCGGAAGTCGCCGTCGAAGGCGATGGGGTAGATGTCCTGGTACTTCTTCGGCGGGTTCTCCGCGTAGGCGATGGAGCCGTCGGAGCGGTGGTGGAACCACTGGGGGTGCAGGGTGACCCAGGGGTGGTCGGGGGAGCACTGGAGGGCGAAGTCCAGCGCCACCTCCATCCGCAGGTCGCGGGCGGTCCGTACGAAGTGGTCGAAGTCCTCGAAGGTGCCCAGTTCGGGGTGGAGCGCGTCGTGGCCGCCGGCTGGCGAGCCGATGGCCCAGGGGGAGCCGACGTCGTCCGGGCCCGCGGACAGCGCGTTGTTGGGGCCCTTGCGGAAGGACGTGCCGATGGGGTGGACCGGCGGGAGGTAGACCACGTCGAAGCCCATCGCGGCGACCGCCGGCAGCCGCTCGGCGGCGGTGCGCAGGGTGCCGCTCGCGGCGGTGCCGTCCGGTCCGGTGACGGCGCCCTCGGAGCGCGGGAAGAGCTCGTACCACGAGCCGTACAGGGCTCTGCGGCGCTCGACGACGAGCGGCATCGGGCGTGAGACGGTGAGCAGTTCGCGCAGCGGATGGCGGTCCAGGGCGTCGACGACTTCCGTGGCGAGCGCGGCGGCGAGCCGGGTGGCGGCCGGCAGGCCGGTGTCGCGCAGCGCGTCGACGGCGGCCAGGACGGACTCCCGCCCGTCGCTCTTGGGGACCTCGGCGGCGGCCCGTTCGTGCAGCTCGGCGCCCTCGGCGAGCACCAGCTCGGTGTCGATACCGGCGGGGATCTTGATCGCGGCGTGCTTGCGCCAGGTGGCGACCGGGTCGGACCACGCCTCCACGGTGAACGTCCAGCGACCCTCGATCCCCGGTGTGACCTCGGCCGTCCACCGGTCGGTGCCCGGTGCCCGCTCCCGCATCGGGGTCCAGGGGCCGCAGCGGCCCGCGGGGTTGCGCAGCACCACGTTCGCGGCGACTGCGTCGTGTCCTTCGCGGAAGACGGTGGCCGAGACCTCGAAGGTCTCGTCCACCACCGCCTTCGCCGGGCGACGGCCGCAGTCGATCTGCGGGCGGATGTCCAGAACAGGGATGCGACCGATCATGGGCTCACCTGGGCTTGTGATGCTTTGTGGGGTTTTGTCCTTTGTATCCGCTCCACGGTAGGAGGACGGGGTGCGGGCATGGGCGCTCCTGTCCGCTTTCACTCTGCTGGCGGATGGCACGGCGGACCGGATCGGGTCCTGCGGATCGTGTGCGAGGAACGGCGTACCCGGTGAGCCTTCCCGTACGCGGCGGCCGGGAAATCAGCCGGAACGTGAACTACTGATACGTAACCGCTCACGCCCCGCGATCCGGCGGGCAGGGCCCGGCGCCCTGGCGGGCGGCGGTGGCTCGGTGCTGCCACGGTCGGCGTTCGCCTCCTCAACTCGGTGTGATCACAGCGGAGTTGCGGTGTGCGGAAGTCCGGTGCCGCGCCGGGGCCCGTCGGCGCGATACCGCAGCCTCTCGCCGCGGCGGGGTCCGTACAAGAGTGCACCAGGGGGTGGAATCGGCCATATCGGCGGACCGGGCGGTAGCAGGGCGACGGCATGGGAGCGGGGGGGGGGGGGGGAAAAGATNCCGCAGCCTCTCGCCGCGGCGGGGTCCGTACAAGAGTGCACCAGGGGGTGGAATCGGCCATATCGGCGGACCGGGCGGTAGCAGGGCGACGGCATGGGAGCGGGGCGGTGCCCGGAACACTTCCGGACACCGCCCCGCTCCTGGGGTGGGAGCACCCCGGTGCGCTCGGTGCGCGATCGGGCGGTTGCCCAATCAGCCGTGGCGCGGCCTTGTCTGACGCGATGTCAGCAGACGGCTCACTTGACGTTGACGCCGGTCCAGGCCGACTCGACGCCCTTGACCTCGGCGCTGTTCGCGCCGTAGAGGTCGGTGGCGGCCTTGACGGTCGCCTCGCGGGCGGCCTTGTAGTCGGTGGTCGAGGTCATGTAGGCGGTCAGCGCCTTGAACCAGATCTTCTCGGCCTTGTCCCGGCCGATGCCGGTGACCTTGGAGCCGTCGGCGGTCGGGCTGTCGTAGTGGTCGCCGTTGGCGTCCTTCGGGCCGCTGCCCTCGGACAGCAGGTAGAAGAAGTGGTTGGCGATGCCGGAGGAGTAGTGGACGTCGACGTTGCCGGCGTCGGCGCTCCAGTTGTCCAGCGACTGGCCGTCCTTGCTGGGCTTGTCCATGTAGCGCAGCGGCTTGCCGTCGCCGTTGATGTCGATCTTCTTGCCGATGAAGTAGCTGCCCGGCTCGGCGGGGTTCTTGGCGTAGAACGCGACGGAGGCGCCGAAGATGTCCGAGGTGGCCTCGTTCAGGCCGCCGGACTCGCCGCTGTACTCCAGCTTCGCGGTGGCCGCGGTGACGCCGTGCGACATCTCGTGGCCGGCCACGTCCAGCGCGGTCAGCGGCTTCTTGTTGCCCTGGCCGTCGCCGTACGTCATGCAGAAGCAGCCGTCGTCCCAGAAGGCGTTGACGTAGTTCTGGCCGTAGTGGACGCGGGAGGTCGCGCCCTTGCCGTCGCCCTTGATGCCGCTGCGGCCGTGCACGTTCTTGTAGTAGTCCCAGGTCTCCTGGGCGCCGTAGGCGGCGTCGACCCCGGCGGTCTCCGGGTTCTCCGGCTTGCCGTCGCCCCAGGTGTCCGTGGAGTTGGTGAAAAGCTTGCCGTTGCCGCTCTCGCTGCCGCTCAGGTTGAACGTCTGGTGGCCGCCGCGGGCGTCGTCGGTCAGCTCGAAGCCGTTGCCGCCCTTCTTGCTGGCGACGTCGACCTTGCCGGCGTACTCGCTGTTGCCGACGCCGTTCTCGATGCCCTGGTACTGGTAGAGCTTCTTGCCGGTGTTCGCGTCGGTGATGACGTGCAGCTCGTTGGGGGTGCCGTCCTTCTGGAGGCCGCCGACCACGGTCTCGTACGCCAGCACCGGGGTGCCCTTGGCGGCCCAGATCACCTTGCGCGGCGTCTGCGCGTCGACCTTCTTGGCGCCGATGGTCTTGGTGGCGGTCGACTCGGCGGCCAGCGCGGCCGTCTTCGGGGCGATCTTCGCCGTGGTGGAGGCCACCGCGATGGCGGACTTCGCCGCCTTGGTGGTGCTCTTGATCGCGCCGCCCTTGGCGGTGTGCACCACCAAGTCGCCGCCCAGCACCGGCAGTCCGGCGTAGGTGCGGTCGTAGCGGGTGTGCGTGGTGCCGTCGGCGTCCTTGATGACGTCCCTGGCGACCAGCTGCTCCTGGGAGCCGAGGCCGAGCGCCTTCGCGGTCTGCGCGCGGGCGGCACCGGCGTCGCGGAGCAGTTCCGCGCGGTGCGAGCCGCTCAGCTTGAGCGGGGAGCCGCCCTGGGCGGAGGCGGTGGGGGCGGGGGAGGCTCCGGCGGTGCCGGCGGTGATGCCGGCGGCGAGCAGGGCCGCCGCCGCGAAGGCGGTACCGGCCACACGGGTCTTACGGGATATGCGGGGGGTCACGCGTGCTCCTTCAACTTTGCCAAATGGTGGGGGTGCAAAGCGATGCGGGTGTGACATGCGTCGGGAAGACTGCCATTCGAACGCGCACATGTCAGGGGGGTGTAAAGAGGTTGTCCGAAACTCGTTCGGGGAGAGGTGCGCGCCGTCCGTATAACGGAGCCGGGCGCCGCCCCCGGAAGACCGGGAGCGACGCCCAACTTGTCCGCAGAGCGGGTGAGTTGCCGGAAATCAGATGACGCCGTGGCGCCTCTTTCATATACAGGTGACGATCAGGTGGCCACGCACCGTCAGAACGTCAACTTCCAGCCGTTGAGGGTGCCGGTGTCGCCGGAGTAGACGTCCCGGACCCGCAGCTTCCAGGTGCCGCTCGCCGGCTTCGCGGAGGCGTTGACGGTGTAGGTCGCCTTCACATCGGCGGCCGCGTCACGGGAGTTCGCGTTCTTCAGCCGGTAGGCCGTGCCGTCCGGGGCGAGCAGGTCGATCACCAGGTCGCCTCGGTAGGAGTGGGTGATGTCCACCCCGACCTTCAGGGTGCCGGGGGCGTTGCCGCTGCGCTTGACGGCGATCGGCGAGGTGACCGCCGCGCCCGCGTCCGGGATCGCCACCTTTGCGGTGCTCTCGAAGACCGTGCCGCCGCCGTCCGTGACGCGGGAGCCGACGTTGACCGCGGCCCAGGTGTCGGCGACCGTGTTGTACGTGGCGCTGCCCTGGCCGAAGAGGTCGGCCGCGGCCTGGAGGGTGGCGGTGCGGGCGCCCGCGTAGTCGGTGTTGGCGTTCATGTACTGGGTGAGCGCCTTGAACCACACCTGCTCCGCGTTGGCCCGGCCGATGCCCGGCACCGGCAGGTTGTCGGAGGTCGGGCTGTCGTAGTGGACGCCGTTGATGTCCTTGGGGCCGCTGCCCTCGGACAGCAGGTAGAAGTAGTGGTTGGCGACGCCGGAGGAGTAGTGGACGTCGAGGTTGCCGACGTCGCTCGACCAGTAGTCGGCAGAGGAGCCGTCCTTGCTGGGCTTGTCCATGTAGCGCAGCGGGGTGCCGTCGCCGTTGATGTCGATCTTCTTGCCGATGAGATAGCTGCCCGGGTCGGCCGGGTTGTTGGCGTAGAACGCGACGGAGGTGCCGAAGATGTCCGAGGTGGCCTCGTTGAGGCCGCCGGACTCGCCGCTGTAGTTCAGGGCCGCGGTGGCCGCGGTGACGCCGTGTGTCATCTCGTGGCCGGCCACGTCCAGCTCGGTCAGCGGCTTCTGGTTGCCCTGACCGTCGCCGTACGTCATGCAGAAGCAGCCGTCGTCCCAGAAGGCGTTGACGTAGCTGTCGCCGTAGTGGACGCGGGAGTAGGCGCCGACGCCGTCGCCCCGGATGCCGGTGCGGCCGTGCACGTTCTTGTAGTAGTCCCAGGTCTCCTGGGCGCCGTAGGCGGCGTCGACCGCGGCGGTCTCGGCGTTCTGCGGCGTGCCGTCGCCCCAGGTGTCGGTGGAGTTGGTGAGCAGCGAACCGGTCCCGGACGAGCCGTGGTTGAGGTCGTAGGTCTTGTGGTTGCCGCGGGTGGCGTCGGTCATCGTGAAGGTCGGCGCCGAGCCCGAGGTCCCGATGGTGACCTGGCCGCTGTACTCGCTGTTGCCGATGCCGTTCTCGATGCCCTGGTACGCGAAGATCCTGGCGCCGGTGGTGGCGTCGGTGACGACGTGCAGCTGGTTGGGGGTGCCGTCGTCCTGGAGGCCCCCGACCACCGTCTCGTACGCCAGCCGCGGGGTGCCGTCGGCCGCCCAGACCACCTTGCGCGGCGCCTTCGCCGCCGCCGTCCGCTTCGAGCCGCGGGCCTGCGCCGCCTTGACGGCCTGCGCTGCGGCGGCGGCCGGTGTGATCCTGGCGGTGGTGCCCGCCGGCGTGAGCCGAGCGCGGACGGCCTTGGTGACGCCCTTGAGCGCACCGCTCCGGGTCTGGTGCACCACGAGGCCGCCGCCGAGGACCGGCAGGCCCTGGTAGGTGCGCTCGTAGCGGGTGTGCAGGGTGCCGTCGGCGTCCTTCTCGACGTCCTTGACGACCAGCTTCTCCTGGGCGCCGAGCCGCAGTTGCCGGGCGGTGGCCGCGGTGGTGGCGGTGGCGTTCCGTATCAGCTCCGCACGCTGGGACGGGGAGAGCGTGGCCGGCAACGCGCCGGCGAACGGCGTGGCGTGCGCGGTGCCGGGACGGGCCGCGGCGCGCGGCTGGGCGGCCGCTCCGGCGCCGGCCTGTGCGCCAACAGCCAGCAGCGCGGTGGCCGCGACGAGCGCGCAGGCGGCGGTGGTGCGTCTGGGGCGGGTCGGTGCATGGGGGGTGCGTCTCACACTGACTCCTTCTGCGGGGCCGCCGGCCTCCGGGAGGGCGGCGGCTGAGGGGGACCGGGCGGCGGAGCGGCCGTCCGGGCAGAGCGAGGCAGAACTGTGGAGCGTGTGGGGGGAACTGGTGGTGCGAGAGAGGCGACCGCCCGGGATGGCGCTGTGGGGGATCCGTGCGGTGGTTGCCGGGAAGAGTCCCACCGTCGCCCGGCGATTGTCAGGTGCAGTCCAACTAATTGGCCGGAAAACGTCCGTTGGGCGAAATCGCTGTCCGGAAGCCGGACAGCGGGCCGGATTCCGAGGCGCGCCCCTCAGGCAGAGGCAGGCGAACCACCTTCACTGCCCGCGGAGTTGCGGATCCCGCAGTGACCGACCGTCACCCGACGCTCTCCCGCCACGCCCGGTGCAGCTGGGCGAACCGGCCCCCGGCGGCGGTCAGTTCGGCCGGACTTCCGTCCTCGACGACCCGGCCGCCGGCCATCACCAGCACCCGGTCGGCGATCTCCACCGTCGACAGCCGGTGGGCGATCACCAGGGCCGTACGGGCGCGCAGCACCGTGGCCATGGCGCGCTGCACCGCGCGCTCGCCCGGGATGTCCAGCGAGCTGGTCGCCTCGTCCAGGATGAGGACGGCCGGGTCGGCGAGCAGCGCGCGGGCGAAGCCGACCAACTGCCGCTGGCCCGCGGAGATCCGGCCGCCGCGCTTGCGGACGTCGGTGTCGTAGCCGTCCGGGAGGGCGGCGATGAAGTCATGGGCGCCGATCGCCTTCGCGGCCCGCTCCACCTCCCCGCGGGTGGCGTCCGGGCGGCCGATGGCGATGTTGTCGGCGACCGTACCGGAGAACAGGAACGCCTCCTGGGTGACCATGACGACCTCCCGGCGCAGCTCGGCGCCGGCCAGTTCGCGCAGGTCCACGCCGTCCAGCAGGACCCGGCCCTCGGTGGGGTCGTAGAAGCGGGCCAGCAGCTTGGCCAGGGTGGACTTGCCGGCGCCGGTGGCGCCGACCACCGCCACGGTCGTGCCGGGCGCGAGCGCGAGGTCGAAGCGCGGCAGCACCTCGGCACCCGTCCGGTACGCGAACCGGACGCCGTGGAAGGCCACTTCGCGGCCGGGCCGGGCGGGCGCCGCGGCCGGCAGCGCACGCGGTGCGGCGGGCTCGGGCACGGCCGGCCGCTGGGCGAGCAGCCCGGCGATCTTCTCCAGCGAAGCCGCCGCCGACTGGTAGTCGTTGAGGAACATCCCGAGGCGGTCGATGGGGTCGTACAGCCGGCGCAGATACAGCACCGAGGCGGCCAGCACACCGAGGACGAGAGTGCCGGTGGCGACACGGTAGGCACCCCACAGGACGATCGCGGCGATCGCGACGTTGGCCACCGCCCGGGAGCCGACGGTATAGCGCGCCATCTCCAGTATCGCGTCGCCGTTGACCCGCAGATGGCGGTCGTTCAGCCGGGCGAAGGCCGCGTCGTTGGCCCGCTCGCGGCGGAACGCCTGCACCGGGCGGATGCCGTTGAGGGTCTCCGCGAAGCGGACGATGACGGCCGCGATGGCGGTGGACCGCTTCTCGTACGCGCGCTTCGAGCGGCGCTGGAAGGAGCGGACGAGGAGCGCCAGCGGCACCGCGGAGACCAGGGCGGCGGCACCGAACCCCCAGTCCAGCCAGAGGAGGGTCACGGTGATGTAGACCGTCGAGAGGGCGACCGTGACCAGCTCCTGGAGGCCCTCGTCGAGGAGTTCGCGCAGCGACTCCACGTCGGCGGTGGCCCGGGAGATCAGCCGGCCGGAGGTGTAGCGCTCGTGGAAGTCCAGGCTCAGCGCCTGCGCGTGGCGGAAGATCCGGTCGCGCAGCTCGACCAGCACGTCCTGGCTGGCCCGGGCGGAGAGCCGGACGAAGGCGCACTGCAGCCCGCCGGCCGCCGTGGCGCACAGCGCCGCCACCACCGCCACCGCGATCAGCGGACCGCGGTCGCCCGCCCGCAGCGCCGGCACCGCGCGGTCGAGGGCGTAGGCGACCAGCAGTGGTCCGGTCTGCAGGGCGACCTGCTGGAGCAGCAGCACGAGGGCGGCGGCCCGGACGCGCCCGCGGTGCGGCGCCAGTAAGGACCGCAGCAGTGCGCGCGAGGCGCCCTTGGGGGTGGGCAGCCGGTCGGTCGCGAAGGCGTCGGGGGCCGCCTCCCGGGGGCGCCGCCCGGAGGGGGTGCCGTCCCGTTCGCCGCTGCTGTCCGGGTCGTCGGTCGGCAGGCCGGTCGCCGTGGTCGTCATCGGGCGCTCTCCCCCTCGCGCGGTCCGCTGCGGCTGGTACGGGTGGTGCCGCGGCCGGCTCCGGTGACCGGGCCGCCGCCCTGGGCGCGGCCGCCGGCGCCGGGCTCCGCCGCACCGGACATCAGCGCGGCGTACTCCGGGCTGTCCCGCAGGAGTTGGTGGTGGGTGCCGACCGCGGCTATCCGGCCGCCCGACAGCAGCGCCACCCGGTCGGCGAGCAGGACCGTGGACGGGCGGTGGGCGACGACCAGCGCGGTGGTGCCCGCCAGGACCTTCCGCAGCGCCGCCTCCACCAGGGCCTCGGTATGGACGTCGAGGGCGGAGAGCGGGTCGTCGAGGATCAGGAAGCGCGGCCGGCCGACCACGGCGCGGGCCAGGGCCAGCCGCTGCCGCTGCCCTCCGGACAGGCTCAGCCCCTGCTCGCCGACCTCGGTGGCGGCGCCCTGGGGGAGCGCGGCCACGAAATCGTCGGCCTGCGCCACCTCCAACGCCCCCAGCAGGGCTGCTTGTTGGTCCGTCTGACGGGCGGTGGTGGTGAGGCCGGTGCGGTCGGCAGGGACATCGCGCTCGCCGTGGCCGTCCTGGACGTTCTGGGCGTTCTGGGCGTCCGGGGTGCCCGACGCGCCCATGAGGACGTTCTCCGCAACGGTCGCCGAGAACAGGGTGGGCTCCTCGAACGCCACCGCCACCAGCGCCCGCGCCTCGTCCCGGCCGAGCGTGGCCAGATCGCGGCCGTCCAGCGTGATCCGGCCCGCCGTGGGGTCGTACAGCCGCGGCACCAGCGCCGTCAGCGTGGTCTTCCCGCTGCCGGTCGCCCCGACCAGCGCCATCGTCTCCCCGGGCCGGATGTGCAGATCGACGCCCCGGAGGGTGGCCGGGGTGCCCGGCGGCGCGTCCGGGTACCGGAACTCGACCGCTTCGAAGACCAGCCCGCCCACGGGCGGCGCACCGTCGGCCGGGCCGCCGCCCGCGACGTCCGCGGCGCGCGGCCCGTCCCCGTCCGCTCTCCCCACCGCTGCCCGGTCCGCCGTCCCGTCCGCCGCGCGGGCCGCTGCCCGGTCCGGTGCTGCCGGGTCGTCCGGCAGGGGCTCGTCCATCACCTCGAAATAACGGTCGGCCGCGGTCGCCGCCGCACTGCTCATCGCCAGCAGGAAGCCGATCGAACCCACCGGCCAGCGCAGCGCCAGCGCCGTGGACAGGAAGGCGACGAGCGTCCCCGCGGACAGCCGGCCGTCGGCCACCTGGACCGCCCCCAGCACCAGCGCGGTGCCCACCGCGAGCTCCGGGAGGAGGGTGTTGAAGCCCCAGATGACGGACAGCAGCCGGGCCTTGCGCAGTTCGGTCGTCCGGACCGACCGGGTCAGCTCCTTGAAGGCGCGGGCCTGGCTGCGGTGGCGGCCGAACCCCTTGATGATCCGGATGCCGAGGACCGACTCCTCGACGACCGTCGTCAGATCGCCCACCTGGTCCTGCGCCCGGCGCGCGACCAGCGCGTACTTCGCCTGGAAGACCGAGCACAGCACCATCAGCGGCAGCATCGGCGCCAGCAGCACCAGCCCGAGCGACCAGCGCTGGGCCAGCAGGATCGCACAACCCACCACGATCGTCGTGCCGTTGACCACCAGGAACGTCAGCGGGAAGACCAGGAACAGGCGCAGCACCGTAAGATCCGTCGTGGCCCGGGAGAGCAACTGCCCCGATGCCCAGCGGTCATGGAAGGCGACCGGCAGCCGCTGCACACGGCGGTAGAGCGCCTCGCGCATCGCCGCCTCCACCCCGGCCGTCGGCCGCGCCACCAGCCACCGCCGCAGCCCGAACAGGCCCGCCTCGGCGAGCCCGAGCAGCAGCAGGCAGCCGCCGCCCCACCACACCCCTCCGGTGTCACCGGTCACCACCGGCCCGTCCACCAGCCACTTGAGGACCAGCGGGATGACCACGCCGATGCACGACGCGACGACCGCCACGAAAGCGGCGGTGAACAGCCGTGCCCGCACCGGCCGCACGAACGGCCAGAGGCGCAACAGTGAGCGCACGGCGGAGAGTTGGACCGGCTCGGCCGGGTCCACCGGGTCGGTCCGGGGCGTCGGGTGCGTGGTGAGTGCCATCACTCGCGAGCGTACGGCGAGCCACTGACAACGCTCATGCGGTTTTGCGGCATGCGGGTCTTCCGCATACGGTCTCCCGTTTTCCGGAACATGGCGTTCCGCCAGCCGCCAGCGCCAGCCGTCCCCTGCTACGCCGGCACCACCCGGAACAGCAGCACCGTCCGCCCGGGCACCGCCACCGCGGCCCCCGCCGCGTACCGCACGGCCGTCCGCGCCCCGCCGTCCGCCGCACCGTCCGCGTCCGCCCCCTCGGCCGAGGTGTCCACGACCAGCTCGTACGCGCCCGCCCACGGCGGCCCCGGCAGCGTCACCGCCCGCGGCTGCGCGCCGGCGTGCAGCACGGCGAGGAAGCTGTCGTCGACGACCCGGATGCCGCGGTCGTCGCGCTGCGGGATGTCGTTGCCGGACAGGTACATGGCCAGGGTGGCGCCCGGCGCGTACCAGTCCGGTTCGGTCATCTCCGTGCCGTCCGTGCCGAACCACGCCAGATCGCGCAGCCCGCCGTGCCGCTGCGGCCGGCCGGAGAAGAACGCCCGGCGGCGGAGCACCGGATGGGCGCGGCGCAGCGCGATCAGCCGCGCGGTGAGGGCGGCGAGCGCCCGCCAGTGAGGGTCGTCGAGGAGCGACCAGTCCATCCAACTGGCGGGGCCGTCCTGGCAGTAGGCGTTGTTGTTGCCGTGCTGGGTGCGGCCCAGCTCGTCGCCGGCGACCAGCATCGGGACCCCGGTCGACAGCAGCAGGGTGGTCAGCAGGTTGCGCAGCTGGCGGCGGCGCAGCGCGGTGACGCCGGGGTCGTCGGTCTCGCCCTCGGCGCCGCAGTTCCAGGACCTGTTGTCGTGGGTGCCGTCCCGGTTGTCCTCGCCGTTGGCCTCGTTGTGCTTGTGCTCGTAGGTGACCAGGTCGCGCAGGGTGAAGCCGTCGTGCGCGGTGATGAAGTTGACCGAGGCGTACGGGCGCCGGCCGCCCCAGGCGTACAGGTCGCTCGACCCGGAGAGCCGGTAGCCCAGGTCGCGGACGTCGTGCGCGCCGCCGCGCCAGAAGTCGCGGACGGTGTCGCGGTAGCGGTCGTTCCACTCCGTCCACAGGGGCGGGAACGCGCCGACCTGATAGCCGCCGGAGCCCACGTCCCAGGGCTCGGCGATCAGCTTGACCCGGCGCAGCACCGGGTCCTGGGCGATCACCGCGAGGAACGGCGAGAGCATGTCGACGTCGTGCATGGAGCGGGCCAGCGCCGCCGCCAGGTCGAAGCGGAAGCCGTCCACCCCCATCTCGGTGACCCAGTAGCGCAGCGAGTCGGTGATCAGCCGCAGCACGTTGGGCTGGACGACGTGCAGGGTGTTGCCGCAGCCGGTGTAGTCGGCGTAGCGGCGGGCGTCGCCCTGGAGGCGGTAGTAGCCGCGGTTGTCGATGCCCCGGAGGGAGAGCGTCGGACCCAGTTCGCCGGCCTCCGCGGTGTGGTTGTAGACGACGTCCAGGATCACCTCGACACCGGCGTCGTGCAGCGCCCGCACCATCCGCTGGAACTCGCCGACCTGCTGGCCCCGGGTGCCGGTGGCGGCGTACCCCGCGTGCGGCGCGAAATAGCCGATCGAGTTGTAGCCCCAGTAGTTGCGCAGCCCCCGGCGCACCAGATGGTCCTCGTGCGCGAACTGATGGACCGGCAGCAACTCGACGGCGGTGACGCCGAGCCGGGTCAGATGGTCCAGCGCGGCCGGGTGCGCCAGTCCCGCGTAGGTGCCGCGCAGCTCCTCCGGGATACCGGGGTGACGCATCGTGAAGCCCCGGACGTGCAGCTCGTAGAGGACGGAATCCGGCCAGGGCGTCTTGGGCCGCCGGTCGTCCCGCCAGACGTCCCCGCCCTCGTCGTCGGCGACCACCACCCCCTTGGGGACGTACGGCGCCGAGTCGCGGTCGTCGCGCACCGTGTCGGCGTACTGCTGCTGCGGCCAGTCCCGGGCGTGCCCGTAGAGCTGGGCGGGCAGCGCGGGCCCGCCCGGGCCCGCTTCCGTGTACGTGCCGAAGTCGCCGTCCACCGCCCGGGCGTACGGGTCGAGCAGCAGCTTGGCCGGATTCCAGCGGGCGCCCGTCCAGGGGTCCCAGCGGCCGTGCACCCGGTAGCCGTAGCGCTGCCCCGGGCGGGCGCCGGGCAGGAAGCCGTGCCAGATCTCGTGGGTCAGCTCGGTGAGGGGGTGGCGGGTCTCCTGCCCCTCGTCGTCGAAGAGGCAGAGCTCGACGGCCTCGGCGCCGCCCGCCCACAGGGCGAAGTTGGTGCCCGCGACGCCGTCCGGCCCGGTGCGGCAGCGGGCCCCGAGGGGCGTCGGGCTGCCGGGGCGGACGTCCGCGGGCGCGGTGAGCGGTTCCCCCGCCACCGCCTCCTGCTCGGGTGCGCTGGACACTACCGGCCTCCTGCGGCTTCGGGCTCGGTCGAGTGGTGGCCCCGAGCCTGGCGGCGCTCCCCCAGCTCACGCTGGGGGGACCCGCACCCAGCGTGAGCTGGGGGAGTCCCGGCCGCGCGCGGGCCCACCGCCCGCAATGTCGTGCTGCGTCGTGCGGTGCCTGCTGCGTCGTACTGTGTCGTGCTGCGCCGTTCCGCGTCGATCCCGTCGATCCCGTCGATCCCCGTCACCCCGTCGATCCCCGCGGTCCACGGCGATCCCCGTCGTTCTGTGTCGATCCCCGCCCTTCGGCGTCGCCCCCCGTCGTGCTGCGTTGCCCAGCGTCGTGCTGACTTCTGCTGCCTTCCGCTGCATTGCCCGGCGTCGTGCTGCGTCGTGCTGCGTTGGTCTGCGTTGTTCTCCGTTGTTCTTCCCGCAACCGGGCGTTGCCTCACGCTTCCCGTCGCCGCGGACATCCGGTGCTCCCGCCGCCCGCCCGCGCACCGTCCCCACCCCCGCCGCGATCCCCGCCATGACATTCCGAACCGTGGCATACCGTCCAAGCGGCGCATCATCCGTCACAATCCGGCGTATGACCGGCCATCAGCACGACCGAGCAGGGGACCACACGGGGGACCGACCGGCGGACGGGACGAAGGTGCCGGGCCTGCCGGTCCGCCGCGCGCCATCCGCGGGCCCGCGGGCCCCCCGTCTCCGCGCCGCCCACGCGTTGCTGGCCGCGCTCGCGGGCTGGGCGGCGCTGGCCGGCTGCGGCGGCCCGGACGCGCTGGTCGGCGGCCCGCCGGCCGCCCCCGAAGAGGCGATCCGGATCCTGCCGGGTGACGGCGCGCGCGGCGTACGGGCCAACGGGCGGTTGGAGGTCCGGGTCCAGGAGGGGCGGCTGGAACGGGTGGAGGTCACCCGCACCGGGAGCGACGGCCGGGAATCCGTGAACGGCCGGTTCTCGCGGGACGGGACGATCTGGCGGCCGGCGGCCGACTCCCTCGAACTCGGCGCCCGCTACACCGTCGACGCCATCGCGCGAGACGGCGCCGGCCGCCGCCTGGCCCGCCACACCACCTTCACCACCTACCTGCCCCCGCACCGCATCATCGGCTCCTACACGCCCGAGAACGGCACCACCGTCGGCACCGGCCTGATCTTCTCGCTGGCCTTCAACCGGGCGGTCGCCGACCGCGCGGCCGTCGAGCGCGCCATCACGGTCAGCGCCCAACCGGCCGTCGAGATCGCCCCCCACTGGTTCGGCCGCCGGCGACTGGACTTCCGGCCCCGGCACCGGTGGCGGCCGGGCACCCGGATCACCGTGAACCTGCGGCTGCGCGACGTGAAGGCCGGACCCGGCTCCTACGGGCTCCAGAGCAAGACCCTCCACTACCGGGTCGACCGGGACCAGATCAGCGTCATCGACGCGGCCCTGCACACCCTGACCGTCCGCCGCTCGGGCCAGGTGCTGGCGACCCTGCCGGTGACCACGGGCAACGCCCAGAACCCCACGTACAACGGGAAGATGGTGATCCTGGAGCGCCATTCGGTGACCCGGATGGACGGCGGAACCGTCGGTTTCGGCGCCGAGTACGACATCCCGGACGTGCCGCACGCGATGCGGCTGACCCGGTCCGGGACCTTCCTGCACGGCAACTACTGGGCGCCGTCGCGGGTCTTCGGCGGTGCCAACACCAGCCACGGCTGCGTCGGGCTCAAGGACGTCAAGGGCGGCGGCGCGGACACCCCGGCCGGTTGGCTCTACCGGAACTCGATCGTCGGGGACACCGTGGAGGTCCGCAACTCCCGGGACCGCACGGTCGCCCCGGACAACGGCTCGGGCGGCTGGAACATGTCGTGGCCGGCCTGGCGGGCGGGCGGCGCGCCCCACTGAACGAGCCCCCGCCCGCGCTCGTACGTACGAGCGAGCGCCCACCCTCCTCCTTGGGACTGAACGGTGACATCCGGGGGGAGTTGAGTGTCAGTGCGGTGTGGTTATCTAGCGGCACGCGCGCGGCCCGCAGGTGCCGACGCGCGGTGGTCCGCGGGCGGTGCGAGGGGAAGAGGGGCCAGTCGTGAACGTCCAGCCGATATCGGGGGAGCCGGCTCGCCGGCGGTCGTGGCCGCGCCGGGGACGCGCTCCGCTCGGGCTGCTGCTCGGTTCGATGCTGCTGCTGGTGACGGCGTGCGGAGGCGGGGCGGGGGACGACGGAAAACCGTCCGGCAAGACGGGGCCGGACACCTCCGCCTCGCAGGCCGTCGTGACGATCGCGCCCAAGGACGGCGCGCACGACGTCGCCACCAACGGCGCGCTGAAGGTGTCCGCCCAGAAGGGCCGGCTGCGGTCCGTCAAGGTCAAGGACGCCAAGGGCAACGAGGTCGACGGGAAGATATCCGGCGGCGGTGCCCTGTGGGAGCCGAGCGGTCATCTCGGCGCCTCGACGCAGTACACCGTCGACGCGGTCGCCGTGGACGCCCGGGGCCGCCAGGCCGCCGAGCACGCCACGTTCACCACGCTCGTCCCGAAGAACACCTTCATCGGCCAGTACAGCCCCGAGAACGGACAGCAGGTCGGCGTCGGGATGCCGGTCTCCCTCCACTTCACCCGGGGGATCACCGACCCCGCGGCCGTCGAGAAGGCCATCACGGTCACGGCGCATCCGTCCGTCCCGGTCGCCGGCCACTGGTTCGGCAACGACCGGCTCGACTTCCGCCCCGAGAAATACTGGGCGCCCGGCACCAAGGTCACCCTCAAGCTCGACCTCAACGGCGTCGAGGGCCGCCCCGGCGTCTACGGGACCCAGGCCAAGGAGATCTCCTTCACGGTCGGCCGCAGCCAGATCAGCACCGTCGACGCCCGCGCGAAGGAGATGACGGTGGTCCGCGACGGCGCGACGCTGAAGACCCTCCCGATCACCGCCGGCGCGCCGGGCACCGAGACGTACAACGGCCGGATGGTGATCAGCGAGAAGCACCCGGTGACGCGGATGAACGGCGACACCGTCGGCTTCGGCGGCGAGTACGACATCAAGGACGTCCCGCACGCGATGCGGCTGAGCACGTCCGGCACCTTCATCCACGGCAACTACTGGTCGGGCCGGGACACCTTCGGCACCCGCAACGCCAGCCACGGCTGTGTCGGCCTGTTCGACGTGCGGGGCGGCGACGACGGGTCCACGCCGGCGGCCTGGTTCTACCGGAACTCCCTCGTCGGCGACGTCGTCATCGTCGAGAACGCCCACGACGAAACGATCCAGCCCGACAACGGCTTCGGTGACTGGAACCTCTCCTGGGACACCTGGCGGGCCGGCGGGTAGCCCGGCCGGACGCGGGGCGGCGGGCGGCGTTAACGCGTACTAACCTGCCCGCATGACTGTGACTCTTGAGGTAGCCGACGGCGTCGGCACCATCCGCCTGGACCGCCCGCCGATGAACGCGCTGGACATCGCCACCCAGGACCGGCTTCGCGAGCTGGCGGAGGAGGCCGGCCGCCGCGACGACATCCGTGCCGTCGTGGTCTGGGGCGGCGAGAAGGTGTTCGCGGCCGGTGCGGACATCAAGGAAATGCAGGCCATGGACCACGCCGCCATGGTCGTCCGCTCGAAGGCGCTCCAGGACGCGTTCACCGCCGTGGCCCGGATCCCCAAGCCGGTGGTCGCCGCGATCACCGGCTATGCGCTGGGCGGCGGCTGCGAGTTGGCGCTCTGCGCCGACTTCCGGATCGCCGCCGACGACGCCAGGCTGGGCCAGCCCGAGATCCTGCTGGGGCTGATCCCGGGCGCCGGCGGCACCCAGCGGCTGGCCCGGCTGGTGGGCCCGTCCAAGGCAAAGGACCTGATCTTCACGGGCCGCCACGTCAAGGCCGAAGAGGCGCTCACCATCGGCCTGGTGGACCGCGTGGTCCCGGCCGCCGAGGTCCACGCGCAGGCGCACGCCTGGGCGGCCCGGCTGGCGTCCGGCCCCGCGCTCGCCCTGCGAGCCGCGAAGGAGTCCGTCGACGCCGGGCTGGAGACGGACATCGACACCGGGCTGACGATCGAACGCAACTGGTTCGCCGGGCTGTTCGCGACCGAGGACCGGGAGACCGGGATGCGCAGCTTCGTCGAGGAGGGGCCCGGCAAGGCCAAGTTCCGCTGATGCGCCTGGTGTTGACGGGGCGCCTGGGGTTTGGCCGGGAGCCGGTGCCCCGTGTGGGCGAATTGCCGAAAACCTCGTTGCACCTTAAGAGAACCTTGCGGGCGGGTCCCGTCGGTCCGCCGCCGGTCCGCGGTCGGCGCAGGTCAGCGAGGTGACGCGGAACCTTAACTGCCTTTGGCATATGTCCGGTCGGGGGTGTGGGGCCGGCGATTCCGGACAACGGATTCCGCCGGTTCCGCCCCCGGGGTGCCGAGTAGCGGCCATGATGGGGGCATGGCGGGCCTCGAAGGAATGGAGCAGCCGCGGCCGGGGAGTGGTACGGCCGCCGCGCGTCGGTGCGCTCCCGGTGCGGACGGGGAGGCGGCTCCGGCGCCCGTCGGTCCGGCGTCCGCACCGCTCGACCTGGTCGCCGACCCGACCCTGGGCGAGGTCAGACTCCCGTCGCGCCCCCAGTCCGCCGGCACCGCCCGGCGGTTGACCGCCGAGGTGTTCCTCAGGCAGTGGTCGCTCTCGCCGCAGCTCGCCGAGCACGCGGTGCTGCTGGTCTCCGAGTTGGTCGGCAACGCCGTACGGCACACCGGGGCCCGCACGTTCGGGCTGCGGATGCTCCGCCGGCGCGGCTGGATCCGCGTCGAGGTGCGCGACCCGTCTCGCGGGCTGCCCTGCCTGATGCCGGTGCAGGCGATGGACACCAGCGGCCGCGGCCTCTTCCTCGTCGACAAGCTCTCCGACCGCTGGGGCGTGGACCTGCTGCCGCGCGGCAAGACCACGTGGTTCGAGGTGCGGGTCAACGACCGCTGACCGGGGAGCCCCCCGACACGGGACTGGGGCCCTCCCGCGGGGTGTCGCGGGGTGGGCCCCAGTAACCCGACCTCCGACGGGCGGAAGGGGTGGGCCCGCGGGGTCGTGGACGGCCCGGACCGCATCGGCGGGGCCGCCGCGGCCGACTAGGGCAGACGGGGCAGGAGCCGGCCAAAGACGCGGAACGGTAGATATCCGGGCATAGCGCTATTAATCGATCCATCCCTGCGGGGTGAGGTGTGCCACCGCGGGCCACCGCGGCCCACCGCGGGTCGTTGTGCGCCGGCGGTCCGTAGGATGGGACGTTCATCCGCGCGCCGGACCGGACCACCGGACGCAGACCAACGGATCACCGAGCCCGCCGGACACGGACCACCGGAGCGGGACCGCCACCGAGGGGGAGGGAACATGCGCCAGCTGCGCCGGTCGGCGACGCTGACCCTGCTGCTCCTCCTCGCGGTCACCTTCGGGCCCATGCTCTGCCGGATCGGCGGCGACCAGGCATGGCTCGCGGGCCGGGCGGCGAACGCCACGGCGGTTTGGGAGTCCGGCCCCGCCGGCCAGGCCGCGCAGCGCGGCCTGCCGCTCGCCGAGGCCGCCCCGGTCGCGGTCGCCGACACCGCCAGGAAGTGCTCCGGCCGCCATGCGCCGAGCCCCGACGAATCGGCCCCGATCCCCGCGCCGCACCGCGCCGAGCCGCTCGCCCCGGCCACCACCGGGACCGGGCCGCTCCCCGCGGACCTGACCGCGCAGTTCGCGCGGGCCCGCCCGCCGACGGACGGCGCCCCCGCCACCGACCACACCGCGCTCCTGCCCGTACTGCGGATATAGGCCGCTGCCCCGACGCACCCGCCTGTCGTTTTCCGCTTCCGTACGTCTGGAGCTCTCACATGCCCACTTCCGCTTCCCCCACCCGAAAACTGGCCGCGATCGGCGCGGTCGTCGCACTCGTCGTGGCCGTGATCGCCATCGCGGTCGCCGTCGGCAAGGCCGTCGAGGGCGGCCGGGACGAGGGCGGCACCGCCGCACCCGGCACCGCCGCCTCCGCGCAGTCCCAGGAGGACCCCGCACAGCAGAAGCTGTACGACGATTTCGCCCGGCGCACCAGCCGGCGCGTCGCCGGCGACCCGCTGGCCGTCGGCAAGCCGGACGCCCCCGTGGTCCTGGTCGAGTACGCCGACTACCAGTGCTCGTTCTGCGGGCGCTTCACCCGCGAGACCCAGCCCGCGCTGATCAAGAAGTTCGTCGACGCGGGCACCCTGCGCATCGAGTTCCGCAACTTCCCGGTCTTCGGCGCCGACTCCGAGCGCGCCGCCCGCGCCTCCTGGGCCGCCGGCAGGCAGGGCAGGTTCTGGCAGCTGCACGACCAGCTGTACGCCAAGACCCGCAAGGGCGACGCGCTGGCCGAGGACAAGCTCGTCGACCTGGCGCGCGCGAGCGGCGTGCCGGACATCGAGAAGTTCCGTGCCGACCTGAAGAGCCCCGCCGCCGACCAGGCCCTGAAGAAGGACCAGGACGAGGGCTACCAGCTCGGCGTGCAGTCCACCCCGTCCTTCCTGATCAACGGCCGGCCGGTGGCCGGGGCCCAGCCCACCGGGGTCTTCGAGCAGGCGATCACCCAGGCCGCCGCCGCGGCGAAGGGCGGGCACGGCACCGCGGGGGCCGGGAAGTGACCACCGACATCGGCTACCTCGCGGCATTCCTGGGCGGCGCGCTGGCGCTGGTCAGCCCGTGCAGCGCGCTGCTGCTGCCGGCGTTCTTCGCCTACTCCCTCGCCAACCCCGGCCGGCTGCTGGCCCGTACCGGCGTGTTCTACCTGGGGCTGGCCACCACGCTGGTGCCGCTGGGCGCGGCCAGTACGGCGGCCAGCCGGCTGTTCAACGGCCACCGCGATCTGCTGGTCGCGGCCGGCGGCTGGGTGGTGATCGCGATGGGGCTCGCGCAGATCCTGGGCCTGGGCTTCGCCTCGAAGCGCGCCCAGGCCGCCGCCGCCCGGATCACCCCACGCTCGGCGCTGTCCACCTTCCTGCTCGGCTGCGTCTACGGGCTCGCGGGCTTCTGCGCCGGGCCGATCCTGGGCGCGGTGCTGACCGTGACCGCGGTCAGCGGCTCACCGCTCTACGGCGCCTCGATGCTCGCCGTCTACGCCCTGGGCATGGCGCTGCCGCTGTTCGTCCTGGCGCTGCTGTGGGACCGCTTCCGGCTCGGCACCCGCGGCTGGCTGCGCGGCCGGGCCTTCCGCCTCGGCCGGCTGGAGCTGCACACCACGTCCGTGCTCTCCGGCGTCTTCTTCATCGGCATCGGCGTACTGTTCCTGCGCTTCAACGGGACCAGCGCGCTGCCCGGAATCCTGGACCCGGACGCCGAGATGCGGCTGGAGGAGTGGGCGACCCGGATCGGCGACGGCGTACCGGATTTCGTCCTGATCGCGCTGGCCGCGCTGGCCGCCGCCGCGGTGCTGGGCCGGATCGCCCTGCGGTCGGAGCGCACACCGCGGCCGGCGGACGACACCGCCGGGCCGCGGCCGGGGACCTCCGGCCGCGACCCCGGCCGGTCGGACGGGGCAGCCCCCGAACCATCGGACCGGTCCTAGGCGCTCAGCCGCCGGTGCCAGCGCGGATGCGGCCGGGGGCGCGGGCGGGCGTGCGGGGGGTGGGCGTCCGCCCGGCGCCGCCGGTCGTTGCAGAGCAGGCACTTGCCGTAGCCCGGCGGAAGGGGGTCTTCCGGGTCGCCGTAAAGCGGATCCACCGCGCCGTTGGGGTGCAGGGCGCAGCCCGTCGGGCCGGTGGGGTCCTCGCCCAGCGAGCTGGCGACGGTCAGCGCGCGCCGGAGGGCGTCGACGAGCCGGTCGGCGTCCCGCCGGGTGGGCGCGGACGGCAGGGCGGAGGCGAGGTCGGAGGCGGTGGTCAGCGCGGTACGGAGTTCGCGCAGGCTTGCGTAACCCATGTCCTGGAGAGTAGGCGGCCCCACTGACAGCTGATCTTCCGATCGCACTTCGTGGCTTCCCATGGCCGCATGCATGCCCGCTCCGGCCCATGGTTTAGCACCGGGACGGTGACCGCCCCCTTGCCGGAGCATGACGGAACGGGGTGCCCGCACCGCGCGGCCGCGGGCACCCGCGGCGTCACGGGGCGATCGGCAGCGCCCGCTTGTGCTCGGTGAGGCGGTAGCGCCGGACGATCGACGCGAAGGCGTCCGCGTCGACCGGGCGGCCCTCCAGGAAGTCGTCGATCTGGTCGTAGGTGACGCCGAGCGCGTCCTCGTCGGGCTTGCCCGGGTCGAGGGTCTCCAGGTCGGCGGTCGGGACCTTCCACACCAGCTCGGCCGGCGCGCCCAGGGCCTGCGCCACGGCGCGCACCCGGCGCTTGGTGAGCCCGGTGAGCGGTACGACGTCGGCCGCGCCGTCGCCGAACTTGGTGAAGAAGCCGGAGACCGCCTCGGCGGCGTGGTCGGTGCCCACGACCAGGCCGTCGTGGGCACCGGCGACCGCGTACTGGGCGATCATGCGCTGCCGGGCCTTGATGTTGCCCTGGACGAAGTCCTGGTGGTGGGCGTCGCGGAAGGCGACGCCGCCGGCCAGCGCCGCGGCCAGCGCCGCGTCGCTCGCCGGGCGGATGTCCACGGTCAGCAGCCGGTCGGCGCGGATGAACTCCACCGCCAGCTGTGCGTCCTTCTCGTCCGCCTGCTCGCCGTACGGCAGCCGCATCGCGTAGAACGTCGCGTCGTGGCCGGCCGCGCGGGCCCGCTCCACCGCGAGCTGGCAGAGCCGGCCCGCGGTGGTGGAGTCGACACCGCCGCTGATGCCCAGCACCAGGGAGCGCAGGCCCGTGGACGTCAGCCGCTCTGTGAGAAAGGCCACCCGGCGCTCGATCTCCCGCTCGGCGTCGAAGGCCGTGGTGGCCGGCGCCACCTGGAGTTCCTGGGCTATGTGCTGCTGCAGGGCCTTGGACGCCGGGTCGGTCACGGGTGCTCCTCTGATTCTCGTCACGCGCTGTGCGCACATTTCGCGAGATGGTCACGCGGTGTGCCCATGGCGCGTATCCGGATACTGCCGGAGAAGTTTATGCGGGGTGCGCCCAGCTCTTGAGCTCGGCCTTGTCGGAGAAAGCGGCGACGTCCTTGTCCAGCGGCTGGTCCGTGTACTGGTGGATACGCCACTTCGCCTTGACCCGCGGCTGCCCGGCGGTGACGTAGTCGGCGATCCACAGGCCGTCCGCGGCATACGACGTGGTGTCGCGGTTCAGCCAGAAATCGCGGTTGCAGTAGAGCAGCACGCGGTGCGCGGGCCGCAGTTTCTTGACCTCCAGAAGGAACTGGTCCTTCTGCGCGTTGCTGGCGTACGAGCCCGCCCCGGTGGTCTCCCAGTCGGCCGCCAGCAGGTCGCCGTGGACCGAGGCGCATTGCTCGACGAAGTATTGCGCCTGGGCCGCGATATTCCCCGGCCACAGGAAGTGGTAGAAACCGACCACGGCGCCCGCCTCGCGTGCCCGGGCGGCCTGTGCCGACTGGTGCGGATTGACGTAGGAGCGGCCTTCGGTGGCCTTGATGAATACGAAGTCCAACCCCTGGGCGGAATAACCGGTGTTGTAGGAGCTGACATCGACACCGTGCAGCATGAGCGACCTCCTGCCGAATCGGATCTGCGAAATGCGAAGCGTCATCTGCGCGAAACGGCAGCGGCCCCCCAGCAGTTCAGCATGTTCACGACCGGAGACGCCAGATCGACGCGCTGAAGTTCCCGGCTGCGCAGGCGAGTTGGTGACGCATGGCGCCGGTGGGACGGATGGTGCGGGAGGGGTGCGGGGCCCGCTCAGTGGCCGGTCGTCGGAAGGCCGCCGGCGCCGGGCTCCGGCCGCGCGTCCAGGCGCCGCCGCAGCCGCCGGACCTGTTCGCGCCCCCGGGCCTGGCCCGCGGTGGCGGCCCGGCGCAGCACCCGGCCGCGGCGGGTCGCCCGCAGGTCCCGGAAGAGGAGCTGGTACCGCTCGGCTATCGGCTCCGGGGCGTAGCGGTACGCGCCCGCCAGCGCGGCGGCACCCATCTCCCGGCGGCGCTCCGGGTCCTCGATCAGGTCGAGCAGCGCGCCGGCCAGCGCCCGTCCGTCGCCGCGCGGCACCAGCACACCGTCCGCGCCGTCGTGGATGATCTCGGCCGGGCCCAGCGGGCAGTCGGTGCTGACGACCGGTACGCCGCAGCGCATCGCCTCGACGAGGGGCATCCCGAACGACTCGGCGTCCGAGGCCGAGGCGACGATCGACGCCTTGGCGAACTCCTCCTCGATCGGCGACCGCGGCCCGGTGAGTTCGGCCCGCCCGGACAGTCCCAGCCCGTCGATGAGGTGCTGCAGCCGGGTGCGTTCGGCGCCGTCGCCGTGGATGCGCAGCCGCCAGTCGGGGTGCTTGACGGAGACCGCGGAGAACGCCTCGATCAGCAGGTCGAAGCGCTTGCCGCGGACCAGCCGGCCGGCCGCCGCGATGATCTTCGAGTTGCCGTCGGAGGGCGGCCCGGCGGGCGCCGGGACGATGTCGGGCACCGCCAGGATCCGTACGCCGGGCAGCGGCATCCGCGCGCGGTAGACCGCCGCGTCCGCCTCGGTCGTGGTGACCACCGCGTCCAACGCCCGGTAGCGGTGGGCGAGTTCGGTCCGCAGTTCGGCGCTGTGCGCGTCGTGCCGCAGGTGCTCCTGGGCGATCCGCAGGGCGCGGCGGGGGGCGAAGCGGGCCAGGTAGACGTTGATGCCGGGCCGGGTGCCGATGAGCACGTCGGCGTCGCTGCCGCGCAGGAACTCCGCGGCGCGGACGTCGACCAGCCGGCTGTACTGGTGGTGCCGCTTCTCGGCGAGCGGGAAGTCCACCGCGGGCTCGCCGAACAGCGGATGCGCCATGTCGTCGCTGCCCACCCGGGCGTCCACCAGGGGGATCAGCCGCACCCGGGGGTCCACCGCGAACCGCGGGACCTCGCGGTGCCGCAGCATCGACACGATCTCGACGTCGTGCCGGTCGGCGAGCGCGGCGGCGAGGTTCAGGGTGGTGCGGATGGTGCCGCCGATGGCGTACGCGTCGTGCAGCAGGAGGGCCACCTTCAGGCGGCCCGGGCGGCCCCGGCGCCCGTGCCGGCCCGTACGGCCGCGATCCGTACGGCCCGTGCCGTCCGTGCGCCCTGCGTCATCCGTGCTCTTCATGCGGTGCATATGGTGCTCTTCACGCGGTGTCGACCCGGTGTGTCCGGGGGTGCCGGCCTGCTGCGGCCGGCCGGGACCCGGGGCGGTGTCGTCCGCCCCCGCCGGCCCGTCCGGCACCGGTCACCGTCCCGGGACGGGGTAAGCCGAGGACGTGTGCCGGGTGAGAGCCCGGTAAGAAACCCACCGGTCGCAGACCCCCCGGACCGGTCTTGGCAGACTTGCCGGGTGACCCATTCCGTACTGCTCGCCGAGGACGACCGCCCCATCCGCACCGCGCTGGAGCGCGCCCTGACCCTGGAGGGGTACCGGGTCACCGCCGTCGCCGACGGGATCCAGGCACTGGCCACCGCCCACCGCGAGCGGCCCGACGTGATCCTGCTGGACGTGATGATGCCGGGGATCGACGGGCTCCAGGTGTGCCAGGTGCTGCGCGCCGAACAGGACCGCACCCCGATCCTGATGCTCACCGCACGGGTCGGGACCGCGGACCGGATCGCCGGCCTGGACGCCGGGGCCGACGACTACGTGGTCAAGCCCTTCGAGGTCGAGGAGGTGTTCGCCCGGCTGCGGGCGCTGCTGCGCAGGACCACGGCCGGGCCGGTGGCCTCCGGGGACCGCGGGACCGGGTCCGCCGAGGCCGGGGAGGCGTATGACGCCAGGGCGGCGGGCAGCGGCGTCGTCGAGGCGGCCGACCTGCGGATCGACGGCCCCTCGCGGCGGGCCTGGCGCGGGGAGCGGGAACTGGAGCTGACCCGGACCGAGTTCGAGCTGCTGGAGCTGCTGGCCCGCAATGCCGGGATCGTCCTGGACCACGCGACGATCTACGACCGCATCTGGGGCTATGACTTCGGTCCTGGCTCGAAGAACCTCGCGGTGTACGTCGGTTATCTGCGGCGCAAGGTCGACGTACCGGGCAGCCGGCCGCTGATCCACACCGTGCGCGGCGTCGGCTACGTCCTGCGGGAGGACTGAGTGCCCCCGTCCCGCGGCCCGCGGTGGTCCGGCCCGCGGCGGCTCGCCGCCCGGTCGGCCGCCCGCCTGTGGGGCTGCCGTCCGGTCGCCTGGCTGCGCACCCGCAAGCCCGCCAGCCTGCGCACCTCGTTCGCGCTGGCCTTCGCCGCCGGGGCCGCGGGGGTGACCGTCCTGGTCGGGTTCCTCGGCTACGACGCGGCGGCCCGGCTGGTGCGGATGGACGAGAGGTCCGTGTTCTCCGAGGTCGTACGGGATCTGCGGTCCCAGGTGCGGGAGCGGCCGTACACGCCCGCCGACTACGCCGCCGCCGACCCCGGCCACGACGGGCCGCGCGAGGACCTGACCCGGCCGGCCCGGACGGACGTGCAGATCCTGGGCGCCGGCGGGCGGGTCGTCGAACCGGGCCACCCCGCGCTCCCGGCCGGGGACGCCGAGCGGAACATCGCCGCCCACCGCGAGGCGGGCCGCTACGCACAGGGCGAGGCGCAGCTCGACGGCCACGCCTACCACCTCGCCACCGTGGCGCTCGGCGACGGGCGCGGCGCCGTCCAGGTCGCCCGCAAGGTCAGCGGGACCGAGGATCTGCTCGCCGCGCTCCAGAAGCGCACCGTGCTGCTGGCTGCCGGCGTCATCGCCCTGGCCGGCGCCGTCGGCTGGTGGCTGGCCTGCCGGATCACCGGCCGGCTGGTCCGGCTGACGTCGGTCGCCGAGCGCGTCGCGGAGCACGGGCCGGCGGACGTCCAGGTGCCGGGCGCCGGGCGCGACGAGGTGGCCCGGCTCGGGCGGGCCTTCGACGACATGCTCGGGCGGCTGACCAGCGCGGTGCAGGACCAGCAGCGGCTCGTCCAGGACGCGGGCCACGAACTGCGCACCCCGCTGACCTCGCTCCGTACGAACATCTCGCTGCTCAGGCGCTTCGACGAGCTGCCACCGGACGCCCGCGCGGAACTGCTCGCCGACCTGGCGGGCGAGGCCCGCGAACTGACCGACCTGGTCAACGAGTTGGTGGACCTGGCGGCCGGACAGCGCGACGACTCCCCGCTGTCGGACGTGCGGCTGGCCGAGGTCGCGGAGCGCGCCGCCGCCTCCGCCCGCCGCCGCACCGGCCGCGAGATCACCGTGCGCACCAGCCGCCCGGCGGTCGTCGCGGGCCGGCCGGCCGCGCTGCACCGCGCGCTCGGCAACCTCCTGGAGAACGCCGCCAAGTTCGACGCCGACGGCACCGAGCCCATCGAGGTCGTCGTCACCGGCGCCCGCGTCGAGGTCCTCGACCGCGGTCCGGGCATCGCCGAGGCCGACCTCGCCCGGGTCTTCGACCGCTTCTACCGCGCCCCGGCCGCTCGTGGCCTCCCCGGCTCGGGCCTGGGCCTCGCGATCGTCCGGGAGATCGCGGCGGCCCACGGCGGGCAGGTGTTCGCGACCGTGCGCCCCGGTGGCGGGGCCGGCATCGGCTTCACCGTGGGGGGCGGGGAGCCGGGCGCGGAGTAGCGCCGCCCGGCCGCCCCGGCCGGCGCTGCCTCAGTCCCTGCCTCAGTCCCCGTGGTGCTCGCCCTGGGCCGACTCCACCGTCTGGTGCAGATCGGCCGCCGCCTCCACCGCAGCGGCCGCGGAGAAGGTGACACAGGCCAGCAGCGCGGCGGCTATCAGCCGGCGGCCCTGCAGGCCGGGGTGGCGGCGGGGGTGGTCGGCCGGCTGGTCGGGGGTCAGCAGCGCGGCGACCCGGCGCGGGACCGGACCGGTGGTGGCGGCGAGCGCGGTGCTCGGGCGGGGGAGCGCCGTGGCGTGCGCACGGGCGGCCAGCGCGGCGCGGCCGATGGCGCGGGCGGTGACCCGGCGGTCGCCCACCCGGGAGGCGGCCGATTCGTCGGCCCAGCGCTCCAGGGCGTACGCCAGCGAGGGCCGCAGCCCGCGGAGCAGCGGATGGCAGGCCGAGGCCAGCGCGACCGTCAGCAGGAAGAGGTGGTGGCGGCCGGTGAGGTGGGCCCGCTCATGGGCGAACAGGGCCTCCCGCTCGGCCGGCGGCAGCGCCCGCAGCATCCCGGCGGTGACCACCACGCGGTCCGGCCGGCCGGGCAGCGCGAAGGCGTCGGGCGCGGCATCGGGCAGGACGCACAGATCGCCGGCGAGACGGTGGGCGTCGGCGGTGCGCCGGGCGGCGCGCAGCTCGGCGCGGTGGCGCAGCGCGCGGCGGGTGACGGCGATCGCGCAGCAGGTCAGCAGCGCGCCGGCGACCGAGGCGGCCGGCACGGTCACGTCCGCGTCGCCGCCCAGCAGCGACAGCGAGAGATGGCCGAAGGCGGCGACCGGCGGCAGCCACAGCGCCCCGGCGGCCATCAGCAGGCCGAGCGCGGCGGTCGTGCAGGCGGCCAGCGCGGCGGCGCAGCCGGTGAGCAGCCAGGCCGCGGCGCGCGGCGGCAGCGACTCGGCGAGCCGGCGGGCGGCCGGCACCGCGAGCAGCGGCATCAGCAGCGGGATCCAGACGGCGAAGATCATGGCGCGGCCCCGGGCAGCGGGCCGCCGGCGCCGTCGGCCTCGGCGTCGTCCAGCAGCGAGCGGAGCAGCTGCTCGTCCTCGGTGGTCAGCTCCGAGACGAAGCGGGCGAGCGCGGTGCCGCGGTCGTCCTGCTTGTCGAGCTCGCTGCGCATCCGCCGGGCGGTCAGTCCCGCGGAGTCGTGTATCGGCGAGTACGCGAAGCCGCGGCCCGCCCGGGTGCGGGACACCGCCCCCTTGTCGTGCAGCCGGGTGAGGATGGTGGTGACGGTCGTACGGGCGAGCCGGCCGCCCAGCGCGCCCTGCACCTCGGCGGGGCTCAGCGGGCCCTCGGCCGCCCAGAGCGCCGCCAGCACACCCGCCTCCAGCTCACCGGCCGGGCGCCGCTGCACGGGTGATGTCTCCGACATGGAACGCCCTCCACCTTTCCGTCGTCTACAGTTCCGTAGACCGTCTACGGGGCTGTAGACGGTGGGGTCGGCCGCTCGGCAGGCCCGGAACCCATTATGGGAGGGGCCACTGACATGGCCGTAGCCGCCGCAGATCTCCACCTGGGTGCGGTCACCCAGGCGGTCAACGTCCTCGACGCCGGCTCACTGCTCGCCGCCTTCGGTGCCCTCGGTGTCGCCGTCGTCCTCTTCGCCGAGACCGGGCTGCTGGTCGGCTTCCTCCTGCCCGGCGACTCGCTGCTGTTCACCGCGGGACTGCTGTGCGCCCCGGGCGTCGGCGGCGCCGTCCACCTCTCGCTGCCCCAGGTCCTGGTGTCCGCCGTCGTCGGCACGCTCGCCGGATCCCAGACCGGCTTCTGGATCGGCCGGCGCGGCGGCGGCGCGCTGCTGGCCCGCGGCCGCTCCCGCAAGCTCCAGGACGGCGCCGCCCGCGCCGAGGAATACCTGGAGCGCTACGGCCACGCCAAGGCGATCATCCTGGCCCGCTTCGTGCCCGTCGTCCGCACCGTGCTCAACCCGCTGGCCGGTGCCCTGCACGTGCCCACCCGCACCTTCACCCTCTGGCAGATCACCGGCGGCCTGGTCTGGACGTTCGGCCTCACCCTCGCCGGATACGCCCTGGGCTCGTCCGTCCCCAACGTCGACCGGTACCTTCTCCCGGTCGTCGGCCTCGTCGTGATCGCCTCGCTCACCCCGCTCGCCCTCGAAGTGCTGCGCTCCCGCAAGCGGCGTCCGGGCGCCGAACAGGGCACCGAACCGGTCGCCGAATCCGGTACCGCGCCTCCGGCACACTGAAGGACCCGGCACACTTGCTGAAGCACGTGGCCGGCCCCGGCGTCCCGAAGGCCGTCCCGTCCCCAGCCCACGCACCACGTAGCGACCCGCCAAGGAGAAACCCCAGTGACCGACCTCGCCTTCGGCGGAGCCTCGATCGACGGCGGCCTGTACACCTCTGTGACCGGCTTCGCCCAGGAGATGCCGCACTTCCTGAACGTCCTGGTCTCCGTCTGGACCGACTTCGGCCTCGGGATCTTCGCGGTCCTGATGCTCGTCGGCTGGTGGCGGGCCCGACAGCGGCTCGGTGGCAGCTCCCGCCGCCGGCTCGACCCCGGTGAGATGCGGCACACCGCCCCCGTCGCCATGGCGAGGGCACTGGCCGTCCCCGTGATCGTGGTCCTGGCCTACGTGGCCAACGACGTGGTCAAGGCGTTCTTCCACGAACAGCGCCCCTGCCAGACCATCCACACCGTCACCGTCGAGGCGTGCCCCCCGCTGGGTGACTGGTCCTTCCCCAGCAACCACTCGGCCATCGCCGCCTCCGCCGCGGTCGCCCTGATCCTCCTGGACCGCCGGCTCGGCTGGATCGCCGTCCCGGCCGCCCTCCTGATGGGCGCCTCGCGCGTCTGGGTCGGCGCCCACTACCCGCACGACGTCCTGGTCGGACTGATCGTCGGCGCCCTGGTCGCCGCGGTGCTCATGCCGCTCGCCCGGCGCGCCGCCCCGCTCGTCGAACGGCTCCGCGACACCTCGCTGCGCCCCCTGGTGTCCGCCAGGTGACGTCACCGGGGGCGGACCCGGCACCGGGGCCCCGGCCGGGCCCCGGTCCGGAGCGCACACCGCGCCCCGGACCGGCACCGGCCCGTCCACTCGCCGTCGCGGCGGCGGCCGCGGCCCTCTTCGCCGCTGCGGCCACCGTCATGGCCGTACGCGACGGAGCCCCGCTCGCCCCCGAACTGGCCGCCCTCCACTGGAGCACGGCCCACCGCGGGGAGCCGCTGCGCTCCCTGGCCCGCGCCCTGACGGCGACCGGCACCGGCGTCGTCCCGTACCTGATGGCGGTCCTCGCCGGACTGCTGGCCGGCCGCACCTGGCGCGGCCGGCGCCGCGCGGTGACCTGGGCGGTGGTCGTGCTGGCCGCCGGCCAGGCGATCCGCTACGGCCTGATGGAACTGCTCGCCCGCCCCCGCCCGCCGGTCGCCGACTGGGCCGCCGGGGCAACCGGCTATTCCTTCCCCTCCGGCCACTCCACCACCTCCGTGCTGGCCGCCGGCATCCTCGCCTGGGGCGTGCTGCACCACACCCGCACCCGCACCCGCCCCCGCGCCGGCCGCCTCTGGTGCGCCCTGCTCGCCCTCTGGGCCGCCGGCGTCGGCCTCACCCGCGTCTACCTAGGCGTCCACTGGGCCGGCGACGTCCTGGCCGGCTGGCTCCTGGCCACCGCCCTGCTGGCCGCCGCGCTCCTCCTGGAACCGCTGGTCCGCGCCCGTACGGGCCCGGGTGCGCCGGAAGCTCCCCCCTCCGCTTGTCCATGAATCGCTGACGAACGGTCCAGGTCTTCGCCAAGGCCGCATGGACGCCAGGCGCGCCGAGCACCACTGTCCTGGGTGCCGGCGACCGGGGAGCGCTCACCGGCACCTGAGCCGATTCACCGTGCACCACCGTGTGACAGGGGGGACAGCAATGGATCATTCGCTTGACGTCCCGACGGCCGGCCGTCCGGCCGCCTGGGGCGATCTCCGCGGCCGCTGCGCCGCCGCCGCGGTCGCCGACCCGACCCCGTGCGAGGGCCCGCGCGACGCCGCCACCATCGTCGCCCGCGACGGCAGAGAGGTCGCCGGCTGCGTCCACCACTGCGCCCGCCTCCTGGCCGGCCTGGACGGCGCCCGCGTCCACCCGTTCGTCCCGTCCGCCCAGGCCCTGGACATCTACTCCCGGGCCCGCGAACTCCCGCCCTTCGCCTGGGAGATCGGCAGATAGCCCGGCCCGTGCAGCCGGCCGGACGCCCCCGGACGCCGGCCGGCGTCCGGGGGCGTCCGGGCGAACTCCGCGCCCCGGAAGGCCGGTTGCCCGGCTCCGTTCGGGACGGCGACGACCGTCGGGGCCGCGGCGAGGTCGTCGGTCCGCCGACTGGGCCGCGGGCCCCAAAGCGGCCGGGTCAGCACTCGATGATGTTCACCGCCAGCCCGCCGCGGGCCGTCTCCTTGTACTTGACGCTCATGTCCGCGCCGGTCTCCTTCATGGTCTTGATGACCTTGTCGAGGGAGACGTGGTGGCGGCCGTCGCCGCGCAGGGCCATGCGGGCGGCGGTGACGGCCTTCACGGCGGCCATGCCATTGCGTTCGATGCAGGGGATCTGGACGAGGCCGCCGACGGGGTCGCAGGTGAGGCCGAGGTTGTGTTCCATGCCGATCTCGGCGGCGTTCTCGACCTGTTCGGGGGTGCCGCCGAGGACTTCGGCGAGGCCGCCGGCGGCCATGGAGCAGGCGGAGCCGACCTCGCCCTGGCAGCCGACCTCGGCGCCGGAGATGGAGGCGTTCTCCTTGAAGAGCATGCCGATGGCGCCGGCGGCGAGCAGGAAGCGGACGACGCCCTCCTCGTCGGCTCCGGGGACGAAGTTGGTGTAGTAGTGCAGGACGGCGGGGATGATGCCGGCCGCGCCGTTGGTGGGGGCGGTGACGACCCGGCCGCCGGCGGCGTTCTCCTCGTTGACGGCCATGGCGTAGAGGGTGACCCATTCCATGGCGCGGGCGGCGGCATCGCCTTCGGCGCGCAGGGCGCGGCCGGCGTTGGCGGCCCGGCGGCGGACCTTCAGACCGCCCGGAAGGATGCCCTCACGGGACATCCCGCGCTCGACGCAGCCCTGCATGACCCGCCAGATCTCCAGCAGGCCGGTGCGGATCTCCTCCTCCGTCCGCCACGCCTTCTCGTTCTCCAGCATCAGGGCGGAGATCGACAGGCCGGTCTGCGAGGAGAGGCGGAGCAGCTCGTCGCCGGTCCGGAAGGGGTGCGCCAGGACGGTGTCGTCGAGCTTGATGCGGTCCTGGCCCACCGCGTCCTCGTCGACGACGAAGCCGCCGCCGACCGAGTAGTAGGTCTTCTCCAGCAGGGGCGCGCCGGCGCCGTCGTAGGCGAACAGCGTCATGCCGTTGGCGTGGTACGGCAGCGAGCGGCGGCGGTGCAGGACGAGCTGGGTGGACTCGTCGAAGGCGATCTCGTGGGCGGTGCCTATCTCGGCGCCGAGGAGGCGCAGGCGGCCGGTGGTGCGGATGCGTGCGACCTCGTCGTCGGCGGTTTCCACGTCGACGCTGCGGGGGGAGTGGCCTTCGAGGCCCAGGAGGACGGCCTTGGGGGTGCCGTGGCCGTGGCCGGTGGCACCGAGGGAACCGAAGAGCTCGGCGCGTACGGAGACCGTCTGGGCGAGCAGACCGTCCTTCTTGAGCCGGCCGGCGAACATCCGGGCGGCGCGCATGGGGCCCACGGTGTGCGAGCTGGAGGGGCCGATGCCGATGGAGAAGAGGTCGAAGACGGAGATGGCCACGGAGGCGGACTCCTTTGTCTGCTCGTGATGGACGGTGGAGCAAGTCGGGCAGGAAGGGTGTTTCCGTCCCGATTGTCGAGCGTAACCCGCTCGGGTGGTGCTGCCGCCGGACGGTGGGCGTCGGGCGGATGTCGGCGGGAACAACGGAGGAATCCGGGCAGCAGGGCACGAGCCCGGGGCCGGTGGCCGGCCCCGGGCTCGCCGCCCGCTTCGGCCCGGCCCGCGAACGGGCCGGTCCTCATGCCATGAGACGCGTCACAGGGACGGGTACAGGGGGTACTTCTCGGCGAGCGCCGTGACCCGGGCCTTGAGGGCGTCGCGGTCGTAGGCGGGCTTGAGGGCTTCCGCGATGATGTCGGCGACCTCGCGGAAGTCGTCGGCCTGGAAGCCGCGGGTGGCCAGCGCGGGGGTGCCGATGCGCAGGCCGGAGGTGATCATCGGCGGGCGGGGGTCGTTGGGGATGGCGTTGCGGTTGACGGTGATGCCGACCTCGTGGAGGCGGTCCTCGGCCTGCTGCCCGTCGAGCTCGGAGTCGCGCAGGTCGACCAGGACGAGGTGGACGTCGGTGCCGCCGGACAGGACCGAGACGCCGTACTCCTTGACGTCGTCCTGGATGAGGCGCTCGGCGAGGATCCTGGCGCCTTCGAGGGTGCGCTGCTGGCGCTCCTTGAACTCCTCGGAGGCGGCGACCTTGAAGGAGACGGCCTTGGCGGCGATGACGTGCTCCAGGGGGCCGCCCTGCTGGCCGGGGAAGACCGCGGAGTTGATCTTCTTGGCGAGTTCGGCGGTGGAGAGGATGACGCCGCCGCGGGGGCCGCCGAGGGTCTTGTGGGTGGTGGTGGTCACGACATGGGCGTGCGGGACCGGGGACGGGTGCAGGCCCGCGGCGACGAGGCCGGCGAAGTGGGCCATGTCGACCATGAGGTAGGCGCCGACCTCGTCCGCGATGCGGCGGAAGGCGGCGAAGTCGAGCTGGCGCGGGTAGGCGGACCAGCCGGCGACGATGAGCTTGGGGCGGTGCTCCTTGGCGAGGCGCTCGACCTCGTCCATGTCCACGAGGTTGGTCTTCTCGTCGACGTGGTACGGGACGACGTTGTAGAGCTTGCCGCTGAAGTTGATCTTCATGCCGTGGGTGAGGTGTCCACCGTGGGCGAGGTTGAGGCCCAGGATGGTGTCGCCCGGCTTGATCAGCGCGAACATGGCGGCGGCGTTGGCCTGTGCACCGGAGTGCGGCTGGACGTTGGCGGCCTCGGCGCCGAAGAGGGCCTTGATCCGGTCGATGGCGATCTGCTCGACGACGTCGACGTGCTCGCAGCCGCCGTAGTAGCGGCGGCCGGGGTAGCCCTCGGCGTACTTGTTGGTGAGGACGGAGCCCTGGGCCTCCATGACGGCGACCGGAGCGAAGTTCTCCGAGGCGATCATTTCGAGGGTGGACTGCTGACGGTGCAGCTCGGCGTCGACGGCGGCGGCGACGTCGGGGTCGAGCTCATGGAGGGAGCTGTTGAGAAGCGACATGAGATCTTCCTGGAGGATCGGGAGGGGTGCGAAGCTCCGGCAGGGGCGGGCTCAGCCGGCGGCGAAGGCGGTGTACTCGTCGGCCGAGAGCAGGTCCTCCGGCTCACCGGTGATCTTCACCTTGAACAGCCAACCGCCCTCGAACGGGGCGGAGTTCACCAGCGAGGGGTCGGCGACGACGTCCTCGTTGACCTCCGTGATCTCGCCGTCGACGGGCGCGTAGAGGTCGCTGACCGACTTGGTCGACTCCAGCTCACCGCAGGACTCGCCCGCCGTGACCGTGGCGCCGACCTCCGGGAGCTGCACGAAGACGACGTCGCCGAGCGCGTTCGCCGCGTGCTCGGTGATGCCGACCGTCGAGACGCCGTCCTCGGCGGCCGACAGCCACTCGTGCTCCTTGCTGTAGCGCAGCTGCTGGGGGTTGTCCATGGTTCGATTCTCCTGTACGCGGGGGTGTGGTGGTGACGGGGGTCGCCCCCGGCGAGGCCGGGGGAGGGTCGTGCCGGGAGAGGCGCGGCGGTGCGCCGCTGTCGCGTCCGCGGCCGGTGAACCGTTACTGCGGCGCGGCCGACCGCTACTTCTGCCGCTTGTAGAAGGGCAGCGCGACGACCTCGTACGGCTCATGGCTGCCACGGATGTCCACCCGGACACCGTCGGTGCCCGGTGTGGCGTAGGCCGCGTCGACGTACGCGATGGCGATCGGCCTGCCGAGGGTGGGGGAAGGCGCCCCGGAGGTGACCTCGCCGATGACCGTGCCGTCGGCCGCGACGACCGGGTATCCGGCGCGCGGCACCCGGCGGCCCTCGGCGATCAGGCCGACCAGCTTGCGCGGCGGTGCGGTCTCGGCGCGCTCGGCCGCCGTCGCCAGCGCGGCGCGGCCCACGAAGTCCCCGCCGTTGGTGGTCTTCTCGAACTTCACCACCCGGCCCAGACCGGCGTCGAACGGCGTGGTGGCGGAGGTCAGCTCGTGCCCGTACAGCGGCATACCGGCCTCCAGGCGCAGCGTGTCGCGGCAGGACAGTCCGCAGGGGACGAGGCCCACGGAGGCGCCGGCCTCGGTCAGCGCCTCCCACAGGGCGACCGCGTCCGCCGGCCGGACGAACAGCTCGAAACCGTCCTCGCCGGTGTATCCGGTACGGGCGATCAGCGCGTCCACCCCGGCGACCTTGCCCGGCAGGCCCGCGTAGTACTTCAGCCCGTCCAGGTCGGCGTCGGTGAGCCCCTTCAGGATGCCGGGGGACTCCGGGCCCTGCACCGCGATCAGCGCGTAGGCGTCGCGGTCGTCGCGGATCGCGGCGTCGAAGCCGCCGGCCCGCTCCGTCAGCGCGTCCAGCACCACCTGGGCGTTGGAGGCGTTGGCGACGACCATGTACTCCTCGTCGGCGAGCCGGTAGACGATCAGGTCGTCGAGGATGCCGCCGTCGGGCGCGCAGATCATGGTGTAGCGGGCGCGTCCGGTGGCGACGCCGCCGATGTTGCCGACCAGCGCGTAGTCGAGGAGGTCGGCGGCCCGCGGGCCGCTGACGGTGATCTCGCCCATGTGGGAGAGGTCGAAGAGGCCGGCGCGGGTGCGGACCGCGACATGCTCGTCGCGCTCGCTGCTGTAGCGCAGCGGCATGTCCCAGCCGGCGAAGTCGGTCATGGTCGCGCCGAGCGCGCGATGGGTGGCATCCAGCGCGGTGCGGCGGGGGGCTTCAGTCATCGTTCCGGGCTCCCAGGCATGGGTGACAAGACGGTCTCCCCATCTGTCATCGGAACCTGAGAGGTTCACCGGGATCCCGCGAACGGACCCGGTTTGCACCTTGGGTGGAGCCGCGCCTGCAACCGGGCACTGGCTCGCTTTTCAGATCTGCCTCGCCCGCGCGGTATAGGGGCCTGAGAGATTCAAGGGAGGACTTGCTCCTTCGGCGCCCCGCCGTGGTGGCCGGGGACTCTCCCGCGCGGGTTCAAGCGGCCGGTATGGAGTTGGCAGCTCACGAGTGACCAGAGGTGTGCCCGTGGCGGCCACATCATTACACGGGATCGCCGGATAAAGGAGCCCTGGTCGTCGCCCCGTTCCGGTCGGCTCCGCCGGGCCGCCCACGCGGTTCCGGAACCCGCCGGGTGCGCGGCGCCTCCGGCGGCGGCCGTTGGGCGGCGGCCCGGTGCGCCGTCAGCCCGGCGCCCGCCACCTCGTCGGATCGGGCAATCGCCTTGATGGGCATTACCTTTTCTTGACACTCTGCCGTTGCGGCTCCGGTCCCGAAGCGGAGCCGGAACCGGACCGGGAGGGGTGTTCACGGTGCACAGGGAAGCGGCGTACGCGGCCACTTCGGGCATTGCGCCCTCGGACCCGGCGGACGCGTCCCGGCCTCAGTCCGAGACCCAGCCGCAGGCCCGGCGCCGCCCGCCGTCCGTCCCGCGGCCCGGTCGCCGCTCCCCGATCACCGACCTCCGGGGCGTCCGCCCGGTCCGCCGCACCGCCGAACTCCGGTTCCCGCCCGGGGATCTGGTCGTGGTCTCCGGCCTGCCGGGCAGCGGCAAGAGCACCCTGATGCGGCGCCTGGTGCCGCGGCTGGACGCGCGCGGCGCCGCGGTCCACCGCATCGACTCCCAGGACGCCCGGGAGCGCTGGGAACGCGGCCGGCTGCACCGGGTGCCGTACGGCCTGTACCGCCCGCTGGTCCGCGCGGCGCACTACCTCGCACTGCGCCGGGCGCTGCGCTCCGGCGGCAGCGTGGTGGTGCACGACTGCGGGACGCTGGTGTGGGTGCGCCGCTGGATCTCCCGGACGGCCCGGCGGGGCGGCCGGGGGCTGCACCTGGTGCTGCTCGACGTGCCGCCGGAGGTGGCGCTGAGCGGCCAGCGGACCCGCGGGCGCGGGGTGTCCCGGTACGCCTTCGCCCGCCACCGCAGGGCGGTACGGCGGCTGGTGGGCGGCGCGGAGGCGGACCGGCTCCCGGCGGGCTTCCGTTCCGCGGTGCTGCTCGACCGCCGGGCGGCCGGCACGCTGGAGGCGGTCAGCTTCGACTGACGGGGGGCGGCCGGTGCGCGTACGGCCGCCGCCCTCGCTCCCGTGTGCGGCTCCGGCTTCGGTCGTCTCCCCACCTGACGCTAGTGTCGTCGGCCAGAAAGCGCGCGGTCGGCAAGGGGTGGGTGACATGGACTATCCGGAGAACTATCCGGGGAACTTTCCGGCGCCGGGGGACTTCCCGGACCAGGGGATTCCGCAGCTGGCCTGGCCGGCGAACGAACTCGAAGAGGTGCTGGCCGCATCGGTCGGGCATCCGGAGGCGGGCGGCCGGATCGTCGAGGTGCTGGGCCGCAGCCGGGTGTGGGTGCCGCTGCCCAAGGGCGGTGGCCCGGACAGTGCGGGCTTCGGGGCGGCCGGCCTCGATGTGCCGACCGTGGAGATCGGCGGGGCCGCGTACGTCCCGGTCTTCAGCTCCGAGCAGGAGTTCATGAAGGTCGTGGGAGCGCATCTGGGCTTCACCGTCGCGCCCGCCCGGGAGTTCGCCCGCGGGCTGCCGCCGCTGGTGGGCATCGCGGTCAACCCCGACGGCACGGTCGGGGTCCCGCTGCCGCCGCCCGCGGTGGCCGAACTGTGCCGCGCCGCGCGCGCGGAGCAGGCCGGCGGTCTGCCGAGCGGCGCCCGGGTGCGGCTCTTCGAACCGGACTGGCAGGACGAGCCGGTGGACTTCCTCGCCGCGGCCGGACTGGAGTTCTCCGGTGCCGGAATTGTCGTGACTGCCCGGCGTGCCCTGGCAAGTGTCGAGGGCGACACGCCCGCGCTGTTCGTCGGCGTGCAACTCGACGTGCCCGCCGAGCGGCTGCACGACGGCAGCGCCCGCGAGGCGGCGCTGGCGGCCCTGGGACGTGCGCTCGGTGCGGTGCCGGTGCCCTGGCCCGTCCAGCTCGTCCTGCTCGACATCGCCCAGGGGGATCCGGTCGCCGACTGGATGCTGGAGCGCGTGCGGCCCTTCTATGCACGGGACCACTCGTAAGCTGGTTGGATGACGGGCGGGCGCACCCTCACGTGCCCTGCTGACAGAAGGGACGGGACCACGTGAGCGCGGGTGCGCATCAGGGAGCCGCGGCGGCCGGCCAGGTCGAGCAGATGCTGCAACAGGTCTCGCCCGGCCGCTACGACGCCTACGAGGCGCTGTTGCACGCGCTCGCCCAGAGCCAGGTCTGGATGCTCCTCTGGCACGGCCGCGCCGGGATGCCCGACGCCCAGTACGGGAACATGGAGGTCGACGGGCTGGGCTACGCCCCCTGCGTGACCTCCGCCGCCGAACTCGCCGCCTCCGGCTGGAACCGCGACCACGAGCTGGTCACCGGCACGGAGATCGCCGCCTCCCTCTTCCCCGACCGCTGGGGGCTGTGGCTGAACCCGCACGCGCCCGGCGGCGGCGTCGGCGTGCCCTGGCTCGACCTGCGGCGGATCGCCGGCGGTCTCGACCGGCTGCCCGCCGGTCCGCTACGGATCTCCGAACCGGCCGTCGACATCCCGCAGTTCTACGCCCTGCTCGCCCAGAACGCCCATCGGACGCCCGCTGTGCGGTCGTTGCGCCGGGCTTGGGTGCAACCCGCCCTCGGTGCCCCGTATCTGGCGATCGGGCTGGATCTGTACGACACCGGCCAGCTGTCGGTGGATTCGGTGCGGTTGATGATCCAGCAGTCGATGGGCGCCGTTCCGGACGGTCTGCCCGTTTCGACCGTCGCGATGAACGACGAGTTCGACCCGGTCGGCATGTGGATGCGGGCCTGTGCGCGCCCCTTCTTCGACCGTGACGGCTATGCGCAGCCGCCCGCTCCCGGACCGACCTACGGTTACGGATACCCGCGTCCCTACTGACGCCGGCGGGCCTTCCCGGCGCCGTGGCGGGCTGCCGTACTTGGCCTGAATTCCCCCTGTCCGCACGGCAGTTGGCCCCCTTTCGGACCCCCTTTCGGGCCCCCTTGCGGTCCGGTCAGCCCGCACCGTTGTTCGTATAACGGAAGCTCGTGGGCCAGATCACAGTTGTGCATCCATTCCCTGCGGGGGCTGGTGAGTGATCGCCGGTCGGATGAAGACTCCGGCGGCACAGGGCCTCGGTCCTTTGTACGAGGCCACTTCCGCACGGCAACACAGCACCTCTGATCTACCGCACCACCTCTGATCTTCCGTTGAGTGAACGCCCCTGACGCCATGACGAGTTGGCGGCAGGGGAAGCGTCAGTGATGGGAATCCGGGCCGCTACCGCGGCGGGCACCGGCCGGCCACCGCCGGCCGAGAGGGGTCAAGGGCACCGTGACCACACCGATCGAGACCACCGGGGCGGCTGCGCAGGCGCAGCCGGAAGCGGTGCTGGAGGGCGTGGAGAGCAAGCGGATCGAGGGTCGCTCGCTCGGCCAGATCGCCTGGCTGCGCTTCCGCCGCGACAAGGTCGCCGTGGCCGGTGCCATCGTTGTCGTCCTGCTCGTCCTGGCCGCCGCGCTCTCCCGCCCCCTCCAGGCGCTTTTCGGACTCGACCCGAATCTGCCGCACCCGGACCTGATCGACCCCAACACCACGCTCCCCAAAGGGGACTTCGGCGGGATAAGCGGCGACCACCTGCTGGGGGTGGACCCCAAGTTCGGCCGCGATCTGCTCGCCCGGATCCTGGAGGGCTCCTGGGTGTCGCTGCTGGTGGCGTTCGGCGCGACGCTGCTGTCGGTCGCCCTCGGCAGCGTGCTCGGTGTCGTCGCCGGCTTCTACCGGGGCCGGGTGGACGCGCTCATCAGCCGGATGATGGACGTCTTCCTCGCCTTCCCGCTGCTGCTGTTCGCCATCGCGATCTCCGCCTCGCTCCAGGGCGGTGCGTTCGGCCTGCAGGGGCTGCCGCTGCACATCTCGGTGCTGATCTTCGTGATCGGTTTCTTCAACTGGCCGTACATGGGCCGGATCGTGCGCGCGCAGACGCTGTCGCTGCGCGAACGGGAATTCGTCTCGGCCGCCCGCGGCCTGGGCGCGCGCGGGCCGTTCATCCTCTTCCGGGAACTGCTGCCCAACCTCGTGGGGCCGATCATCGTCTACTCGACGCTGCTGATCCCCTCCAACATCCTCTTCGAGGCGGCGCTGAGCTTCCTGGGTGTCGGCATCCAGCCACCCCAGTCCTCCTGGGGCGGCACGCTCACCCAGGCGGTCAAGTACTACGAGGTCGACCCCCAGTACATGATCGTCCCCGGCCTCGCCATCTTCGTCACCGTGCTCGCCTTCAACCTGCTCGGTGACGGGCTGAGGGACGCACTCGACCCGCGCAGCCGCTGACGGCCACCGGGCGCCCGAACTGCACCACCGCCGTTTCGTAAGGACGTTTCACGACGAACGAAGGGGATATCGACCACTATGCGAAGGTCAGTTCCGGTCGCTGCTGTCGCGGCCCTCACCAGTGCGGGCCTTTTGCTGGCCGGCTGCAGCGGAAAGGGTTCCTCGGCCGGCTCGGCCGAGGTCAACGCCGCCACCAAGAGCGTCGTCAACGCCTCGGACGAGAAGGGGGGCACGGTCACCTACGCGATGAGCGACGCCCCCGAGTCCTTCGACCCGGGTAACACCTACTACGCCTTCGTCTACAACTTCAGCCGCCTCTACGCCCGCCCCCTCACCACCTTCAAGCCGGGCCCCGGCACCAAGGGCGAGGAACTGGCCCCGGACCTCGCCGAGTCGATGGGCAAGCCCAGCGACGGCGGCAAGACCTGGACGTACAAGATCCGCAAGGGCGTCAAGTACGAGGACGGTACGACGGTCACCTCCCAGGACGTCAAGTACGCCGTGGAGCGCAGCAACTTCGCGCGCGACGTCCTCTCGCTGGGCCCGAACTACTTCCAGCAGTTCCTCGTGGACAACGACGGCGGCTACAAGGGGCCGTACAAGGACAAGTCCAAGGAGGGGCTCAAGTCCATCGAGACCCCTGACCCGCAGACCATCGTCTTCCACCTCAAGCAGCCGTTCGCCGAGTTCGACTACCTGGTGAGCGCCCCGCAGACCGCGCCGGTCCCGCAGGCCAAGGACAAGGGCGCGGACTACACCAAGAGCGTCGTCTCCTCCGGCTCGTACAAGTTCGAGAACTACCAGGAGGGCAAGCAGCTCACCCTGGTCCGCAACCCGAACTGGTCGGCGCGGACCGACCCGCTGCGCAAGCAGCTGCCGGACAAGATCGTGCTCAACCTGAAGGTCGCCCAGTCGACCATCGACAAGGACCTCCAGTCCGGAAACACCCTGGTCGACATGGCCGGCCGCGGGGTCGACGGCCAGACCCAGGCCCAGCTCCTGACCGACCCGAAGCTGAAGGCCAACACCGACAACGCGCTCGGCCAGCGCCTCGTCTACGCGGCGCTCAACACCAAGGTGGCGCCGTTCGACAACGTCGAGTGCCGCAAAGCCGTCGAGTACGCCATCGACAAGAAGGCGGTGCAGACCGCGCTCGGCGGCCCGATCCGCGGTGAGATCGCCTCCACGGTCCTGCCGACGGACATCGCCGGCTACCAGAAGTACGACCTGTACCCGCAGAAGTACAGCGGCGACAACCTGGACCTGACCGAGGCCAAGCAGCACTGGGCCAAGTGCGGTGCGGGCAACGTCAACACCACGATCCTGGCCCGCAACGACCGCCAGGACGAGGTCGACGCGGCCACCTCGGTCATCGGCTCGCTGAAGAAGATCGGCGTCAACGCCAGGATCCAGTCGTACCCGACCAGCAAGTACTTCTCGGACTACGCCGGTGTCCCGGCGTTCAACAAGTCCAACAACGTCGGCCTGATCATGATGCAGTGGGGCGCCGACTTCCCGACCGGATACGGCTACCTCCAGCAGATCCTCAACGGCAAGGCGATCAGCCAGTCCGGCAACTCCAACCTGTCCCAGCTGGACGATCCCGAGATCAACAACCTGCTCAACAACGCGATCGCCAACACCGACAAGGGCGCCCGCGAGAAGGCGTACGCCGATATCGACAAAAAGGCGATGGAGCAGGCGGCGATCGTCCCGCTGACCTACTTCAAGGTCCTGATGTACCGCTCGCCCAAGGCCACCAACATGATGTCCACCTCGGCCTTCAGCGGTGAGTACGACTACCTCAACATCGGCGTCAAGAAGTAGCAGCCCTGGAAGGCAGGTGAAGGCATTGGTGTCCGCGGGCCGGTCGCGCCCGGCCCGGGGGGGGGAAGGGGGGCCCCCCCCCCCCCTCCCCCCCCCCCCCCCCCCCCCCCCCCCCTGCGCCGGCGCCGCATCCCCGTGTTCTCGTACATCATCCGCAGGTTGATCAGCGCAGTGATCCTGCTGCTGATCGTCAGCGCGGTCACTTTCGGCATCTTCTTCCTGCTGCCGAAACTGGCCGGGCAGAGCACCGACCAGCTCGCCCAGCAGTACATCGGAAAGGCCCCCACCACCGCGGACATCGCCGCGGTGAAGAAGAACCTCGGGCTGGACAAGCCGGTGTACGAGCAGTACTGGGAATTCCTCAAGGGCATCTTCGTCGGCGTCGACTACAAATTCGGACCGGACGCGGCCAAGTGCCATGTGCCGTGCTTCGGTTACTCCTTCAAGACGCACATCGAGGTCTGGCCGGAAATCCAGTCCCGGCTCCCGGTGACGGTGTCGCTGGCCGCCGGCGCCGCGGTGCTGTGGCTGGTCTCCGGCGTCGCCACCGGAGTGCTCTCCGCGCTCCGCCCCGGCTCGGTCTTCGACCGGATGGCGATGGGCGTGGCGCTGGCCGGTGTCTCGCTCCCGATGTTCTTCACCGGTGCGCTGGCGCTGGCCCTGTTCACCTACCAGTGGCCGATCTTCGAGCGCAGCGACTACGTACCGCTGCTTCAGGACCCCTTCCTGTGGGCCCGGACGCTGGTCCTGCCGTGGGTCACCCTGGCCTTCCTCTACTCCGCGCTCTACGCCCGGCTCACCCGGGCGGGCATGCTGGAGACGCTGAGCGAGGACTACATCCGCACCGCCCGCGCCAAGGGCCTGCGGGAGCGCAAGGTGGTCCTGCGGCACGGGCTCCGGGCCGCGCTCACCCCGATCATCACCGTCTTCGGCATGGACCTGGGCCTGCTGCTGGGCGGTGCCCTGATCACCGAACAGGTCTTCTCGCTCAAGGGAGTCGGCGCCTTCGCGGTCGACTCGATCAACGCCAACGACCTGCCGAACATCCTCGGCGTCACCCTGCTCGCCGCGTTCTTCATCGTCATATGCAACCTGGTGGTGGACGTTCTGTACGCCGCCGTCGACCCGCGGGTGAGGCTCACGTGACCGACGCTTCCGAGAACACGACCGGCACGGCCGAAGAGGCCGGGGAAGCCGGGAAGGCCGGGGAGGCAGCGCCTGCCGGGCTTGCCGGGCCCGCCGGGCCCCCCGGGCCCACCGCCTTCCTCGAAGTCCGCGACCTGAAGGTGCACTTCCCCACCGACGACGGTCTTGTGAAGTCCGTCGACGGCCTGACCTTCAGCCTGGAGAAGGGCAGGACGCTCGGCATCGTCGGCGAGTCCGGCTCCGGCAAGTCGGTGACCTCGCTCGCCGTCATGGGGCTGCACCGCGCCTCCCGGCGGCAGCGCGGCAAGGTCCGGATGTCCGGCGAGATCTGGCTGGGCGGCAGGGAGCTGGTCTCCGCCGACCCCGACGAGGTGCGCCGGCTGCGGGGCCGCGAGATGGCGATGATCTTCCAGGACCCGCTGTCCGCGCTGCACCCCTTCTACACGGTCGGCAACCAGATCGTGGAGGCGTACCGCGTCCACCACGACGTCGACCGGAAGACCGCGCGCAGGCGGGCCGTCGAGATGCTCGACCGGGTCGGCATCCCGCAGCCGGACAAGCGCGTCGACGACCATCCGCACCAGTTCTCCGGCGGGATGCGCCAGCGCGCCATGATCGCCATGGCGCTGGTCAACAACCCCGAGCTGCTGATCGCCGACGAGCCGACCACCGCCCTGGACGTCACCGTCCAGGCGCAGATCCTCGACCTGATCCGCGACCTGCAGAAGGAGTTCGGCTCGGCGGTCGTCCTCATCACCCACGACCTGGGCGTGGTGGCCGAACTCGCCGACGACCTGCTGGTGATGTACGGCGGCCGGTGCGTGGAGCGGGGCCCGTCGGAGAAGGTCTTCTCAACCCCGCAGCACCCCTACACCTGGGGCCTGCTCGGCTCCATGCCACGGATCGACCGCGACCAGACGGACCGGCTGATCCCCGTCAAGGGCTCGCCGCCCAGCCTGATCAACGTGCCGTCCGGCTGTGCCTTCAACCCCCGTTGCCCGTACGCGGACGTCCCCGCGGACAACGCCACCCGCACGGTGCGCCCCGAACTGCGGCAGGTCGCCGGCCGGCACTTCTCCGCGTGCCACATGGCGCAGGAGGAGCGGGAGCGTATCTGGACCGAAGAGATTGCGCCGAAGCTGTGACCGAGACGAGCGAGACCACTCCGAGCACCGAGACCACTCCGACCACCGAGACGACTCGGACCACTCCGACGACCGGGGCCACACGGACGACTGAGGCAATCGGGAACCCGACCCAGGACGGCCCGCTGCTGAGGGTGCGCGGCCTGGTCCGGCACTTCCCGATCACCAAGGGGCTCCTCAAGCGCACGGCCGGCGCCGTCCAGGCGGTCGACGGCATCGACTTCGACGTGCTGCCGGGGGAGACGCTGGGGGTCGTCGGCGAGTCCGGCTGCGGCAAGTCGACGATGGGCCGGCTGATCACCCGCCTCGACGAACCGACCGGCGGCACCATCGAGTTCGCGGGCCGGGACATCACCCATCTGTCCCCGGGCCGGCTCCGGCCGCTGCGCCGCGACGTCCAGATGATCTTCCAGGACCCGTACGGCTCGCTGAACCCGCGGCACACCATCGGCGGCATCGTCTCCACCCCCTTCCGCCTCCAGGGCGTCGAGCCCGAGGGCGGGGTGAAGAAGGAGGTGCAGCGGCTGCTGGAGCTGGTGGGCCTGAGCCCGGAGCACTACAACCGCTATCCGCACGAGTTCTCCGGCGGTCAGCGGCAGCGCATCGGGATCGCCCGGGCGCTGGCCCTCAAGCCGAAGCTGGTGGTCGCCGACGAGCCGGTCTCGGCCCTGGACGTCTCCATCCAGGCCCAGGTCGTCAACCTCATGGACGACCTCCAGGAGGAGCTGGGCCTGACCTACGTCATCATCGCCCACGACCTCTCCGTCATCCGGCACGTCTCGGACCGGATCGCGGTGATGTACCTCGGCAAGATCGTCGAACTCGCCGACCGTGCGTCCCTGTACGCGTCGCCGCGGCACCCGTACACCAGGGCGCTGCTGTCCGCGGTCCCGGTGCCCGACCCCCGGCGGCGCACCGAACGCGACCGGATCCTGCTGAAGGGCGACGTCCCCTCGCCGATCGACCCGCCCTCCGGCTGCCGGTTCCGCACCCGCTGCTGGAAGGCGACGAAGGAGTGCGCCACCACCGAGCCGCCGCTGGTCGAGCTGCGCACCGGGCACCGGGTGGCCTGTCACCATCCCGAGGGCGAAGGTGCCAACTCGGCCACGATGACCGAAAGTTCGGCCGGTAATGTCGCAACAGATCAGTAACTACTGACGACTTGGCAAAGTCGCTGGTGAAGTCCGGCGGGAGAGTGCAGAGTTGGCACGGTTGTTCTAATCGCATCCGTGTGCTGAAGGGACGGCTCATGGCACTCTCCCGCTCTGCGCGTCGCACCTCCCGCTGGCTCGCCCTGGCGACCGCGGTGGCCTCGGCCGCCACCATCGCCGCCGCCCCGGGCGCCACCCCCGGCGCCCCCGGGGTCGGTGACCCCTATTTCCCCAAGATGGGCAACGGCGGCTTCACGCCCCTCCACTACGACCTCGGCGTCAGCTACCACCCCGACTCGGGCCGGCTCGACGGCCGGACCACGCTGACCGCCAGAGCCACCCAGAACCTCTCGACGTTCGACCTGGACCTCCAGAAGCTGACCGTCGACTCGATCCGGGTGAACGGCCGCCGGGCCCACTTCCACCGGAATGGCGACAAGATCGTCATCCGCCCCGAGGCCCCGCTCTCCCGCAGCGCCCGCTTCGCCGTCACCGTCGTCTACCACGGCGTCCCGCAGCCGCTCAGCGGCCCGATCGTCTTCGGCTCCAAGTACGGCTGGATGAAGACCAAGACCGGCGTCTTCGTCGCCTGCGAGCCGAACGCGGCCTCGACGTGGTTCCCCTCCAGTGATCACCCCAGCGAGAAGGCCACCTACGACATCCACATCGACGCCCCGAAGGGTCTGACCGGCGTCTCCAACGGGCGGCTCATCAGCTCCGGCGAGTCGCACGGCCGCTCCTGGTCCCACTGGCGCGAGAGCCGCCCGATGGCGACGTACCTGGCGACCGCCACCATCGGCAAGTTCGACACCCGGACCGGCACCACCCCCGGCGGCACCCCGATCTACGTCGCCGTCGACCCGACCCTCCCCACCGGCAAGGTCGACGTCTACGGCATCACCGCGGAGGCCACCGACTACTGGTCCAAGATCTTCGGCCCGTATCCCTTCGAGGAGACCGGCGCAATCGTCGACGACATGCCGGAGGCCGGCTTCTCCCTGGAGGTGCAGTCCAAGCCGGTCTACTCGGCGGTGCGCAACGAGACCACGATCGTCCACGAGCTGGCCCACCAGTGGTTCGGCGACTCGGTCTCGGTCAAGCAGTGGAAGGACATCTGGCTCAACGAGGGCTTCGCCACGTACGCCCAGTGGCTGTGGGCCGAGCACCGCGGCACCACGACCGCCCACGACGCCTTCCGCAAGGCGTACAACTCCCTGCCCGCGAACGACCCGCTCTGGAAGATCAAGGTCTCCGATCCGCAGCGGGACACCATGTTCTCCGACGCGGTCTACGAGCGGGGCGCGATGACCCTGCAGGCGCTGCGCGAACGCATCGGCGACAAGGCGTTCTTCAAGCTGCTGCCGACCTGGACCGCGCAGCACCGCTACGGCAACGCGAACACCGCCCAGTTCGTCGCGCTCGCCGAGAAGGTCTCCGGCCAGCGGCTGGGCGACCTGTTCCACACCTGGCTCGACACCCCGGGCCGGCCGGCCCTGCCGGGGAACTGACCGCTCACCCGGCCACCCGGCCGCGCGGCTACGCGCCGTCCCCGGGCTCCTCGGGCTCCTTCGCCCCCCGGGCGCGCAGCTGCTGCGGCCGGGGCAGATGCAGCCCGAGGTAGACCGCGCCCATCCGCAGTCCGAACACCACCCCCGCCGAGACCGCCGCGGCGGGGGTGGCCCCGACTCCGAGGCGGTCCAGCAGCAGATAGCAGCAGCCGCCGGCCAGCGCCGCGATGGCGTAGACGTCCTCGCGCAGCAGCAGCGGCGGGAACTCCCCGCACAGCACGTCCCGGATGACCTCGCCGGCCACCCCGGTCAGCACCGCCAGGATGATCACCGCGAGCGGGGTGGCCCCCGCCGTGATCGCCGCCCGCGCCCCGATCACCGTGACGACGGACAGTCCGATCGCGTCCGCGACCAGCAGCGACTTCCGCGGCAGCGACCAGAACCGCAGATAGACGATGGTGCCGACGCCGACGCAGATGATGACTGTGAGCAGTACCCAGTCGTGCGTCCAGTACAGGGGCCGCCGGTCCAGGATCAGGTCGCGCAGCGTGCCGCCGGAGATGGACGCGGCGAACGCCAGCACCAGCCCGCCGAACGGATCCATGTTCGCGCGGTAGGCGGCCAGCACACCGCTCGCCGCGAAGGCCGCGACGCCTATCAGGTAGAGCACATGAAGCATGCCGCCATCATTACAGCCGCGGAACGCACGGCTCCGCGGGTGGTCAGTAGGTGGACGCCGGCGGTCGGTCGGCGGCCCGCAGGGGCCCGCAGGCGGTCCTTGAAATTGACACTACCGGTCGGTAATAAACCGGTGTACGGTGCCGCCATGGCAACGGCGACCGTAGGAAACAGTGAGTTCGACCGCGACACCGCGGTCGTCCGGCGCGCCACCGGCGCCTACGACACCCACCTCTCCGCGGGCTGGACGATCATCAACGCGGTCAACGGCGGCTACCTCCTCGCCCTCATGGGCCGGGCCCTGGGCGACACCCTCCCGCATCCCGACCCGCTCACGGTCACCGCGCACTACCTCACCGCCTCCGTCCCCGGCCCGGCCGTCATCCGCACCGAAGTGGTCCGCACCGGCCGCACGCTGTCCACCGGCACCGCCTCCCTCGTGCAGTTCGCCGAGGACGGCACCGAGGTCGAGCGGCTGCGCGTGCTCGCCGCGTACGGGGACCTTACGACCCTCCCCGACGACGTCCGCACCACCGCCAAGCCCCCGGCCATCCCGCCGTACGAGCACTGCCTGGGCGCCGAGAGCGCCCCCGGCGAGCGCCCGGCCATCCCCGGCAGCACCGCGATCGCCGGCCGGCTCGACCTCCGCCTCGACCCGGCCACCGCGGGCTGGGCGGTCGGCGCCCCCTCGGGCAAGGGTGAGATGCGCGCCTGGTTCGGCCTCGCCGACGGCCGCGACCCCGACCCGCTCTCGCTGCTCCTGACGGTCGACGCCCTCCCGCCCACCGCCTTCGACATGGGCCTGATCGGCTGGGTCCCCACTGTCGAACTCACCACCCACATACGCCACCGCCCGGCCCCCGGCCCGCTGCGGGTCGCCATCACCACCCGCAATCTGGCCGGCGGCTTCCTGGAGGAGGACGCCGAGGTCTGGGACTCCGAGGACCGGCTCGTCGCCCAGTCCCGCCAGTTGGCCCGCACGGTCCTGATCGACTAGTCCGGGGAGGGGCGGGGCGCTCCGAGGAACTCCCGCAGGGCCACCGCCAGTTCGGCCGGCGCGTCCTCGTGGACCAGATGGCCCGCCCCCTCGATCACCCGCAGCTCGGCCCCGGGGATACGGGAGGCCAGCTCGTGCCCCTTGGCGACCGGGATCCAGGTGTCCTCGGCGCCCCAGCAGACCAGCACCGGCACCGTGATCTCCCCGTACCGCCCGGCCACCTCGTCCGTGAACCGCTGGTCGTTCTGCGCGATCTGCCGGTAGAACGCCGGCCGGCCCGCCTCCGTGCACCACGGCTCGACCAGCCGGTCCAGCACGTCCGGGCGCAGACCCCGATGGCCGGCGGAGGAGACGTACTCCCGCACCAGCGCCCGGTGGAGCTCCGGCGGCAGCTGCCCGAACACCTCGGAGCGCGCCCCCAGCAGCCGGTACGTGGGGGACCCCCAGGGAGCCAGCGCCACCGGGTCGACCAGTGCCAGCCGCTCGTACCGCGCCCTGTGCAGCAGCTGCGCCCGCAGTGCGACGCACCCACCGAAGTCGTGTGCCACCACGGCCGGTTGGCCGCCCGGGGCGGTCATGCCCCAGTGCTCCAGCAGCTCCCCGAACACCACCGCCTGCGCCGCGAGCGAGACGTCCTGCCCGGCCCGCATCTCCGACGCCCCGTACCCCGGCATGTCCCACACATGGACCCGCCGCCGCCCGGCCAGCGCCCGCGCCACGTCCCGCCACACGAACGACGAGAACGGTGTCCCGTGCAGCAGCACCACCGGCGGCGCGTCCCCGCCGCCCTCCCCGAGCACGGCCCAACGCACCTCGCCCGACGAACTGCGAAACGTACGGTCCAGAAGCCAGCGTGTCATGAGTGTCAGGCTAGACACTCCTTACCGGGGTGTCGAGGGGTGGTTCACTCGCGCTCCAGACCGGGACGAGCGCGTACTTCGTCATGGGGTACCCCGTGGACGGTGCCGGTCGCCTGCCGGGCCCGGTATGCGGCGAGCGCGAGGGCGTCCTCGATGTCCACCGGTCCTGCGGGTTGATCGGTACCGCGGCGGGCTGGCCGCGAGGGGTGAGGGTGATGCGCTCGCGGGCGAGTGCGGCCCGGCGGACGAGGGCGCCGAGGTGTGCTCGGGCCCGGGACATCGTGGAGGTGTCAGTCATGTAGCGCACCGTGCCCGTCCGTCTCCGGGCGTGCAGCGGCGTGCGCCGTGCGGTATGCGCCCCCGCGCGGGGCGTGCGCCGGGGGTGGGCTCGTAGAATCGGCCCACCATGGTTTACCTCGACCACGCCGCCACCACTCCGATGCTTCCGGAGGCGGTCCAGGCGATGACCGCCCAGCTGACCGTCACCGGAAACGCCTCCTCCCTGCACGCCGCCGGCCGACGGGCCCGGCGCACCGTCGAAGAGGCCCGGGAATCGCTCGCCGCCTCCCTGGGCGCGCGCCCCAGCGAAGTCGTCTTCACCGCGGGCGGCACCGAGGCCGACAACCTTGCGGTCAAGGGGCTTTACTGGTCCCGCAGAGCCGCCGACCCGGCCCGTACCCGGGTCCTCGTCAGCCGCGTCGAGCACCACGCCGTCCTGGACGCCGTCGAATGGCTCGGCGAGCACGAGGGCGCCACCGTCGACTGGCTGCCGGTCGACCGCTACGGCCGGGTGCACGCCGACGTGCTGCGCGAGGCCGTCGCCCGCAACCCCGACGATGTCGCGCTGGCCACCGTCATGTGGGCCAACAACGAGATCGGCACCGTCCAGCCGGTCCGTGAACTGGCCGAGGTGGCAGGGGAGTTCGGAATCCCGTTGCACGCCGACGCGGTGCAGGCGGTGGGTCAGCTGGACGTCGACTTCGCCGCCTCCGGGCTGGCCGCGATGACCGTCTCCGGCCACAAGATCGGCGGCCCGTACGGCATCGGCGCGCTGCTGCTGGGCCGCGAACACGCCCCGGTGCCCGTCCTGCACGGCGGCGGCCAGGAGCGGCACGTCCGCTCCGGCACCCTCGACACCCCGGCCATCGCCGCGTTCGCCGTCGCCGGGCGGCACGCGGTCGCGCACCGCGAGGAGTTCGCCCGCGAGATCGGCGCCCTGCGCGACGACCTGATCAAGGCCGTACGCGCCGCCGCCCCGGACGCGGTCCTGGGCGGCGACCCGGACCCCGCGGGCCGGCTCCCCGCCAACGCGCACTTCACCTTCCCCGGCTGCGAGGGGGACTCGCTGCTGCTCCTGCTGGACGCCCAGGGCATCGCCTGCTCCACCGGATCGGCGTGCACCGCGGGCGTCGCACAGCCCAGCCATGTGCTCCTCGCCACCGGTATGTCCCAGGACCTCGCCCGCGGCACCCTGCGCTTCTCGCTGGGGCACACCTCCACCGCCCAGGACGTCGCCGCCCTCGCGGCGGCCATCGGCCCGGTGGTGGAGCGGGCGCGGGGCGCGGGGCTCAGCTAGGGCATTTCCGAGAGGTCAGGCCCCGGCCCCGGCGGCCGGTGGCGTGGCCTCGGGCGTCTTCGCGGGCGGCGTGCGCAGCTCGGCGTGGACCAGCTGCAGATAGCGGTCCCAGTCCCAGTGGGGGCCGGGGTCCGTGTGGTCCGTCCCCGGTACCTCGACGTGGCCGATGACGTGCTCCCGGTCGGCGGGGAAGCCGTACCGCCGGCAGATCCCGGCCGTCAGCCGCGCCGACGCCGCGTACAGGGGGCCGGTGAAGGACTCCGGCCGGTCCACGAAGCCCTCGTGCTCGATCCCGACGCTGCGCTCGTTGTAGGCGCGGTTCCCGGCGTGGAACGCCACGTCCAGCTCCCGGACCGCCTGCGCCACGTGCCCGTCCCGGCGGACGACGTAGTGCGCCGACGCCTCGTGGAAGGGGTCCCGGAAGACCTTCAGGGCGGTCGCGAAGCCGCCCTGGACGACATGGATCACCACGCGGTCGACCGCGTAGTCGTCGGGGCGGTTGGCCCGGCGGTAGTTCGCCGGGGACGCCGCCACCCTCCCCCAAGTTCTCGACTTCGCTCGAACAGGGAGGGACCCCCATGGCGCCGGGGAAGTCGACCTCCCCCTCCTTGCGCGGCCTGCCGTTCCCCGGCAGCCGCCACCACCAGTACGCCAGCTCCTCCCGGGCCGCCACCGCCGCCCCCGCGGCCACCACGGCGCCGCCGCCGAGCAGCAGGGCCCGGCGCCGGGTGAGCCCGGACCGCCGGCGAGGCCGGTCGACGGACCCCTCCGCGGAGCCGTCCGTCCCTCCCCCCGATCGCTCCGCCGCGCCGCCCCCGGCCTGCCGCCCGTCCCGTGTCCCGTCCGTTTCCCCCATGCCCCGCACAACGCTTTCCGGCCGCTCTCCGGTTCCGTCTACTCTGGAGTGGTTATGACTGATGCCGCCGCTCCCCGCCGCCTCCGCGTACTCGCCGCCATGTCCGGCGGTGTCGACTCCGCCGTCGCCGCAGCCCGCGCCGCCGAGGCGGGCCACGACGTGACCGGCGTCCATCTCGCGCTGTCCGAGAACCCGAAGTCGTTCCGCACCGGCGCCCGCGGCTGCTGCACGATCGAGGACTCCCACGACGCCCGCCGCGCCGCCGACGTGATCGGCATCCCCTTCTACGTCTGGGACCTCGCCGAGCGCTTCCGCGAGGACGTCGTCGAGGACTTCTTCGCCGAGTACGAGGCCGGCCGCACCCCGAATCCCTGCCTCCGCTGCAACGAGAAGATCAAGTTCGCCGCCCTCCTGGACAAGGCCCTCGCCCTGGGCTTCGGCGCGGTGTGCACCGGCCACTACGCCACGGTCGTGGTGCGCGAGGACGGCGGCCGCGAGCTGCACCGCGCCTCCGACATGGCCAAGGACCAGTCCTACGTCCTCGGCGTCCTCGACGACCGCCAGCTGGCGCACGCGATGTTCCCTCTGGGCGACACCCGCACCACCAAGGCGGAGATCCGCGAAGAGGCCGCCCGCCGCGGCCTGTTCGTCGCCAAGAAGCCCGACAGCCACGACATCTGCTTCATCGCCGACGGTGACACCCAGGGCTTCCTCGCCAAGCGCCTGGGCACGGCCGAGGGTGACATCGTCGACGAGTCGGGCACGGTCGTCGGCACGCACGAGGGCGCGTACGGCTTCACCATCGGCCAGCGCAAGGGCCTGCGTATCGGCCGCCCGGCCCCCGACGGCAAGCCCCGCTACGTCCTCGACATCTCCCCGGTGGACAACACGGTCACCGTCGGCCCCGCCGCCTCCCTCGACGTCACCGCCCTCACCGCCATCCGCCCCCGCTGGTGCGGACGCCCGCCGACGGCCGGCCCCGCCACGTACACCGCGCAGCTGCGCGCGCACGGCGGCGAGACCGAGGTGAGTGCCGAGCTCGTCGACGGCACCGAGCTGCGGGTCGCCTTCACGGAGCCGGTGCGCGGTGTCGCTCCCGGCCAGGCGATCGTGCTCTACGACGGCACCCGGGTGGTCGGCTCGGCGACGATCGCCACGACCGACCGCCGGACGGCGGCGGAGGCGGGCCGGTCGGCCTGACCGCCGGACGCCGGCGGGCAGCGCCGGCGGGCCGCCGGTACTGACAAATGTCATGGCGTTCCAGGGACAGTTGAGACTGCCGCCGGGGCGGCGCGGTACCCGAAGCTGATGAGGCAAAGGAACGGCGCACAGTCGCAGTTCACAGCCCAGCTCGGGGGAGTCCGCCATGCGTCAGAGTCAATCCGCCGTCGACCCGGCCGCCGGGAAGTCCGCCGTCCGGCGGCCCGGTGACCAACAGCCCGCCGGGAACCAGCTGCTGGCGGCGTTCGGCCCGCTGATCCTGGACGCCGGGTTCCCGCTGGGCCTGTACTACGCCCTCAGCAGCGGCGCCGGGATGAGCGATGTGGCCGCCCTGGGATGGAGCAGCGTGGTCCCGGCGCTGCGCACGGTCTGGGGCCTGGTCCGCGGCCGGAGCGTCAACGGTCTGGCGCTGCTGATCCTGGCGGTCAACGCGGTGGGGCTGGCGCTGAGCACGGTGGCGGGCGATCCGCGGCTGATGATGGCCAAGGACAGCGGCGTCAGCAGCGTGGTCGGGATAGCGGTGCTGCTCTCGCTGCGGACCAGGCGGCCGTTGATGACCGCCGGCCTCAAGCCCTGGGTGACCAAGGGCAGTCCGGCGGGGGAGGCCGCCTGGGACCGGCTGCTGGCCACCTCGGAGCCCTTCCGGCGGGCGGAGCGGCGGTTCTCGCTGATCTGGGGGTGCGCGCTGCTGGCCGAGTGCGTCATCAGGGTGGTCGGCGCCTACACCCTGCCGGTGCACGTCATGGTCTGGCTGGGCACCGTGCTGGCCATCGTGGCCGTCCTGTTCGCCATGGTGGTGGCGGGCGCGGCCGGCGCCCACCCCCTGGAGCAGATGGTCGGCGCCGAGGTGGCGCGGGACGAGGCGGTGCGCCGTGCCGAGGCCGCCGGGACCCGGGTCGCCGAGCCGGTCGCCGCGGCGGACTGAGCCGGGCCGTCCCGCCCGCCGCGCGCCGCCGGGGGTGCGGCCGCCCAGGATTCCGGAGTACGGGGGTCCTCGAAGTCCCGGGCGGCGGCACCCACCCGGAGGGCCAGGTGAAGCAAGGGAGGTAACGGGCCATACCGGGCGGAGGAGTTGGGAAAGTTCTTGCAGGATTGGCGTGTCGGGCACCCCGCGGTCGATGCGGCGTGCCCGCGGCCAATAAGGTCGGCGGTGCGACGGGACGTCAGAGGCCCGCGCCGGCGGTTCGACGGTGATCCGGCGGTATGCGGCTTTCGTCGGCCACGAAGGGAACGCGAGTCATGTCGACTGTTCAATCTGAGGTCAGGTCCGGCGCGCGCGCCGCCGGGACGGCATCCCTGCACGCCGAGTTGGTCCGCCGGAACCCCGGCGAGCCCGAGTTCCACCAAGCCGCCCTTGAGGTCCTGGAGACGCTGGCGCCCGTGCTGGCGGCCCGTCCGGAGTTCGTCGACGCGAGGATCCTGGAGCGGATCTGCGAGCCGGAGCGGCAGATCATGTTCCGGGTGCCGTGGCAGGACGATTCCGGGACGATCCGGGTCAACCGCGGCTTCCGGGTGGAGTTCAACAGCGCCCTCGGCCCGTACAAGGGCGGGCTGCGCTTCCACTCGTCCGTGAATCTGGGGATCGTGAAGTTCCTCGGCTTCGAGCAGATCTTCAAGAACGCGCTGACCGGCCTGAACATCGGCGGCGGCAAGGGCGGCAGCGACTTCGACCCGCACGGCAGGTCGGACGCCGAAGTCATGCGCTTCTGCCAGTCGTTCATGACCGAGCTGCACCGCCACCTCGGCGAGCACACGGACGTGCCGGCCGGCGACATCGGCGTCGGCGGCCGGGAGATCGGCTACCTCTTCGGCCAGTACCGCCGCATCACCAACCGCTGGGAGGCCGGCGTCCTCACCGGCAAGGGCCTGGCATGGGGCGGCTCCAGGGCCCGTACGGAGGCCACCGGCTACGGCAACGTGCTCTTCACCCAGGAGATGCTCAAGCAGCGCGGCGAGGAGCTGGACGGGCAGCAGGTGGTGGTCTCCGGGTCCGGCAACGTCGCGATCTACACCATCGAGAAGGCCCAGGCGCTCGGCGCCCACGTCCTGACCGTCTCGGACTCCGGCGGCTATGTCGTCGACGAGAAGGGCATCGACTTGGCGCTGCTCAAGCAGGTCAAGGAGGTCGAGCGCGGCCGGGTCGGCGACTACGCGCAGCGCCGCGGGGGGTCCGCCAAGTACGTCGAGGGCGGCCGCGTCTGGGACGTCGCCTGCGACGTGGCGCTGCCGTCGGCCACGCAGAACGAGCTGGACGCGGACGCCGCGCGGATCCTGGTCCGCGGCGGCGTCAAGGCGGTCTCCGAGGGCGCCAACATGCCCACCACCCCGGAGGCCGTGGCGCTCCTCAAGGAGGCCGGTGTGGCCTTCGGTCCGGGCAAGGCCGCCAACGCGGGCGGGGTGGCGACCAGCGCGCTGGAGATGCGCCAGAACTCGGCCCGCGAGGCGTGGCCGTTCGCGCGCACGGAGGGTGAACTGGCCGCGATCATGCGGGGGATCCACGACACCTGCCACCAGACCGCCGAGCGCTTCGGGCTGCCCGGCGACTACGTGGCGGGCGCGAACATCGCCGGCTTCGAGCGGGTCGCGGACGCCATGCTGGACCAGGGCCTGATCTGATCCGGCGGCCCCGCCCCACGAGTGCCCCGCGCCCGCCCCGGGCGCGGGGCACTGCCGTTCCCGGGGGCGGGGCCGCGCGCACCGCCCCCGGATTAGCTGTCGCGACCCGGAGTTCGAACGGTCTCCAGAACTTTCCAGCCCCGGGAACCGCCGCTAACAACGGATTAGGGTGACCGCATGAACATCTGCGTCTTCTGTTCCGCCGCCGACCTCGACGACCGTTATGTCACCCCCGCCCGGCAGTTCGCCACACTGATCGGAAAGGGCGGTCATGCCCTGGTATGGGGTGGTTCGGACACCGGGCTGATGAAGGTCATGGCCGACGGCGTGCAGGAGGCCGGCGGGAAGCTGATCGGCGTCTCCGTGGAGTTCCTGGCCCACAAGGCGCGCGCCGGCGCGGATGAGATGGTCGTCACCAAGGACCTCGCCGAGCGGAAGGCGCAGCTGCTGGCGCGCGCCGACGCCGTCGTCGTCATGGTGGGCGGTACGGGCACCCTGGACGAGGCCACCGAGATCCTGGAGCTGCGCAAGCACGGGATGCACCGCAAGCCGGTCGTCCTGCTCAACACCGCCGGTTTCTACGACGGGTTGAAGGAGCAGCTCCGGCGGATGGAGGTGGAGGGGTTCCTGCCGCTTCCCCTCACCGACCTGGTGTTCTTCGCGGACGACGGGGCCGCTGCGCTGGCCTACCTGGAGGAGCGGGCCGGCGCCGGGGCGTGATCCCGTGCGCCCCCCGTGCGGCTCGCGCCCTCGTTAGGATCGGCCCCATGGGAACGCACTTGATCACGGGCGCAGGGTCGGGCATCGGAGCGGCGGTCGCGCAGCGGCTGCTGGCGCGCGGTGAGGAGCTGTGGCTGCTGGCGCGGGACGCCGTACGGGCGAAGGAGCTGGCCGACCGGTTCCCCGGGGCGCACGCCATCGTCGGTGACCTCTCCCGCCCCGAGAAGCTGTCCTTCGCCCTCGGGCAGCAGCCGCTGCCGGACCGCATCGACTCGCTCCAGCACATCGCGGGCGTCATCGAACTGGGCGCCGTCGGCGACCTGCCGGTCAAGGCGTGGCAGCGCCAGCTCGCCGCCAACCTGGTCGCGCCCGCCGAGCTGACCCGGCTGCTGCTGCCGCTGGTACGGATCGCCAAGGGCGACGTCGTCTTCGTCAACTCCGGTGCCGGGCTGGACGCGCACGCCAACTGGAGCGCCTACGCGGCGAGCAAGCACGGCCTCAAGGCGCTGGCCGACTCGCTGCGCGCCGAGGAGCACGGCAACGGCGTGCGGGTGACGTCGGTCTACCCGGGGCGCACGGCGACGCCCATGCAGGAGAGCACCCACCGCCAGGAGGGCAAGGAGTACGACCCGTCCCGCTGGATCGACCCGGAGTCGGTCGCGACGGCGATCCTCACGGCGATCGATCTGCCGCGCGACGCCGAGCTGAAGGACGTGGTGGTCCGGCCGGGGCGGTGAGCCCGGGGCCCTGACCGGAGGCGCAAAGGGGACGGCTGCCCTGCGGGGACGGCCGTCCCCTTTCGCTTCCGCGGCGGCGGCCGTGGGACGGCTGGGTGTCCGTGGCCGGGCCTGAACGGAGCGGGGCGGACGCGGGGAACGTGCCGCGGAGGACGTCCGGCAAGGGGCGGGGGGGGGGGGGGGGGGGGGGGGGGGGGGGGGGGGGGGGGGGGGGGGGGGGGGGGGGGGGGGGGGGGGGGGGGGGGGGGGGGGGGGGGGGGGGGGGGGGGGGGGGGGGGGGGGGGGGGGGGGGGGGGGGGGGGGGGGGGGGGGGGGGGGGGGGGGGGGGGGGGGGGGGGGGGGGGGGGGGGGGGGGGGGGGGGGGGGGGGGGGGGGGGGGGGGGGGGGGGGGGGGGGGGGGGGGGGGGGGGGGGGGGGGGGGGGGGGGGGGGGGGGGGGGGGGGGGGGGGGGGGGGGGGGGGGGGGGGGGGGGGGGGGGGGGGGGGGGGGGGGGGGGGGGGGGGGGGGGGGGGGGGGGGGGGGGGGGGGGGGGGGGGGGGGGGGGGGGGGGGGGGGGGGGGGGGGGGGGGGGGGGGGGGGGGGGGGGGGGGGGGGGGGGGGGGGGGGGGGGGGGGGGGGGGGGGGGGGGGGGGGGGGGGGGGGGGGGGGGGGGGGGGGGGGGGGGGGGGGGGGGGGGGGGGGGGGGGGGGGGGGGGGGGGGGGGGGGGGGGGGGGGGGGGGGGGGGGGGGGGGGGGGGGGGGGGGGGGGGGGGGGGGGGGGGGGGGGGGGGGGGGGGGGGGGGGGGGGGGGGGGGGGGTTGGGGGGGGGGTGGGTGGGGGGGGGGGTTCGTCTTCCTTCTTCCCCCCCCCCCCCCCCCCCCCGCCGCATACCCTTCCTGGGTGAGCGAGAACAGCACGCACAAGTGGGCCGCGGGCGCGGCGACCGGGATCGGGTCGATGCCGGGCGGTGACGCGCGGGAAGCGGCGCGGACCGTCACCGGGTCCCTGGAGGACTTTCCCCACCTGCCGGAGCTCCCTGCCCGGGGGCCGGGCGCCGACATGATCGGCCGGACCCTGGGGATGCTGGTCGAGCTCTACGCCCATGTGGAGCCCAGCGGCTGGCGGATCAGCGACCGGCCGGGCCGCGACACCCGCCGGGCCCGCGCCTGGCTCGGCGAAGACCTGGACGCCCTGGAGGAGTTCACCCAGGGGTACGAGGGGCCGCTGAAGGTCTCCGCGGTCGGCCCGTGGACGCTGGCCGCCTCCCTGGAGCTGCGCAACGGCGAGGCCGCCCTCGGCGACCCCGGCGCCCGCCGGGACCTGGTGGCATCCCTGGCGGAGGGGCTGCGCGGCCATCTCGCGGACGTCCGGCGGCGGGTGCCGGGCGCCGAGGTCGTGCTCCAGCTCGACGAGCCGTCGCTGACCGCGGTGCTCCAGGGCCGGGTGCGGACCGCCAGCGGCTACCGCACCCACCGGGCCGTGGACCGGGCGGACGTCGAGAGCGCGCTGCGCGAGCTCGTCGGGGCCGCGGACGGCGGTCCGGTCGTCGTCCACTCCTGCGCGCCGCAGGTGCCGTTCGGGCTGCTGCGGCGGGCCGGCGCGGCGGGCGTCTCGTTCGATTTCGGGCTGCTCACCGAGCGTGAGGAGGAGGCGATCGGAGAGGCGGTCGAGGGCGGTACGGCGCTGTTCGCGGGCGTGGTGCCGGGCGTGGACGGCCGATTGTCAGACCCTGCCGGTAGCGTCATGGGTGTCAGGACGCTGTGGCGCAGGCTGGGGCTGGCACCGGGGACCCTCGCGGAGTCCGTGGTGGTCACCCCCGCGTGCGGGCTTGCGGGCGCTTCGCCCGCATATGCCCGTTCGGTGCTCGCCCACTGCGTCCGGGCGGCGAGGTCGCTCGCGGACAACCCAGAGTGACCGGTCTCAAGGACACGGGAGGACATGACGGTGGCTGGCGAACAGCACGCAGCGGTATCCAAGGTGCCCGCAGCGGCGCGGGAGAAGCACGCGCAGCTCGCTGAGCAGATCGAGGAGCACCGCTTCCGGTATTACGTGAAGGATGCCCCGGTCATCAGCGACGCGGAGTTCGACAGGCTGCTGCGCTCCCTGGAGGCGCTGGAGGACGAGCATCCGGAGCTGCGCACCCCGGATTCCCCGACCCAGAAGGTCGCCGGCGCGTACGCCACGGAGTTCACCGAGGTCGCGCACCGCGAGCGGATGCTCTCGCTGGACAACGCCTTCGACAACGACGAGTTGGCGGCCTGGGCCGAGCGGATCGCCGGGGAGCTGGGCGGCGATCCGCGCAGTGCCGGCTACCACTTCCTGTGCGAGCTCAAGGTCGACGGCCTCGCGGTCAACCTCACCTACGAGCACGGCCGGCTGACCCGCGCCGCCACCCGCGGCGACGGCCGCACCGGCGAGGACATCACGCCCAACGTCCGCACGATCGCCGAGATCCCGCACCGCCTCACGGGCGACCGGGTCCCCGACGTGGTCGAGATCCGCGGCGAGGTCTACTTCCCGATGGAGAAGTTCCTGGAGCTCAACGAGCGCCTTGTCGCCGACGGGAAGCCGCCGTTCGCCAACCCCCGCAACGCCGCGGCCGGTTCGCTGCGCCAGAAGGACCCCAAGGTCACCGCGAGCCGCCCGCTCCACATGGTCGTGCACGGCCTCGGCGCCCGCGACGGCCTGGAGATCGACCGGCTCTCGGAGGCGTACGCCCTGCTGGAGGAGTGGGGCCTGCCCACCGCCGCGCACAACCGCGTCGTCGACTCGCTCGCCGCGGTGCGGGAGTTCATCGACCACTACGGCGACCCCGAAACCCGCCGCACGGCCGTGGCGCACGAGATCGACGGGGTCGTCGTCAAGCTGGACGAGATCCGGCTCCAGGGGCGGCTGGGCGCGACCTCACGGGCACCGCGCTGGGCGATCGCCTGGAAGTACCCGCCGGAGGAGGTCAACACCAAGCTGGTGGACATCCGCGTCGGCGTCGGCCGCACGGGCCGGGTCACTCCGTACGCGGTCGTCGCACCGGTCACGGTCGCCGGCTCCGAGGTGGAGTTCGCCACCCTGCACAACCAGGACGTGGTCAAGGCCAAGGGCGTGCTCATCGGGGACACCGTCGTGATCCGCAAGGCCGGCGACGTGATCCCGGAGATCCTGGGACCGGTCGTCGACCTGCGGGACGGCACCGAGCGGGAGTTCGTGATGCCGGCCGGGTGCCCCGAGTGCGGGACGGCGCTCCAGCCCGCCAAGGAGGGCGACATCGACCTCCGTTGCCCCAACGCCCGTGCCTGCCCCGCCCAGATCCGCGAGCGGCTGTTCTACCTGGCCGGCCGCAAGTGCCTGGACATCGAGAACTTCGGCTATGTCGCGGCCACCGCCCTCAGCCAGCCGCTGGAGCCCGCCGAGCCGCCGCTGAAGGACGAGGGCGGGCTCTTCGACCTCTCCATCGAGGAGCTGCTGCCCATCAAGTCGTATGTCCTCGACCCCGATTCGGGCCTGCCCAAGCGCGACCCGAAGACCGGCGAGGAGAAGGTCGTGACCTTCTTCGCCAACCAGAAGGGCGAGCCGAAGAAGAACGCTCTCGCCATGCTGGAGAACATCCAGGCCGCCAAGGAGCGCCCGCTGGCCCGGATCCTCACCGGCCTGTCCATCCGGCACGTGGGCCCGGTCGCGGCGCAGGCGCTGGCCCGGGAGTTCCGCTCGATCGACCGCATCCGGGACGCCAGCGAGGAGGAACTCGCCGCCGTGGACGGCGTCGGCGGGACCATCGCCGCCTCGCTCAAGCAGTGGTTCGCCGAGGACTGGCACAGGGACATCATCGAGCGCTGGCGGGCCGCCGGCGTCCGTATGGAGGAGGAACAGGCCGGTGACGAGGGCCCGCGCCCGCTGGAAGGCGTCACCGTCGTCGTAACGGGCACACTTCAGTCACACACCAGAGATGGCGCGAAAGAGGCCCTACAAGCTCTTGGTGCGAAGGTGACCGGATCCGTTTCGAAGAAGACCGGATTCGTGGTGGTGGGTGACAACCCGGGTTCGAAGTACGACAAAGCCATGCAGCTGAAGGTCCCTGTGTTGGACGATGATGGCTTCGCTGTGCTGCTGGAGCAGGGTCCCGAGGCGGCACGAGCGGTAGCTGTCACTCCACCTGAGGAGGAGTGAGGTGTCACCCTATCGGCGCATACCAGATGGATCTGGGAGGCCGGGTCGCATTCGGGCAACCGCTGCCGATCGCTGCCCGCGATGGCCTTCCGCGGCCTACTGTTGACGTGTGCGCCTGCCGTGGCGCGGGCACAGCCGGCTGTGAGAGGGATCGGAATGAAACCGACCGACAGCGCCGCTCCGGCGTCGCGGCTCCGCCGGCTCGTGGTGCCCGCGCTGCCCGCGGCCATCGTCATGGCGGCGGGCCTGGCGCTCGCCGCAGGTGTGGTGGGCACGCTCGGCGAAGGCGGGGCGCTGTTCCCGGCAGGCGCCGTCGGCTGGTCGCTGGCGATCCTGACCGGCGTCATCGTCGGCCATCTGGTCGCCCTCGGCCGGGACCGCTGGTGGGGCGGCACGGGCTCCGGCGCCGCCCTCGCCCTCGCCGTACTCCTCCTGTACGGCTGGGTGCCGGCCACCCTGGTCAGTCTCTCCGTCGTGGTCCTGGTCGGTGCCGCCCGCCGGCACCGCTGGCGACAGGCCCTGGTGCACGGGGCAGTTGACGTCCTGGGCATCGGCGCCGCGGCGCTCGCCCTGGCCGCCTGCGGGGTGCACGCGACGGTCCGTCACCCCTGGGCGCCCGATGCCTGGGACCTCTCCGTGCTGCCCCAGGTGGTGGTGACGGCGGCGGGCTACCTCCTCGTCAGCCGGGCGCTGCTCTGGTTCAGCCTGGCGCCGCGCACCGGCGGACTGCCCACCATCGCCCGCACGGCCGTGGTGCGCCAGGCACTCGTCGGTGTCGCACTGCTCGGCATCTCCCCGCTGATCGCCGTCTGCGCGGTCAACGCTCCGCTGCTGCTGCCGCTGTTCGCGGTGCCGCTCATCGCGCTGGACTCCACCCTCTGGATAGCCCGCGCGCGGGCCGAGGAGCAGCTCCGCGACCCGCTGACCGGCCTGCCCAACCGCCAGTGGCTGCTGGAGCGCACCTGGTCCGCCCTGGACGAGGCCGAGCGCGTCGGCGTCCGGTCGGCGCTGGTCCTCATCGACCTGGACCGCTTCCGCTCGGTCAACGACACCCTCGGGCATCTCGCGGGCGACCGGCTGCTGTTGCAGATCGCCGACCGGCTCCGGCACGCCCTCCCGCGCGGCGCCGAGGCCGCCCGGCTCGGCGGCGACGAGTTCGCCGTCCTGCTGCCGACCACCGACTCCCTCACCAGCTCCCAGCGGGTGGCCCGCAACCTCGTCGCCGCCCTGGGCTCCCCGCTGGACCTCGACGGACTGACCCTCGTGCTCGAAGCCAGCGCGGGGGTCGCCGTCTTCCCCGACCACGCCCTGGACGCCGAAGGGCTGCTGCGCCGCGCCGATGTGGCGATGTATCAGGCCAAGCGGGACCGCAGCGGCGTCGAACTCTACGAAGCCAAGCGGGACGGCAACACCCCGGACCGGCTGGGCCTGTTGGGCGATCTGCGCCGCGCCCTGGACGCCGGCGACGTCGAACTGCACTACCAGCCCAAGGTCGGCTTCGACGGGCATGTCTCCGGCCTGGAGGCGCTGGTCCGCTGGGTCCATCCGGACCGCGGCAGGGTGCCACCCGACGAGTTCATCGCCATCGCCGAGTCCTCCGGGCTGATGCCCCGGCTGACCGAGTACGTCCTGGAGACCGCGCTCGCCCAGGTGGCGCGCTGGCGCGCGATGGGCCTGGAGGTGCCGGTCGCGGTCAACGTCTCCCCGCGCGACGTGCACTCGCCGGGCTTCGCCGGGGCGGTCGCCGCCCGGCTGGCCCGGCACCGCGTCCCGCCCGGGGCGCTCCAGCTGGAGATAACCGAGCACGTCCTGCTGGAGGACCCGCAGCGGGCCGCCGACACCCTCGCCGGGCTCACCGCCCACGGCGTGAAGATGTCGCTGGACGACTTCGGCACCGGCTACAGCTCGCTGGTTCACCTGCGCCGCCTCCCGGTCAGCGAGCTCAAGATCGACCGCTCCTTCGTGGCCCGGCTGGCCGTCGACACCGAGGACGCCGAGATCGTCCGCTGCACCCTCGACCTCGCGCACTCCCTGGGCCTGCTGGTCGTCGCCGAGGGCGTCGAGGACGACGAGACCTGGGAGCGATTGCGGGACCTCGGCTGCGACGCCGTGCAGGGCTGGCTGGTGGCCGCCGCGATGCCACCGGACGAGACCACGGCCTGGCTCAGGGCCCGCGGCGAACGCGGCTGGCAGCGCGAATCGGAGACGACCGCCCTGGCGGCGGAGAAGGCAGCCGAGCGCCCTTCGGGACAGGTCCTGAAGTGACCCGGCCACCGGCCGTCCCGTGTCCCCGCTCCGAAGAACCCCCGCAGCTCCCGGCCCCGCCTGACCCGGCGGCCGAGCCCCGGCTCGACGAGAACGGCCCCGCCGACCGCGGGCCGCAGCAGCCGCCGGACGACCCGGTACCCCCGCCGGACGACCCGGTACCCCCGCCGGCGGGCGGCGCCTGACGCCTCCGCCCGCGGCCGTGCCGGCACCGTGCGCCGGTGCCGGCCGGGCCGTCCCGCACCGCCGCGGGCGGCCCGGCGAAAGCGTTTCGCGACAGCGATCCCGTACGCCATAGGATTGGCCCGGAAAACTCCAGCAGAGAATTCGACCGGAATTCTCCGCACCGGAACATCCCGCCCAGAACACTCCGCCGAAAACACCAGAGGATCGCTGCATGCCTGGCATCACGCGCGAGGAGGTCGCCCACCTCGCCCGGCTGGCACGTCTGGAGCTGAAGGACGAAGAGCTCGACCACTTCGCCGGACAGCTCGACGACATCATCGGCGCGGTCGCCCGCGTCTCCGAGGTCGCCGATCAAGACGTACCGCCGACCTCCCACCCGCTGCCCCTGACCAACGTCATGCGGTCGGACGAGGTCCGTCCGTCGCTGACCCCCGAGCAGGCGCTCTCCGGCGCCCCGGCCCAGGAACAGCAGCGTTTCCGGGTGCCGCAGATCCTGGGCGAGGAGTGACCATGGCCGACCTGATCAAGCTCACCGCCGCCGAGATCGCGGCGAAGATCGCCTCCGGCGAGCTCACCGCCGTCGAGGTGACCGAGGCCCACCTGGCCCGTATCGAGGCCGTCGACGAGAAGGTGCACGCCTTCCTGCACGTGGACCGCGAGGGCGCGCTGGCCCAGGCCCGCGCCGTCGACGAGAAGCGGGCCCGCGGCGAGGAGCTGGGCCCGCTGGCCGGCGTCCCGCTGGCCCTCAAGGACATCTTCACGACGGAGGGCATGCCCACCACCGTCGGCTCGAAGATCCTCGAAGGCTGGATCCCGCCGTACGACGCGACCCTGACCAAGAAGCTCAAGGCCGCCGATGTCGTCATCCTCGGCAAGACCAACATGGACGAGTTCGCCATGGGGTCCTCCACCGAGAACAGCGCCTACGGCCCGACCGGCAACCCCTGGGACCTGACCAAGATCCCCGGCGGCTCCGGCGGCGGCTCCTCCGCCGCGCTGGCGTCCTTCCAGGCCCCGCTCGCCATCGGCACGGACACCGGCGGCTCCATCCGCCAGCCCGCCGCCGTCACCGGCACCGTCGGCGTCAAGCCCACCTACGGCGGCGTCTCCCGCTACGGCATGGTGGCCTTCTCCAGCTCCCTGGACCAGGGCGGCCCGTGCGCCCGTACGGTGCTGGACGCGGCGCTGCTCCACGAGGCCATCGCCGGCCACGACCCGCTGGACTCCACCTCCATCGACGCTCCGGTCCCGCCGGTCGTCGAGGCGGCCCGCAACGGCAGCGTCGAGGGCATGCGGGTCGGCGTCGTCAAGCAGTTCCGCGGCGAGGGCTACCAGGCCGGTGTGCTCCAGCGCTTCGACGAGTCCGTCGCCCTCCTCAAGGAGCTGGGCGCCGAGATCGTCGAGCTGGACTGCCCGTCCTTCGACCTGGCGCTGGCCGCGTACTACCTGATCGCGCCGTCCGAGTGCTCCTCCAACCTCGCCCGCTTCGACGCCATGCGCTACGGCCTGCGGGTCGGCGACGACGGCACGAAGTCCGCCGAGGAGGTCACCGCCCTGACCCGCGAGGCCGGCTTCGGCCCCGAGGTCAAGCGCCGCATCATCCTCGGCACGTACGCGCTCAGCTCCGGCTACTACGACGCGTACTACGGCAGCGCCCAGAAGGTCCGAACCCTCATCACCCGCGACTTCGAGAAGGCGTTCGAGCAGGTCGACGTGATCGTCTCGCCGACCACGCCGACCACCGCGTTCCCGATCGGCGAGCGGGCCGACGACCCGATGGCGATGTACCTCGCCGACGTGTGCACGCTCCCCGTCAACCTGGCGGGCAACGCCGCCATGTCGCTGCCCTGCGGTCTGGCTCCCGAGGACGGCCTGCCGGTCGGTCTCCAGATCGTCGCCCCGGCCATGAAGGACGACCGGCTCTACACGGTCGGTGCCGCGGTCGAGGCCGCGTTCACCGAGAAGTGGGGCCATCACCTGCTTGAGGAGGCACCTGCACTATGAGTGGCAAGCTCGCGAAGGCCAAGGGCTTCAAGAAGTCCAAGCCCGGCACGTATCTGTCCATCGGCACCACGCTGTTCGGCGCGGTGAGCGTCGTGAAGCAGGCGAAGAAGGCCAGGGGGGAGCACGACACGCTCCAGCTGGTCGACGCCGTCGTCTCCGCCGCCGCCATCGTCACCGGCGTCGCCCTGCTCATCCGCGAACTGCGCCGTCTCAACGACGACGACGTCCTCGCGGACTGACCGGCGCCGGACCTGAGAGGTTAGTTTCACCGTGACTGTCACCGACCTGGTGCCGTACGAGGACGCGCTGGCTACCTACGACCCCGTGATGGGTCTTGAGGTGCACGTCGAACTCGGCACCGCCACCAAGATGTTCTGCGGGTGCGCCACCACCCTGGGCGCCGAGCCCAACTCGCAGACCTGCCCCACCTGCCTGGGCCTGCCCGGCTCGCTGCCGGTCGTCAACGCGACCGGTGTGGAGTCCGCCGTCAAGATCGGCCTGGCGCTGAACTGCACCATCGCCGACTGGTGCCGCTTCGCCCGGAAGAACTACTTCTATCCGGACATGCCCAAGAACTTCCAGACGTCCCAGTACGACGAGCCGATCGCCTTCGACGGCTACCTGGACGTGCAGCTGGAGGACGGCGAGGTCTTCCGCGTCCACATCGAGCGCGCGCACATGGAGGAGGACACCGGCAAGTCCACCCACATCGGCGGTGCCACCGGCCGGATCCACGGCGCCCGGCACTCGCTGCTGGACTACAACCGCGCCGGCATCCCGCTCATCGAGATCGTCACCAAGCCCATCGAGGGCGCCGGCGAGCGGGCCCCCGAGGTCGCCAGGGCGTACGTCGCCGAGCTGCGTGAGCTGATCAGGGCGCTGGGCGTCTCCGAGGCCCGTATGGAGATGGGCCAGATGCGCTGCGACGTGAACCTCTCGCTGCGCCCCAACGGCACCGAGAAGTTCGGCACCCGCTCGGAGACCAAGAACGTCAACTCGCTGCGCTCCGTGGAGCGCGCCGCCCGCTTCGAGATCCAGCGCCACGCCGCGGTGCTGTCCTCCGGCGGCACGATCATCCAGGAGACCCGCCACTTCCACGAGGAGGACGGCTCCACGACCTCCGGCCGGGTCAAGGAAGAGGCCGAGGACTACCGCTACTTCCCCGAGCCGGACCTGGTGCCGGTGGCCCCCTCCCGCGAGTGGGTCGAGGAGCTGCGGGCCGGGCTGCCCGAGCTGCCGCGGGTGCGCCGCAACCGGCTGCGCGAGGAGTGGGGCGTCTCCGAGCACGACATGCAGTCGATCCTCAACGCCGGCGCGGTCGACCTGATCGTCGCCACCGTCGAGGCCGGTGCGGACTCCGCGGCGGCCCGCAAGTGGTGGATGGGCGAGCTGGCCCGCCGCGCCAACGAGGACGGCGTGGAGCTGTCGGCACTGCCGATCACCCCCGAGCAGGTCGCCCGGGTGACCGCGCTGGTCGCCGACGGCTCGCTCAACGACAAGCTGGCCCGCCAGGCCATCGAGGGCGTGCTGGCCGGTGAGGGCGACCCCGACACGGTCGTCGAGAAGCGCGGGCTGAAGGTCGTCTCCGACGAGGGTGCCCTCGGCACCGCCGTCGACGAGGCGATCGCCGCCAACGCCGCCATCGCCGACAAGATCCGCGGCGGCAAGGTCGCCGCGGCCGGTGCCCTGGTCGGTGCGGTCATGAAGGCCACCCGCGGCCAGGCGGACGCCGCCCGGGTGCGGGAGCTGATCTTGGAGAAGCTCGGCGTCGAGGGCTGATTCCCGGATCGTGCCGGTACGGAGCGGCCGTCCCTCTACGGAGGGGCGGCCGCTCCGTCGTATACGCCGACGCCCCCCGCCCCCGGCCGGAATTCTCGATCTTCCCGCTCCGGGGCGGAATGCCGCGCCCGCCCGCGGTGCTGTCACCGGCAAAGGATCAACGGATACGGGACCTCGGGTCACCGCCCGCCGGACACTGGAGGAACGAGCAATGACGCAGCAGGACACAGCCGTTCAGGACCCGCGGGCGATCGCCGCGCGGCTCGGCCGGGTCGGCGTCTGGCACGGCGGGCTGGGCCGGGCGTCGGCCGCGGCGGGGCGCGAGTTCGCGGCCGAGATCGAGCGGCTGGGCTACGGGGCGCTGTGGTTCGGCGAGGCGCAGGCCACCAAGGAGGCGTTCAGCCACGCCGGGCTGCTGCTGGCTGCGACCGAGCGGCTGACCGTCGCCACCGGTATCGCCAACATCTGGGTCCGCGACGCGACGGCGATGAACGCCGGGGCGCACACCCTCGCCGAGGCGTACGACGGCCGGTTCCTGCTGGGCCTGGGCGCCAGCCACGCGCCGCAGGTCGAGGGGCGCGGCCACACCTACGCCAAGCCGCTCGCCGCGATGCGCGCCTATCTGGACGCGATGGACACGGCCCCGTACGACGCCCCCGCGAGCCCGCCGCCGGCCCGCGTGCTGGCGGCGCTGGGCCCCAAGATGCTGGAGCTGGCCGCGGAGCGGGCGGCCGGCGCGCACCCGTATTTCGTCACGCCCGAGCACACCGCCCGCGCCCGCAAGGCCCTGGGCGAGGGCCCGCTGCTCGCTCCCGAGCAGGCCGTGCTCCTGGAGACCGACCCGGCGACCGCCCGCGCCCAGGTGCGCGCACACCACCTCGGCTTCTACCTGGCGCTGCCCAACTACGTGAACAGCCTGCGCCGGCTCGGCTTCGAGGACGCCGACTTCCAGGACGGCGGCAGCGACCGGCTGGTCGACGCCATCGTGGCCTGGGGCGACGTGGACGCGATCCGGGAGCGCATCCGGGAACACCACGACGCGGGCGCCGACCATGTGGCGATCCAGCCGGTCGTCCCCGGACCGGGCCTGGGCATCGACCAACTGCGGGAGCTGGCACCGGCGTTGACCGCGCACTGAGCGGCGGGGCACCCCGGAGCGGCCGTGGGGGCGCCTCGGAACGGCCGAGTGGGGTCCACGGGTACGGCCGGGGGTCGCGGCGGGAACGGTCAGGAGTCGGCCGCCGGGCGGCAATCGCACGGTAAGGGGTGTTTGCCCGGGAATAACAAGCCCATAAGTGGTCTGGGTTGCCTATTCCCCGGTCTTTGTGGGGAAGGCCACAAAGCGGTCAAAGGATCTTTTCGGGCTGGCACCCTGCACCGAGAGCCCGGCCCGCCGCCCCTTCTCCGGAACGCGACGGGCCGCCCCGCGCCTGCTCCGCGCAGCCCTGTCCGTCCGCGTTCGGCACCACCCGCTCCCGGGAGATATCGGCGCACAATCCGGGAAGCAGCCCGTGACCGCTCTCGCTCGGTGGTGCCTCCGGCGCCGCATCGTGGTGATCGTCCTCTGGCTCGCCGCCTTCGCGGGGGTCGCCGTCGCCGCCGGGCTGACCGGAGCCGCGTACTCCAGCGACTACGAGGTCCCCGGCACCGAGTCCGGCCAGGCCGGCGCGCTGATGGCGAAGGCGTTTCCGGGGCAGTCCGGGGACAGCGACAGCATCGTGTGGCACACCGCGTCCGGCACGGTGCGCTCCGCCGCCGTCGAGAAGAAGATGGCGCACACGCTCGCCGAGGTCTCCCGGCTTCCCGGCGTTGCCGAGGTCCAGGGCCCCTACGGGCCGCAGGGCGCCGGGCAGATCAGCCACGACGGCCGCACCGCCTACGCCTCCGTCCTCTTCAAGAGCTCCACCGACGACCTGCCCGCGGGCCAGGTCCGCGCGGTCGTGAGCACCGCGAAGGCCGCGTCCGGCCACGGCCTCCAGGTGGAGCTGGGCGGCGCCGGGATCTCGCTGACCCAGGCGCCGCGCGCCCAGCTGCCGGAAGTGATCGGGCTGTGCGCGGCGGCCGTGGTCCTCTTCCTCGCCTTCGGGTCGCTGGCCGCGACCCTGCTGCCGATCGTCACCGCGCTGGCCGCCGTCGGCACCGCCTCCGCCGGGATCAGCCTGCTCAGCCACGCCATGACGGTCGCCGACTTCGCCCCGATGCTGGGCATGCTGATCGGCCTCGGCGTGGGCATCGACTACGCGCTCTTCATCGTCACCCGGCACCGCAGAGGGCTGCGCGCCGGCCTGTCCGTCCAGGAGGCCGCCGAACGCGCCGTGACGGTGTCCGGGCGCGCGGTCGTCTTCGCCGGGGCCACCGTCTGCATCGCGCTGCTCGGCATGCTCACGCTGCGGCTGGGCTTCCTCAACGGCGTCGCGCTCGCCGCCTCGCTCACCGTCGTCCTGACCGTCGCCGCCTCCGTCACCCTGCTGCCCGCGCTGCTCGGCCTGATCGGCACCCGGGCGCTGGGCCGCCGCGAGCGCCGCCGGCTGGCCGCCCGCGGCCCGCGGCCCGAACGCCGCGCCGGGATGGCCGCCCGCTGGTCCGGCTTCGTCGAACGGCACCCCAAACTGCTCGGCGCCCTCGCCGCCGCCGTCATGCTCACCCTCGCGCTGCCCACCCTCGGCCTCCACCTCGGCACCTCCGACCAGGGCAACGACCCGGCGACGTCCACCACCCGCAAGGCGTACGACCTGCTGGCGGACGGCTTCGGGCCCGGGTTCAACGGGCCGCTGACGGTGGTCGGTTCGCTCGACGGGGCCCAGGACCAGCTCGCCTTCGCCAAGCTGCCGGAGGAGCTGCGGCACACCCCCGGCGTCGCCCACGTCAGCGGGCCGGAGTTCGACGGCGGCCACGCCACCGGCGTGATCACGGTCGTGCCGACCAGCTCACCGCAGTCCCAGCAGACCTCCGACCTGGTGCAGCGGCTGCGCGGCGGCATCCTGCCGGCCGCCGAGGACGGCACCACGATGCGGGTGCACGTCGGCGGGGTGACTGCCGGCTACGACGACTTCGCCGGCGTCATCATCGGCAAACTCCCGCTCTTCATGGGCGTCGTCATCGGTCTCGGCTCCCTTCTGCTGCTGCTCGCCTTCCGCAGCATCGGCATCCCCCTCAAGGCCGCGCTGATGAACCTCGCGGCCGTCGCCGCGTCCTTCGGGATCGTCGTCGCGATCTTCCAGTGGGGATGGGGGAGCGAGGCACTGGGGCTGGGCAGCGCGGGCCCGATCGAGCCCTTCCTGCCGGTGATCATGGTCTCCGTCCTCTTCGGGCTCTCCATGGACTACCAGGTCTTCCTGGTCAGCCGGATGTACGAGGAGTGGCAACTGACCGGCGACAACCGCCGGGCCGTACGCGTCGGGCTCGCCGAGACCAGCCGGGTGATCAACTCGGCGGCGGTCATCATGATCGCGGTGTTCGCCGCCTTCATCCTCAGCGGCGACCGCATCATCGCGATGTTCGGCATCGGCCTGGCCGCCGCCGTCGCCCTGGACGCCTTCGTCCTCCGCACGCTGCTCGTCCCCGCCCTGATGCACCTGCTCGGCGGCGCCAACTGGTGGCTGCCGGTCTGGCTGGAGCGCCGGCTGCCGCGGCTGAGCATCGAACCGCCGCCGGAACGGCCCGGGCCGCGGGACGGGGAGGACGCGCCCGCGCTGCTGGAGGTCTGAGCGCCGGCGTGCCGGGCTTTCGGGGTCTCTCATACGACTCTCAGACAGGGCCCCTACGGTCGCGCCCATGGGAACGACGACCGACAAACGATCCGACGACGAGACGACCGCGGCCGGCACGACGGGGAAGGCCGTGGAGCCAGGGAAGGCCGAGGAGGCGGGCAAGGCCGAGCAGGACGGGACGACCGGGACCGCGGAGCGGGCCGGCGCCACGGGGAAGGCCGCGGAAGCGGGTAAGGGCACGGAGCCCGAGGACGGCGCCGACGAGAGCGCGCAGGCCGCCGCCGACACCGCCGAAACCGGCACCGACGACGACGGCGACGGCGACGACGAGTCGGCGCCCGGACCTGCCGCCACCGGGGTGGCCGCCGGCGCCGGCGCCGTGGTCGCGGCCGGACTGGGACTGGCCTCCCTCACCGGTACCTGGCTCGGCACGCTGATGGCCGAACGGCAGACGCTGCTGGGCCAGATCAAGCTCCAGTCCGGCAAGGCCACCGACCAGATCGCCACCGTCTACGGTGCGCCCTGGCACACCACCGCCCTGGTCAACGGGGTGTTCGCGGTGCTCGCCATGCTCGTCGCCACGGTGGTGCTGACCGGCCGCCGGAGCACCTGGGTGCGGGCCGTCGCCTGGGGCGCGCTGGCGCTGGGCGTACTGGGGCTCCTGATCTCCGCGGGGATGTACCTCGACCTGTTCGCGAGCATGCCCAGCATCCCTAAGGGGCCCGGCGGCGGTGCCTAAGCCCTCCGGGGGCGGCGGTGCCGCTCCCTAAGCCCCCTCCGTGACACGGACCCGGTCTCTAAGCACCACCGGGCCACGGAGATCGGGAACCCTCCCGATGTGGCGGACCCCCCTCGGCGACGAGAGTGGAGCACAGCGGCGCCCCGGCAGACGGCCGGGGCGCCGGCCCACCACCGTCGAGGGAGACATCATGTACACCTCCGAACCGGAGATCCGGGTCCGCTACGAGGAACTGCGCCGCGAGGCCGACCGGCGGCGCCTGGTCCGCGAGGCCACCGAAGTGGCACGCGCCGCCGCCTCTTCAGGGGGCGGCGAACCGGAAAGGCGGGTGAGCGTCCGGCGGTGGCGGGTACGGCGCGCCGGCGCCTGACCGCGGCGGACAACACACCTGGCCCACTGCCGCATTGTCAGACCCCTGTGCGATGCTCGGCAGCGTGGAGAACAGAGCCATCAGCCCCGTGTTCGTCGGCCGCGCGGCCGAACTCACCGCGCTGCGCGACGCGCTGGCGCAGGTCACGGCGTCCGGCGCGCCCCAGGCCCTGCTGATCGGCGGCGAGGCCGGGGTCGGCAAGACCCGGCTCATCGAGGAGTTCGGCGAGACGGCCCGCGCGCAGGGCGCGCTGGTCGCGCTCGGCGGCTGCATCGAGATCGGCTCCGAGGGCCTGCCGTTCGCCCCCTTCTCCTCGATTCTGCACACCCTCAACGCCCATCTGCCCGCGGAGCTGGCCGCCGCTGTAGCCGGCCAGGAGGGCGAACTGGCCCGCATCCTGCCGGAGTTGGGGGAGACCGCCGGCGATTCCCACGACGAGGAGACCGGCCGCGCCCGCCTCTTCGAGCTGACCGCCCGGCTCCTGGAGCGGCTGGCCGCCCACCGCACCCTGGTCATCGTCATCGAGGACCTCCACTGGGCCGACCGCTCCACCCGCGAGCTGCTGGCCTACCTCCTGCGCGCCCTGCACGACGCCGACGTCCTGCTGGTGGCGACGTACCGCTCCGACGACATCCACCGCCGCCATCCGCTGCGCCCGTTCCTCGCCGAGATCGACCGGATGCGGACCGTCCGCCGCGTCGAACTGGCCCGCTTCACCCGCGACGAGGTCCGCTCCCAGATCGCCGGGATCCAGGGCAGCGAGCCCGAAGAGGACACCGTCGACCGGGTGTTCAAGCGCTCCGAGGGCAATGCCTTCTTCGTCGAGGAGCTGGCCCGCGGCCTCGCCGAGGGCTCCCGGTACGGCCTCAGCGATCCGCTGCGCGATCTGCTGCTGGTGCGGGTCGAGGCGCTGCCCGAGGACGCCCAGCGGGTGGTGCGGATCGCCGCCGAGGGCGGCTCCACGGTCGAGCACGAACTCCTCGCCGCCGTCTGTCGGATGCCCGAGGACGACCTCATCGAGGCGCTGCGGGCGGCCGTCGGCAGCAACACCCTCCTCCCCACCCAGGACGGCACGGGCTACCGCTTCCGGCACGCGCTGGTCCGCGAGGCCGTCGTCGACGACCTGCTGCCCGGCGAGCGCACCCGGCTCAACCGCCGGTACGCCGAGGCGCTGGAGGCCGACCGCTCGCTGGTCCGCTCCGACGTCTGCGCCACCCGCCTGGCCAGTTACTGGTACAAGGCCCATGACGCCGCCAAGGCGCTGCCCGCGGTGCTCGCCGCCTCCGTCCAGGCCCGCCGCCGCCATGCCTACGCCGAGCAACTGCGGCTGCTGGACCGCGCCCTGGAGCTGTGGGACGACGCGCCCCCGGAGGTCCGCCAGGGCGTGCGCCCGATCGACTACGCCGAGGCGTACCCGGCCTGCGGCTGCGACGACGACGCGCTGCGCTTCCTCGACCTGCTCGCCGAGATCGCGGTGGCCGCCCGGCTGTCCGGCGACAGCGAGCGGGCCTTCACCATCACCAAGCGCGCCCTGCGCGCGCTGCGCGGCGAGGACGGCGCCGCCCCGGGCCCGCACCACGGTTCGGGCAAGGGGGACCCCCATCGCACCGCCTGGTTCCTCCTCCAGCGCTCCCGGCTCTGCCAGGGCACCGGCCGCGGCAACGGCTGGGAGGACCTGGGCCGGGCCCAGGAGCTGATGCGCGGTCTGCCGCCGTCCTCCGTGCACGCCGCCGTGATGGCCGCCGTCGCCAGCTGGCAGATGCTCCACGAGCCGGGCCCCGGCACGTTCACCACCGCCGAACGGGCCGTGGAGCTGGCCCGGTTGGTGGGCGACGAGGAGGCGGAGCTGAATTCCCGGGTGACGCTGGCGGGGCTGCGGATCGACGCCGGGGAGATCGAGGAGGGCCTGGCCGACTTCCGTACGGTGCTGGACCGCGCCGTGGCCCGCGGCTGTCTCGCCGTCATCGGCCGCGGCCACATCAACCTCGCGGGCAACCTCGAAGGCGTCGGCCGGTCCCGCGAGGCGGTCGAGGTCACCCAGCAGGGCGTCGAACTCACCACCCGCTACGGCCTCAAGGACACCACCAGCTGGGTGCTGAGCAACCGCGCCGAGTCGCTCCAGTCGCTGGGCCGCTGGGCGGAGGCGGGCCGGGCCGCCGCCGACGCCCACCGCTTCGCCCAGAACCCCCGCGCCACCGCCCTGGCCGCCAGCCGCCTCACGGGCCTCGCCCTGGACGGCGGCGACCTCGCCGCCGCCGAGCGCGAACTGGCCGTCGCCCAGGAGCACTACGGCACCCACGACCCCCAGCCGCAGCACGCCCTGCCCATGGCGCGGCACGCGCTGCGGCTCGCCGCCCGCCGGGGCCGCATCCTCGACGCGCGCGCCATCCTTGTCCAGTCGGCCCTCGACGCCGGCTTCGCCCCCGGCCTCCAGCGCTACGCCTGGCCGCTCCTGTGGTCGGCGACCGCCGCCGAGTCCGATGTCCGCGGTCTGCCGTCCGCCGAGCCGGGCCGGGTCCGGATCCTCACCCGGATCCGCGACGCTGCCAAGCGGCTGCCGCGGATCGCCCCGGTCTGGGACGCGTTCGGCCTCGCGGTCGAGGCCGAACTCCTCCGTGCCGAGGGCCGCGAGGCCCCCGACGCCTGGGCCGAGACGGTCGCCGCCTTCGAACGGCTGGAGCGCCCGCACGAACTCGCCTGGGCCTGCTACCGCTGGGCCGAATCGCTGCTGCACGGCGCCGAGCGGGCCACCGCCGGCCTCGACGGCCGCACCCCGCGCGAGGCCGCCGTGCTGCTGCTCGGCCAGGCGCACGCCGCCGCCGCGGCGATGGGCGCCCGCCCGCTCGCCGACGAGCTCGAACTCCTCGCCCAGCGCGCCCGGATACCCGTCCCCGGTCTGGCGGCCCCCGCCGCGCCCGAGGCGTCCCGCGCCGCCGGGGACCGGGCCCCGGACGGCACCGTCCCCGCGGAATCCCTCGGCCTGACCCCGCGCGAGCGCGATGTGCTCCGCCTGGTCGCCGACGGCCGCAGCAACCGCCAGATAGCCGACGCCCTGTTCATCTCGCCGAAGACCGCCAGCGTGCACGTCTCCAACATCCTCGCCAAGCTGGGCGTCTCCGGCCGCGGCGAGGCGGGCGCGGTCGCCCACCGGCTGCGGCTGTTCGAGGAGCCGACGGCGAGCAGATAGCCGGCGACGGGCCGCCGACTCCCCGCCCGCGGAGGCGCGGCTCAGTCCGCCCCCGTATTACCCGGTGCCGGCCGGGCATCCCGCCCGGCCCGGACGACCACGACCCCCGACCCGAGATCTATCGGTCCGTGCCTGGGATCCCCGTCGCCCACGTCGTCCACCACCAGCGACAGCTTCTGCCGCTCCTCTTCAGTGCGCTTGCGGCCGGGCGCGAACAGCTCTTCCACCACGTTGAACACGGTGCCCCCTTCCGGAGCGACCCGTCCCCCCAGGGTCCGTCCCTGGCCCCGAGTGTAAGCAGCTGCCCCGAAAAGGGGATCAGCTCACCGTGAGGCGGAGAATCCGGTCATCCCCCTCGCGGGGCTTGCCGCGTCCGTCCGTGTTGCCGGTGACCAGCCACAACGCGCCGTCGTCAGCCGCCACCACGGTCCGCAGCCGCCCGTACTCGCCCTGCAGAAAAGCCTGCGGCGCGGCGACCGGCTTCGTACCGTTCAGCGGGATCCGCCACAGCCGCTCCCCGCGCAGCGCCGCCATCCAGATCGAGCCCTTGGCGTACGCGATCCCGCTGGGCGAGGCGTCGGCCGGCTTCCACTGGACGACCGGATCGACGAACCCGCCGTGCGAGGAGCCGCCCTTGCCCTCGACCTCCGGCCAGCCGTAGTTCCTGCCCGGCTCGATCAGATTGAGCTCGTCCCAGGCGTCCTGCCCCAACTCCGAGGCCCACAGCCGCTGGTCACCGTCCCAGGCCAGCCCCTCCACATTGCGGTGGCCGTAGTCGTACACCACCGAGTCGGCCTCGGGGTTGCCGTGCACCGGCTCGCCGTCCGGGGTCATCCGCAGGATCTTCCCGGCCGGCGACTTCTTGTCCTGGGCCAGCTGCTTGTCGCCGGTCTCACCCGTCCCCGCGTAGAGCATCCTGTCCGGGCCGAAGGCGATCCGCCCGCCGTTGTGGAGCCGGCCCTTGGGGATGCCCTTGAAAATGGTGTTGGGCGCGCCCAGTTGGTTGCCCGGCTCGCGCTTCTCGTCGTAGATCATCCGCGCGATGCGGTTGTCGGACTCCGTGGTGAAGTACGCGTACACCTGGTGGTCGGCGCCGAACGTCGCGGGCACCGCCAGCCCCAGCAGCCCGCCCTCGCCCCCCGGGGCCACGCCCGGCACCGACCCCAGTTCCGTGATCCTGCCGCCGTGCGCCGCGACCCGGACGATCTTCCCGGTGTCCCGTTCGCCGACCAGCAGATCCCCGCCGGGCAGCACCGCGACGCCCCACGGCGACTTCAGACCGGTGGCCAGGACCCCGGTGACCCGCACCGAGCCCTTCGCCGGCGGCACCACCGCGGACGGCCTCGGCGAGGCCACCCCCGGACGTCTGCCCGGCCCGGCAGCCCCCGCGCCACCCCCTGCCGGCCCCCCGCCGGACGAACACCCCGCAGCCAGGAGCAGCGAAGCAGCGGCCAACACAGCGGTCCGGGAACGACGTTGCACGGCAGGAGTCCTCTCGTCGGCGGGCGTGACAAGGACACCACATCCACCCGTACCGCCCCCCTCACACCAACCCCCACCCACCGTTTCTTCCCCCCACCCACGGGAGGTGACGGGCCGGAGGGGCGGGGTGTCCGGACGTAAAGCGAAGCAGTCCGGACACCCCGCCCCGCAGGCCCGTCACCGCACCCCGAAAGCCCCGCGCAGCGGACAAAATCCCCCACGGTGGGAAACCCGGCGACGTGGGCAGCAGGCAAAGCGCAGCAGCCCCGCGCCGCAGGCGCAAAATGGCGAACCCCCACGGCGGGAAACCCGACAACGTGGGAAGCAGGCAAAGCGCAGCGGACTAGTACCAAGACCCCCGAGCCCGCGGCAGCAACGCGATCTCCCGCAAATCTTCCTGAGTGAGCGTCAGGTCCGCCGCCTTGGCGTTCTGCGCCGCCCAGCGCTCCTTCTTCGTTCCCGGTACGGGGACCACATGGCGGCCCTGGGCCAGTACCCAGGCCAGTGCCACCTGCCCCGGGGTCGCGCCGTGCCGGGCGCCGACCCGGCGCAGCCCGGCCACCACCGGCTGGTTGGCGGCCATCATCTCGGCGGTGAAGCGCGGATGGCGGGCCCGTACGTCCTCCGGTTCGAAGCCCTGGCCCGGGGTGAGGGTGCCGGTCAGATAGCCGTTGCCCAGCGGCATCGCCGCCAGGAAGCCCACCCCGCGCGACTCGCACCACGGGAGCAGCTCCTCCAGTGCCTCCGGCGACCACACCGACAGCTCCGCCTGCACGCTGCTGACCGGGAACACCTGCTGGACACGCTCCAGTTGGCGCAGCGTCCCGTCGTGTATCCGCGACCGGGGGCGCCCTCCTGCCCCGGTCGCACGCAGCTCCATCCGGGCCGCGCGCGGCGGTCGCACGGCGCGCGCCCCGACCGCGCACAGGCCCAGCGACCGCACCTTCCCGGCCGCCACCAGCTCCGCCATCGCCCCCCAGGTCTCCTCGATGGGCACCTCCGGGTCGGCCCGGTGGAGCTGGTAGAGGTCGATGCGGTCGGTCTGGAGCCGGCGCAGCGAGGCGTCGCAGGCGCGCCTGATGTAGCCGGGCCGCCCGTTGGCGACGATGTGCTGATCCCCGGCCAGCAGCCCGCACTTGGTCGACACGAACGCGTCCTGGCGCCGCACCCTGAGGGCCCGCCCCACCAGCAGCTCGTTGGTGAACGGGCCGTACATGTCAGCGGTGTCCAGCAGGCTGCACCCCCGGTCGAGCGCGGCGTGCACGGCCCGCAGCGAACCCTCCCCGCTGCGCTGCGACTCGGTGTACCCCCAGCTCATCGGCATGCAGCCGAGCCCGATTGCGCCCACTTCGAGGGCTGCCGCGCCGATTGTCCTGCGCTCCACCTGGTCGTGCCTCCGTCCCCTCGCCCCCGATCAAGGGCCAGACCAAACTAACGTCTGAACCAAACGTCTCTTCGCATAGCCTCAGGCCATGGCAACAGCAGACCCGCACGCAGCCGCCGGCGACGTATGGCTCCCGATCCCGCCGGGCGACATCGACGGCCTTCCCGGCGGCCTGAGCTACGTCCACTGGGATGCCGGCCCGGACTATCCGGCCGACCCCGCCCGCTGCGTCTTCTACGCCGTCCCCTACATGAAGCGGGCCGACATCTGCCTGCGCCCGCTGCCGCGGATGGGTCGGGTGCGGGTGGTGCAGGCCCTGACCGCCGGGACCGAGCACCTGCTGCCGGAGATCTCCCGGATGCCGTCCGGCGCGCAGCTGTGCAATGCCCGCGGGCTGCACGACGCCAGCACCGCCGAGCTCGCGCTCACCCTGACCCTGGCGTCGCTGCGCGGTGTCCCGGACTTCGTCCGCGGCCAGGACGCCGGTGAGTGGCGAGCCGGCTTCCAACCGGCACTTGCCGACAAGTCGGCGCTCATTGTGGGCTATGGTTCGATCGGCAGTGCCATCGAGGACCGGCTCACGCCTTTCGAGTGCGCGCGGGTGATGCGCATCGCGCGCACCGCGCGTGACACTGTGCGCGGTCCGGTGCATCCACTCTCCGAGTTGACCGCCCTCTTGCCCGAGGCGGACGTCGTCGTGCTGGCCACTCCGCTCACCGAGCAGACCCGTGGCCTGGTCGGACGCGGTTTCCTGGCCCGGATGAAGGACGGCGCACTGCTCGTCAACGTCGCCCGCGGCCCGGTCGTCGACACGGGGGCGCTACTTGCCGAACTGGAGTCGGGACGGCTCCGCGCCGCCCTCGATGTGACCGATCCGGAACCCCTCCCCGCGGGCCATCCGCTGTGGCACGCTCCCGGCGTGCTCATCACTCCACACGTCGGCGGCCCCAGCTCTGCCTTCCTGCCCCGTGCGAAGCGGCTGCTGCGCGAGCAGTTGACGCTTTTCGCGGCCGGCGAGCCCGTACGGAACGTGGTCGCGACCGTCCCCGCACGGCTTGCGGGTCGCTCTACGAAGCCGTAGGACTGCAGGGGGTGTTCACTCTCCGCAGGGCTGTCACGCTCCGTAGAGATGCTATGTCCCTGAGTGACGGATCTGGTGTATCGTCCCGATCGGGGATCGCGCCGGGATCGTGACGGCGCGGTACGAAAGATCCGGAACCGAGGGGGGCGACGGGCGATGTACTGCCGATGGATGATCCGCGAGACACGCGATCCACGAGTGCCCGCGGGAATGCCACAGGAACCCCGGGCGCGCCGGTCCCGAAGCGGTCCGACGCGGTGGAACGGGAGAGAGCGGTGAGCGCCCAGGGGGCGACGCTCTCGCGGTCGCCCGCGCAGGCCGGCGGTCAGCCGAGCGCCGTCCCGCAGATCGCGTTGACCGCCGTCTGCGGTGGCTACGCCATCGGCGCCTCCGTAGGCTGGGGTTCGGCGTATCTCGCCGTGTTCATGGGGGACTTCGGGCTCAGCGTGGCCGCCCTCGTGGCGGCCGTCTCGTGCGGTCTGTACGCCCGCCGGTACCGCACCCCCTTCCGCCCGGCCTGGGCGCTGTTCGCCGTCTCCTCCGGGATGGCCGGTCTCGGCAACGCCGTCTGGGGCTGGTACGAGGTCATCAAGGGGGCCAGCGTGCCCAGCCCCTCGCTGGCCGACTTCTGCTTCCTGCTGTTCGCGCCGCCGGCCATCGTCGGGCTGCTGGTGCTCGCCAAGCGGCCGGTGACCCGGGCCGGTTGGGTCTGCCTGGGGCTCGACGCCTGGCTGATCGCCGGTTCGCTGCTGACCCTCTCCTGGAGCCTGGCGCTCGCGCACACCGCGCACTTCCACGGCCGCTCGGTCGCCCGCAGCGCCCTGTCGCTGGCGTATCCGCTGCTGGACATCGTGCTGGTGAGCATGGTGCTGGCGCTGCACTTCCGGCGCTCCTCCGTGCACCGCTCCGCGGTCAACACCGCGATCGCCGCACTGGCGTTGACGGTGCTGTGCGACGCGCTGTTCAGCTCGCCGCTGCTGCGCGACCACTACCGCTCCGGACAGATCCTGGACGCCGGCTGGTTCGCCGGTTCGATGCTGCTCGCGTACGCCCCGTGGGTGGCCCGCCGCTCCGGCCGGGAGCTGGCCGGCGAGGCCGTCGCGCAGGCGGTGCGCCGCCCGCAGCCGCCGCCCGGCAGCCGCCCCATCGCGGGCTCGCTGGCCGCGCTCACGCCGTATCTGGCCGCCGCCGTCTGCACCCTCGGCATCCTGACCAACGTCCTGGACGGGCGGCGGATCGACCGCGTGGTGCTCTTCACCGGCTGCACGGTCGTCCTGGCGCTGGTCGTCCGGCAGGGCATCATGCTGCTCGACAACATCACCCTCACGCAGGAACTGGCCCAGAAGGAGAACCACTTCCGCTCCCTGGTCCAGGGCTCCAGCGACGTCATCATGATCGCCGCCCCGACCGGTGTGCTCCGCTACGTCAGCCCGGCCGCCGCCGGTGTCTACGGCCGCGACGCCGAGGAGCTGGTCGGCTCCGAGCTGGCCTCGCTGATCCACCCCGAGGACCTGGGGCGGGTGGTCCACGAGGTCCGCCGGTTCCTCGCCGCCTCGCCCGAGGCCGAGCCGACCACCCGTATCGAATGCCGCTTCCGGGCCGGCGTGCAGCGTTCCGGCGGCGGCTGGCTGAACGTCGAGTCCACGGTCAACCGCCACCACGGCGGCCTGATCTTCAACTCTCGCGACGTCACCGAGCGGGTCCGGCTTCAGGCCCAGCTCCAGCACAACGCCTCGCACGACGCGCTCACCGACCTGCCCAACCGCGCACTGTTCACCGAACGCGTCACCAAGGCCGTCACCGGCCGCCGCGCCAGCGACCACGGCACCGCCGTGCTCTACATCGACCTGGACGGCTTCAAGCAGGTCAACGACACCATCGGGCACCAGGCGGGCGACGAGCTGCTGGTGCAGGCGGCCCGCCGGCTGGCCGAATCGGTGCGGGCCGGCGACATAGCGGCCCGGCTGGGCGGCGACGAGTTCGCCGCGCTCATCACCGGCGACGGCACCCGCGACCGGGCGGCCCGCGAGCACCGCATCCACGAGATCGCCGACCGGCTGCGCATCCGGCTCTCCGACCCGTACCGCATCGACGGGCGGGACGTCCGGGTAGCGGCCAGCATCGGTGTCGCCTTCGCCGACCCGGGCGTCAGCCCGTCGGGCCTGCTGCGCAACGCCGACCTGGCGATGTACCGCGCCAAGCAGGCCGGCAAGGGCCGCGTCGAGCTGTACGCCCCGCAGATGCAGGACGAGGTCACGCACCGCGCCGAGCTGGCCACGAAGCTGCGGACGGCCCTGCACGACGGGGAGTTCGCGCTGCTGCACCAGCCGGTGGTCGAGCTGGCCAGCGGGCGGATCACCGCGGTCGCCGCGCAGGCCCGCTGGCGCTCCGCCGAGGGCATCCTCTTCACCCCCGCCGAGTTCCTCCGGGTCGGCGCCCGCGGGCGGCTCACGGACGAGGACGGCCAGCGGGCCGCGGAGCTGGGCCGGTGGCAGCTGGAGGAGGCGGTCGCGCAGGCCGCGGTGCGGCACCGCGCCGGCCACAAGGCCCCGGTCGCGGTCCGGCTCTCCGCCCGCCGACTGCTGGACCGCGCACTGCCCCCCAAGAGCATCGAGGCGATGCTCGTCCGGCACGGCCTCCCCTCGGGGGCGCTGGTGCTGGAGTTGTCCGAAAGTGATCCCCGCATTCCGCTCGACGACCTGGAACGCCGGCTGGCCGCGCTCCGCCGGCTCGGCGTACGGATCGCGCTGGACGCCTTCGGCAGCGGCTGCGCCGCGATGGGGGCGCTGCGCCGGCTGCCCGTCGACGTGCTGCGGCTGGACCGCGAGCTGATCGACGGCGTGGTGGAATCCCCCCGGGTGCACAAGATCACCGCGGGGCTGCTGAGGATCGCCTCCGACCTCGGCATGCAGTCGGTCGCGGAGGGCGTCGACCTGCCCGAGCAGGTGCTCGCGCTGCGCTCCCTGGGGTGCACGCACGGGCAGGGCATGGCCTTCGCGGGGCCGATGGACGAGCACCGGCTGCGGCGGGCGCTGACCCGGGGGAGCTACCCGGTCCCGGACCTGACGGGCCCCGGCCGGGCGGTGGTGCTCAGCGGCAGCGCCCGGCCCGCTCGGCACGGCGGCGCGGCCGGTGCGGACACCCTGGCGCATCCCCCGTTGCGCTCAAATAGTGAGACCTCCGTCCCACCCACTTGACACTCGGTGCGCACCGGGGGGAGGGTCAGTGCCATGCGCACCCGAATTCTCGTACTTGGAAAGCGCGTCGGCTGAAGCTGGGCCCCTGACGAAGTCCAGCTGACCACACCGGCGCGCTCCCCTCGCTTGCCTCACGGCACGGGGGGTTTTTTGTTGCACAGCAACCTCACAAATCCGTCAAAACCCTCAGCTTCGAGAAGAGACGCAGATGACCGAGCAGGCCACCGGGGCCCACCATCCGCAGCCGCGGGCCCGTAACTCCGGCGGATCGCAGAAGCCCGCGACCGTCGAGCACGTCACGGGCGCGCAGTCCCTCATCCGTGCGCTGGAGGAGGTCGGGGCCGACACCGTGTTCGGCATCCCCGGAGGTGCGATCCTTCCCGCGTACGACCCGATGATGGACTCCTCGAAGGTCCGGCACGTGCTGGTGCGGCACGAGCAGGGCGCGGGACACGCCGCCACCGGATACGCCCAGGCCACCGGCAAGGTCGGCGTCTGCATGGCGACCTCCGGGCCGGGCGCCACCAACCTGGTCACCCCGATCGCGGACGCGCACATGGACTCCGTCCCGCTGGTCGCGATCACCGGCCAGGTGGCCTCCAAGGCGATCGGCACGGACGCCTTCCAGGAGGCGGACATCTGCGGCATCACGATGCCGATCACCAAGCACAACTGGCTGGTCACCGACCCGGCCGAGATCCCCAGGACGATCGCCGAGGCGTTCCACGTCGCCTCCACCGGCCGCCCCGGCCCGGTCCTCGTCGACATCGCCAAGGACGCCCTCCAGGCGCAGACCACCTTCGTGTGGCCGCCGCACACCGACCTGCCCGGCTACCGCCCGGTCACCAAGCCGCACGCCAAGCAGATCCGCGAGGCCGCCCGGCTGATCGCCGAGTCCCGGCGCCCGGTGCTCTACGTCGGCGGCGGCGTCATGAAGGCCGGCGCCACCGCCGAGCTGAAGGTGCTCGCCGAGCTGACCGGCGCCCCCGTCACCACGACCCTGATGGCGCTGGGCTCGTTCCCCGACACCCATCCTCAGCACCTCGGCATGCCCGGCATGCACGGCTCGGTCGCCGCGGTCACCGCGCTGCAGAAGGCGGACCTGCTGATCACCCTCGGCGCCCGCTTCGACGACCGGGTCACCGGCAAGCTGGACTCCTTCGCGCCGTACGCCAAGGTCGTGCACGCCGACATCGACCCGGCGGAGATCGGCAAGAACCGTGTCGCCGACGTGCCGATCGTCGGCGACGCCCGCGAGGTCATCGCCGACCTGATCGTCGCGGTCCAGGCCGAGCACGACGCCGGCCACAAGGGGGACTACAGCGCGTGGTGGAAGGACCTCAACCGCTGGCGCGAGACCTACCCGCTGGGCTACGACCTGCCGGAGGACGGCAGCCTCTCCCCGCAGCAGGTCATCGAGCGGATCGGCAAGCTCGCCCCCGCCGACACCATCTACGCGGCCGGCGTCGGCCAGCACCAGATGTGGGCCGCCCACTTCATCGACTACGAGCGGCCCTCGACCTGGCTCAACTCCGGCGGCGCCGGGACCATGGGCTACGCGGTGCCCGCGGCGATGGGCGCCAAGGCCGGGATGCCGGACCGCACGGTCTGGGCGATCGACGGTGACGGCTGCTTCCAGATGACCAATCAGGAACTGGTCACCTGCGCGCTCAACAACATCCCGATCAAGGTCGCGATCATCAACAACGGCGCGCTGGGCATGGTCCGCCAGTGGCAGACGCTGTTCTACAACCAGCGCTACTCCAACACCGTGCTGCACAGCGGCCCGGACGCCGGCGCCGGGGCGCCCGGGAGCGGCCCGGCGGCCGGCACCCGGTGCCCGGACTTCGTCAAGCTGGCCGAGGCCATGGGCTGTGTCGCGATGCGCTGCGAGGACCCGGCGGAGCTGGACGCGGTCATCGCCAAGGCCAACGCCATCAACGACCGCCCGGTCGTGGTCGACTTCATCGTCCACGAAGATGCACAGGTGTGGCCGATGGTCGCCGCCGGCACCTCCAACGACGAGGTCATGGCAGCCCGGGGCGTGCGTCCCGACTTCGGCGACAACGAAGACGACTGATCCAGGACGTCACGGACGCACGGAAGAAGAGAGAAGACGACATGTCCAAGCACACGCTCTCCGTCCTGGTGGAGAACACCCCCGGCATCCTCGCCCGGATCGCCGCGCTGTTCTCCCGCCGCGGCTTCAACATCGACTCGCTCGCGGTCGGGGTCACCGAGCACCCCGACATCTCCCGCATCACCATCGTGGTCAGCGTCGAGTCGCTGCCCCTGGAGCAGGTCACCAAGCAGCTCAACAAGCTCGTCAACGTCCTGAAGATCGTCGAGCTGGAGCCCGGCTCGGCCATCCAGCGGGAACTCGTCCTGGTGAAGGTGCGCGCCGACAACGAGACCCGCTCGCAGATCGTCGAGATCGTCCAGCTCTTCCGGGCCAAGACCGTCGATGTCTCCCCGGAGGCGGTCACGATCGAGGCGACCGGTTCCAGCGACAAGCTGGAGGCGATGCTCAAGATGCTGGAGCCGTTCGGCATCAAGGAGTTGGTGCAGTCGGGCACCATCGCGATAGGCCGTGGTGCCCGGTCCATCACGGACCGCTCGCTGCGTGCCCTGGACCGCACGGCCTGATCCGGCGGTCCGCCGGACCGTATGCCGAGACCCCGCAACTTTCCCCGCCCCGCCCGACGTACTGTGTGGGCACCCGCTAGATCCAAGGAGATACCCGAAGTGGCCGAGCTGTTCTACGACGACGACGCCGACCTGTCCATCATCCAGAACCGCAAGGTCGCGGTCATCGGCTACGGAAGCCAGGGTCACGCCCACGCGCTGTCCCTGCGCGACTCGGGCGTCGACGTGCGCGTCGGTCTGCACGAGGGCTCCAAGTCCAAGGCGAAGGCCGAGGAGCAGGGCCTGCGCGTGGTGACGCCCGCCGAGGCCGCCGCCGAGGCCGACGTCATCATGATCCTGGTGCCGGACCCGATCCAGGCCAAGGTCTACGAGGAGTCCATCAAGGACAACCTGAAGGACGGCGACGCGCTGTTCTTCGGCCACGGCCTGAACATCCGCTTCGGCTTCATCAAGGCCCCGGCCGGCGTGGACGTCTGCATGGTCGCCCCCAAGGGCCCGGGCCACCTGGTCCGCCGTCAGTACGAGGAGGGCCGCGGCGTGCCGTGCATCGCGGCCGTCGAGCAGGACGCCTCCGGCAAGGCGTTCGAGCTGGCGCTCTCCTACGCCAAGGGCATCGGCGGCACCCGCGCCGGCGTCATCAAGACCACCTTCACCGAGGAGACCGAGACCGACCTGTTCGGTGAGCAGGCGGTGCTCTGCGGCGGTGCCTCGGCGCTGGTCAAGGCGGGCTTCGAGACCCTGGTCGAGGCGGGCTACCAGCCCGAGATCGCGTACTTCGAGTGCCTCCACGAGCTGAAGCTGATCGTGGACCTCATGTACGAGGGCGGCCTGGAGAAGATGCGCTGGTCGGTCTCCGAGACCGCCGAGTGGGGCGACTACGTCACCGGCCCGCGGATCATCACCGACGCCACCAAGGCCGAGATGAAGAAGGTGCTCGCGGAGATCCAGGACGGCACCTTCGCCAACAACTGGATGGCGGAGTACAACGCCGGCCTGCCGAAGTACAACGAGTACAAGAAGGCCGACGAGAACCACCTGCTGGAGACCACCGGCAAGCAGCTGCGGAAGCTGATGAGCTGGGTGGACGACGAGGCGTAAGCCCCGGCGACGAGGGGGGCCGCGGCACCGTCCGCGGCCCCCCTCGCCCCCGCCGCCGCTGTCGTCCCCGGCTTCGGGGTGTTGCCGCACCGGATTGTCCACCGCGTAGCGCCCCGCATGGGTGATCCTTCCGCTTCGGCACAGCCCGTGCCGTCCCTCGCCACTACACTGCTCGTCACAAGCGCGTCAGGCTCACAGCGTCGTGCGTCTTCCACGCGGCATTCCCCCCTTCACCGCCTTCGGCCGTCGGGACGGCCGTCCGCGAAGGACTAGTGAGGACTGAAGACCACGTGAGCACTGCCAACCCGGGTAAACCCGTTGTACTGATCGCCGAGGAGCTGTCGCCGGCCACCGTCGACGCCCTCGGCCCGGACTTCGAGATCCGGCACTGCAACGGCGCCGACCGCGCCGAGCTGCTGCCCGCGATCGTCGACGTCGACGCCATCCTCGTGCGCAGCGCGACGAAGGTGGACGCCGACGCGATCGCCGCTGCCAGGAAGCTGAAGGTCGTCGCCCGGGCCGGCGTCGGCCTGGACAACGTCGATGTCTCCGCCGCCACCAAGGCCGGCGTGATGGTCGTCAACGCCCCGACCTCCAACATCGTCACCGCCGCCGAGCTGGCCTGCGGTCTGCTGGTCGCCACCGCGCGCAACATCCCGCAGGCGAACACCGCCCTCAAGAACGGCGAGTGGAAGCGCAGCAAGTACACCGGCGTCGAGCTCAGCGAGAAGACCCTCGGCGTGGTCGGCCTCGGCCGGATCGGCGTGCTGGTCGCCCAGCGGATGTCCGCCTTCGGCATGAAGGTCGTCGCGTACGACCCGTACGTCCAGCCGGCCCGCGCCGCCCAGATGGGCGTCAAGCTGCTGACCCTGGACGAGCTGCTGGAGGTCTCCGACTTCATCACCGTCCACCTCCCCAAGACGCCGGAGACCGTCGGCCTGATCGGCGACGACGCGCTGCACAAGGTCAAGCCGAGCGTCCGGATCGTCAACGCCGCGCGCGGCGGGATCGTGGACGAGGCGGCACTGGCCAGCGCGCTCAAGGAGGGCCGGGTGGCCGGCGCGGGTCTGGACGTGTACGCCGTCGAGCCCTGCACCGACTCGCCGCTCTTCGAGTTCGACCAGGTCGTCGCCACCCCGCACCTCGGTGCGTCGACGGGTGAGGCGCAGGAGAAGGCCGGTATCGCGGTCGCCAAGTCGGTGCGCCTGGCGCTCGCCGGCGAGCTGGTGCCGGACGCGGTCAACGTCCAGGGCGGCGTGATCGCGGAGGACGTCAAGCCGGGGCTGCCGCTGGCCGAGCGGCTGGGCCGGATCTTCACCGCGCTGGCCGGCGAGGTCGCGCTCCGCCTCGACGTCGAGGTGTACGGCGAGATCACCCAGCACGACGTCAAGGTGCTCGAACTCTCCGCGCTCAAGGGCGTGTTCGAGGACGTCGTGGACGAGACGGTGTCGTACGTCAACGCCCCGCTGTTCGCGCAGGAGCGCGGCGTCGAGGTGCGGCTGACCACCAGCAGCGAGTCGCCCGAGCACCGCAACGTGGTGACCGTCCGCGGCACGCTCGCCGGCGGCGAGGAGGTGTCGATCTCCGGCACCCTGGCCGGCCACAAGAACGTGCAGAAGGTCGTGGCGGTCGGCGAGCACTCCATCGACCTCGCGCTCGCCGACCACATGGCGTTCCTGCGCTACACCGACCGCCCCGGCGTCGTCGGCACCGTCGGCCGCATCCTGGGCGAGGCGGGGATCAACATCGGCGGCATGCAGGTCTCCCGGGCCGACATCGGCGGTGAGGCGCTGGTCGTGCTCACGGTCGACGACACCATTCCGGCGAGTGTGCTGGCCGAGATCTCCGAGGAGATCGGCGCGACCTCGGTGCGCGCGGTGAACCTCACCCACTGAGCCACCGGCTTTCGCGGGTCGACGGGCCCGGACCCCGCTGCGGCGGAGTCCGGGCCCGTTGCCGTGCGCGCACCGTACGGAGGGCGGGGCGGTGCCGCCCGTGGGTGCCGGCCCCTGCCCCGTTCACCCGAATGGCCTAGCGGGTTCCGAGGGGGAGGGGCCCGCGAGTGCCGTTCGGCGGCCGCCGGAGCCGCCGGGCGCCGGGTCTCCCGAGTCGCTGGGGGGATGGTCGCGACGCGCAATGGGAACTGCGCGTGCCCCCGCCGGCGCGTGCGGAAGGAGACAGGACGCCATGAACGCACCCCTGGGTGACACTCCGCAGAGTCTGACCGGTCTGCACGTGGTGGACGCGGAGGGCGCGAAGGTGGGCATCGTCCAGCAGGTCTATCGGGACGACGCCACCAACGACCCCGAGTGGATCACCGTGCGCACCGGGCTGTTCGGCATGAAGGAGACCTTCGTGCCGCTCGCCGGGGCCCGGCGGACCGGCGACGAACTGCAGGTGCCGTACTCCAAGGCGACCATCAAGGAGGCGCCGAGGATCGATGCGGACGGCCACCTCGACCCCTCTGAGGAGGAGCGGCTCTACCGCCATTACGGGCTGAAGCAGCCGGGGTCCGGCGGCGGCAACCCGGGCCCGGCCGGCGGCATCACCGAGGGCACCGGCGGTACCGCCGGCGCCGACGGGGCGGCCGCGTCGGCCCGGCCCACCGCGGCCGCCACGCCGGACCGGAGCACGCCCGGGGCGGCTGGGGCGGCCGGGGCCCGCGGCCGGGCCACGGGGGGCCCGGTGCCGCACCGCACCCGCGCGACGGCCGGACACGGCGCGCCGGGCGGCGACCGCACCCGGGACGCCACCCGGCCGATGGCCGTGTCCCGCGGCCGTGCCGAGCGGGACGAGCGTGCCGAACGAGAAACGGCGCGTGGCACCGAACTCCACGAGGAGGAGCGGGAGTTCGACGACGGCCGGGGGAGTGGCCGGGGGGAGGGTGAGGGGCCCGGGCCGGAGGAGCGGCGCTGAGCCGCGGCGGGGTCCGCAGGGCCGGGCCGTCGAGTCGGTTCACCGCCGGAACGCCGGAATCTGTACGTACGTATAAGACGCTCGTCTGGTACAGGTGTCTGGCGCGGCGGTAGGCTGCCCGCATGGGACACCGCGAAGATCTTCTGGAGGGCGCCAAGCGGTGCCTCCTGGAGAAGGGGTACGCGCGCACCACCGCCCGCGACATCGTCGCCGCCTCCGGCGCCAACCTCGCCTCCATCGGCTACCACTACGGCTCCAAGGACGCCCTGATGCGTCAGGCGGTGATCGCCGCCAGCGAGGAATGGGGCGCGGGGTTCGCCGAGGTGCCCGCGGCCGGCGGGGCGCGGGCCGGGGAGGGCGAGCCGCTGGAGCGGTTCGCCGCGACCTGGGACACCGTCCTGCAACGCATCGCGACCGAGCGGGAGTTCATCGCCTCGCAGGTCGAGGTGCTGGGGCTGTTGCCGCGCGACGAGGCGCTGCGTACCGCCATCGGCGAGGTGCTGCCGGAGGGCGGCGAGGGGCTGGTCGCGGTCTTCGAGGGGGTGCCGGACACCGAGGTCGACGCGGAGACCGCCCGCGTCGTGGGGTCCTTCTATCAGGCGCTGCTGACCGGGCTGATGGTGCAGTCGCTGGTCACACCCGACGCGCTGCCGTCGGGCCGGGATCTGGCGGAGGCACTGCGCCGGGTGACCGCGGGCGAGGTCCTCGGGTCGGACGCGGGGGAGCGGTAGCGAGGCCCGGCGGCCACCGGAGCCCGGTGGCCGCCGTCGGCCGTCACCGGCCGGGCCGGCGCAGCAGCAGCTCCGTGTTGTGGTCGGTGGCCGCGCCGAGCTTGGCGTTCGGGGTGGCGTAGGGGTCGTTGTACGACAACTCGCGGTAGAGGGCGGCCAGTCCGGCGTCCGAGGTGTCGTGGACGTCGGTGACGTACGGGGCGGCGGACTCGACGAGCGTGGTGAACAGGGACAGCGTGCCGTCGCCGTTGTCGGCGAGCTCGATGATCCGGGCGTGCTGCGGATAGTCGACGTGGGAGGCGGTGTTGATCTCCCAGAAGGCCCGCTCGGGGACCGCGTGGCCGTGCGGGGTGATCCGGTTCTCGTGGGTGTGGCCGTTCACCCAGGCGACCACGTTCGGATAGCGCTGCAGCAGCGAGACCAGCGCCGCGCCGTCGTGGCGGAGCTCGAACGGGTGGTACGGGTCGGGCAGCAGATTGCCCATCGTCGCGCTGGTGTGGTGGCTGAACAGCACGATCAGCGAGTCGCCGGACCCGCCGCGCACGGTGCGGCCGTCGGTGTCGTACCAGCGGCTGCTGTGGGACTGGAGCTGCGACTCCAGCCACTTGAGCTGCGCGGTGCCCAGCGAACCGTCCGCGAATCCGGCCCTGTTGGTGGTGTCCAGGCTGATGCCGAGGACTCCCTTGGCAAGCGGGAAGGCGTAGTAGAGGTGACCGCTGTTCGCCGCGTCCGCGGTGAAGCCGTGGCCGACCGGACCCGCGCCGGTGTGCGCCGGGTCCAGGTGCGCCCGCGCGAACTCGGCGGGGCTGAACGGGCGGCGCCGCTCGTCCGGGGTGACCTTGCGGACCGCGCCCTCGCTGGTCAGCAGCTTGCCGAGCAGCGCGGCGGCCTGCCCCGGGTCGTGCTTGAGGGCGTCCGCGAGCTTGGCCGCGGTGGCGTCGTCGCAGCCCTCCAGCTTGCGGTCGCCGGTGTAGAGCGAGTTCAGCAGCCCGAGGTCGGGCAGGCTGCCCTCGATGCTGTCGTCGTGGTTGCCGACCGTGGTGTACCAGGGCATCTGCAGGCCCGGCGCGGTGAACGGTCGGCCCGCGCCCGACAGGAAGCCCGGTATCTGCGGCAGCCCCTTGGCCTTGTAAAGGTCCTGGAGGGGCAGTTCGGGGTTCCAGTAGTCCACGTTGCCGGAGTTCTGCACGCCCTCGTAGCGGGACGGGTCGCCGCTGCTGGGGGTGATCCGGCCGCCGCTCATGACGGTCAGGTACCAGTCGAGCTCGATGTGCTCGTGGTTGTCGGTGTTGTCGCCGGTGGCCATCACCATGCCGAACGGCATGCCGGTGTACGGGCCCCGGCGGACCGCGTTGACCCGCTCGACCAGCGAGGAGGCGCCGCGCACGGTCAGCGCCTCCTGGGGGCGGCACGCGCTGTCGTTGAACTTCGCCAGGTACTCGAACCGCACCGGCGACTCGACGTCCGCCAGATGCAGATCGGTGAACTGCACGAACGAGGCGAGCCCGGTGCGCCGGTCGTCGCGCCCCGCGCCCGCGCCCGCCAGCTCACCGCGCACCACCAGCGGCCAGCCGGGGCCCGCCACCAGCTGCTTGTACGCCCCGCTGCCCACCGGCCGCGCGGCCTGTTCGAGGGTGGTCCCCCGGGTCCGTACGGCCCGCGCCGCGGTGACCGCCAGCGCCCGGTCGTACGCCCCGGCCGACAACAGCGCGGCACCCGCGGCGACGGCGGACATCCTGGACATGAATTGACGGCGGTTCATCCCGTGCATGAAGTCCCCCTGGGGTGGCGGCAGTTGGCGGCGATGGGTCGGTTCGCGGCTCGCGACGCTGCGCCCGCCGGTCGGGCGCAGCCGATGCGCCGTCACGCTACTTGCCAGTAGTCACGGACAACAGGTCTTGCGCACGACGAGAAGATGGACAGTCGGTGCCGAAGGGACTGTCCGGTGGGTCGGGCGCGGAAGGGCCCCGGCGCGCAATCAGCGCGCAGTCAGCGGAACCAACCCGCCCTCAGCGGAACCAACCCCCGCCCTCAGCGGAACCAACCCGCCCTCAGCGGCTCACAGCCGGGCCGCCTTGAGCGCCATGTGGAGCTGCAGCCGGTCCGCGCCCTCGTCCAGGTCGAGGCCGGTCAGCTTCTCGACCCGGCCCAGGCGGTAGTAGAGCGTCTGGCGGTGGATGCCCAACTGCTGGGCGGTGCGCCCGGCCTGGCCCGCGCAGTCGAGGAACGCCTCGGCGGTCCGGGCGAGTTCGGCGTGCGCGGGGGACAGCAGCGGGCCGATGGCCGGGTCGGGTTCGGTGGCGGGGAGGGCGGTCAGCAGGCGGTACGCGCCGATGCCGTCCCACTGTGCGACGGGGCCCAGCCGGGGCTCGGCGCGCGCCGCGCGGGCCGCGTCCAGCGCCTGCCGCCAGGCGGCCGGCAGATCGGTCGGCTCGCGGGTGCCGATGCCGACGCCGGCGGCGCCGGGGCCCGGCCGCGAGCCGGTGCGGCCCCCGGCGGCCGGCGCCCCGCCCGCGCGCGGGGAGCGCAGCAGATGGTCGGCCACCGTATGAGCCGGGGCGAGCGAGCCGGTCTGGCGCAGCCGGACCAGCGCGGCCAGCGCGGGCCCGGCGGTGGCGGGGTGCCGCTGCCCTGTGAGGGCGCCGCCCGGCGCGGGCAGCGGGCAGGCCGCCAGCAGGCCGGGCAGGCTCGGCAGCGGTGCGGCGTCGGTGGCCGCGGTGTCCCAGGGGAGCACGGCCACGAGGGTGAGCGGGGTGCCCGGTATGAAGCGCAGGGTGTCGCGCAGCGCGTCCCGCAGCGCGACCGCCGCGGCGGGCCGCCCCGTGGACCGGGAGGTGAGCAGCTCCCGCAGCAGCTCGGCCAGTTCGGACCCGGCACGAGACTCGTCGGCGAGCAGCGCCCCGATCCGGGCGGCGGTCTCCATCGCCTGGGCGATCCGGGGGTCGGGCGGGGTGCCGTGGCCGCCCAGCGCGAGGTCGGTCAGATGGCCGTCGTCCAGCAGCCAGACATAGCCGTGCACGATGCCGCGGTGCCGAACGGGCAGACAGATCCGGCCTTTGAAGACGCCGGCCGCCGGGTCCGGGGGAATACGCAGCGGAGTCGTGGCACGGGCGATGCCGAACGCCTCGAACCAGGCGCGCACCGCCGCCGACGAGCGGCGCTGGAGGATCGAACGGGTCCGCACCGGGTCCATGACCTCGTCGTCCTCGCCCTCGTGCGCGCCGAACGCGATCAGCCCGAAGTCCCGGTCCTCCAGCGTCGCCGGGGCGCCGAGCGCCGCCGAGATCTCGTCCACGAGCTGCTGGTAGTCACTCCGCATCCGCCGTCCGGCCCTCTCCTGTCGCCACCGCCACTCCCTCCCCATTCTCATACATCTGTCTGAGATCCCGGCCACGAAGGCGTGACAGCTGTCGATGGCCGGAAAGTGGCGCGATCCTTAAATTTCAGGTGGCTCCCCTTGCCGCCGCGCCGCCCACAAGGCGCCCGCCCCGGCAATTGTCATCCTGAATCATGGAGGTGCCCATGCTGGGTCCCGTGCTTCTCGCCGCCGCGCGCAGCGACAGCATCCGCCGCCTCGTCGCGGCTGCTCCGGTCACCCGTCCCGTGGTGGACCGCTTCGTCGCGGGCGAGCGCCTGGACGAGTCGATGACGGTCGTGCGGACGCTGGCCGCCCGCGGGATGGAGGTCACCCTCGACCACCTCGGCGAGGACATCACCGACCCGGCCGAAGCACTGCGCAACCGCGACGCCTACCTCCAGCTGGCCGAGGCCCTCAAGGAGCACGGACTCGGCGCCAGGGCCGAGATGTCGGTCAAGCTCTCCGCCTTCGGCCAGGCGCTGTCCGGCGGGCACGAGCTGGCGCTGCGCAACGTCACCCCGGTGGTCGAAGCCGCCGCGGAGGCCGGCACGACCGTGACGCTGGACATGGAGGACCACACGACGGTCGACTCCACCCTCGCCATCCTCGGCGCCCTGCGCGAGCGCTTCCCCCAGACCGGCGCGGTGCTCCAGTCGTACCTCTTCCGCACCGAGGACGACTGCCACGCACTCGCCGGGGAAGGCTCCCGGGTGCGGCTGGTCAAGGGCGCGTACAAGGAGCCCGCGACCGTCGCCTACCAGGACAAGCGGGAGGTCGACCTGGCCTACGTGCGCTGCCTGAAGATCCTGATGGCCGGGCAGGGCTACCCGATGATCGGGTCCCACGACCCGCGGATGGTGGCCATCGGCCAGGAGCTGGCGCACCGCAACGGCCGCAAGCCAGCCGACTACGAATTCCAGATGCTGTTCGGCATCCGCGAGGCCGAGCAGCAGCGGCTGGTCGCGGAGGGGCACCGGATGCGGGTCTACATCCCCTACGGCACGGACTGGTACGGCTACTTCATGCGGCGCCTGGCCGAGCGCCCGGCCAACCTGACCTTCTTCCTCAGGTCCCTGGCCACCCGCGGCTGACCGGCTCTTTTTAGTTCCGGTTTACCTGTTCTTTTGGAACGCTATGGGTGGATGCTGGACCCGAGGGCCTCTCTCGGGGCCGGCGCCACCCGCCGCCCACCCGCCGTGGCAGCGCCCGCGGCACCCGACCGACGTACACCGACGTACGTAAACCGACGATCGAGAACCGACGATCGCAAGCGTAAGGAGACACGGCCGCTATGGACGCTGTGACCCAGGTCCCCGTGCCGGTGAACGAGCCGGTGCACAGCTACGCCCCGGGCAGCCCGGAGCGATTCCGCCTGGAGGCCAAGCTCAAGGAGCTGGCCGGCAACCCGATCGAGCTGCCGATGACCATCGGCGGCAGACGGCGGATGGGCGGCGGCGAGCGCTTCGACGTCGTGCAGCCCCACCACCACTCGGCCCGGCTCGGCACCTACGCCAACGCCACCGTCCAGGACGCCCGGGACGCGGTGGACGCCGCGCTGGCCGCCGCCCCCGCCTGGCGCGAGATGGCGTTCGACGACCGTGCCGCGATCATCCTCAAGGCCGCCGACCTGCTCGCCGGCCCCTGGCGCGAGACGATGGCCGCCGCCACCATGCTCGGCCAGTCCAAGACCGCCCAGCAGGCCGAGATCGACACCCCCTGCGAGCTGGTCGACTTCTGGCGCTTCAACGTCCACTTCGCGCGGCAGATCCTCGCCGAGCAGCCGCCGGTGAACTCCCCGGGCGTCTGGAACCGTTCCGACCACCGCCCCCTCGAAGGCTTCGTCTACGCGATCACGCCCTTCAACTTCACCGCGATCGCCGGCAACCTCCCGACCGCCCCCGCCCTCATGGGCAACGTCGTGGTCTGGAAGCCGTCCCCGACCCAGACCTTCGCCGCCGTGCTGCTGATGCGGCTGCTGGAGGAGGCCGGGCTGCCGCCGGGCGTCATCAACCTCGTCACCGGCGACGGCAAGGACGTCTCCGAGGCGGCCCTGGCCCACCCCGACCTGGCGGGCATCCACTTCACCGGTTCGACCAGGACCTTCCAGTACCTCTGGAAGACGGTCGGCACCAACATCGAGAAGTACAAGACCTACCCGCGGCTGGTCGGTGAGACCGGCGGCAAGGACTTCATCGTCGCCCACCCCTCGGCCGACCGCGCCGTCCTGAAGACCGCCATGACCCGCGGCGCCTTCGAGTTCCAGGGCCAGAAGTGCTCCGCGGCCTCCCGCGCGTACGTCCCGGCCTCCCTCTGGAACGCCGGGTTCAAGGAGGAGTTCGCGGCCGAGGTCGACGCGCTCTCCATGGGCGACGTCACCGAGCTGGCGAACTTCATGGGCGCGGTCATCGACGAGCGCTCCTTCGCCAAGAACAAGGCGGCGATCGACCGCGCCAAGGCCGACCCCACCATCGAGGTCGTGGCCGGCGGCACCTACGACGACAGCGTCGGCTACTACGTCCGCCCCACCGTCCTGGTCTCCACCGACCCGGAGAACGAGATCTTCAAGGACGAGTACTTCGGCCCCATCCTCGGCGTCTACGTCTACGACGACGAGGCCGAGGGCGGCTACGACGCCATGCTCACCCAGATGGAGTCCGCCTCGGCGTACGGCCTGACCGGCTGCGTCATCGCCCAGGACCGGGCCGCTGCCGCCGCCACCTGCGAGAAGCTGCGCTTCGCGGCCGGCAACTTCTACATCAACGACAAGCCCACCGGTGCCGTGGTCGGCCAGCAGCCGTTCGGCGGCGCCCGCGCCTCCGGCACCAACGACAAGGCCGGCGCCAAGCAGAACCTGATGCGCTGGACCTCCACCCGCTCCATCAAGGAGACCCTGGTCCCGCCGACCGACTACCGCTACCCGCACATGGGCTGACGCCCGCGCGCACGGCCACGGCCCGGTGCCCCCTCGGGGGTGCCGGGCCGTCGGCGTGGCGGGAAGGGCGGGAAGGACGGGACGGGGCGCCGTGGCGGGAAAGTGCGCCTGCCGTCTCAGATAGTAGGAAGCCCAAGTAATTGTGCAGACATCACCGCCCGGCTGTCCTAGCTTTGTAGATGCCGAACGTATCGCTGCATCCAGCGAATGCGGATGCGGCCCGGTGCGTATGCGCAGGTGACCCCTGCCGCGCCGAGGCCCCCGCTCCTGCCGGCCGCTTCTGGATCGACGCACCCCTCACGTTCTTCTCGGGGCTTTGGCATTGGAGATGCGCAACATGGCCGAGACCACTGTCCGCAGGACCCGTCACTCCGCCCGTCAGACCAACGACGCCGACCGCCAAAACGCCGCCGCCGCACTTCAGCGCGCGCTCGACCGCCGCGACAACGGCGGCGCCACGGGGCACTGAACCCGCCGGCCGAAGACGCCGCAGGGGCGCCCGGGATCCGTTCCCGGGCGCCCCGCCGCTGTGGCGGCACGGCCCGGCCGCACCGGTCGCCCGACGGCATGTCCGTATGCCGGACGTTACGTGTCAATCACTGGGACGCGGAGTAGGGTCCAGACATGTCTCGCAGCATTCGCCTCGCAGTGATCCCCGGTGACGGTATCGGCCAGGAAGTCGTGGCCCAGGGACTCAAGGTCCTGACCGCGGTCCTCCCGCAGGACGTCAAGCTGGAAACCAAGGAGTACGACCTCGGGGCCCGGCGCTGGCACCGGACCGGTGAGACCCTGCCGGACGCGGAGCTGGAGTCGCTCAAGCAGCACGACGCGATCCTGCTCGGCGCGATCGGCGACCCGTCGGTACCGTCCGGTGTGCTGGAGCGCGGGCTGCTGCTGAAGCTGCGGTTCGCCTTCGACCACTTCGTCAACCTGCGCCCGTCGAAGCTGTTCCCGAACACCGCGACCCCGCTGGCCGTTCGCGACGAGCAAAGGGGGGCGATCGACTTCGTCGTCGTACGCGAGGGCACCGAGGGACCGTACACCGGCAACGGCGGCAGCCTGCGGACCGGCACCCCGGCCGAGGTCGCCACCGAGGTCAGCGTGAACACCGCCTACGGCGTGGAGCGGGTGGTCCGGGACGCGTACGAGCGGGCCAACGCCCGCCCCCGCAAGAAGCTGACCCTGGTCCACAAGAACAACGTCCTGGTCTACGCGGGACACCTGTGGAAGAATATCTTCGACCGGGTCGGCCGGGAGTACCCCGAGGTCACCACCGACTACCTGCACGTCGACGCCGCGACGATCTTCCTCGTCACCCAGCCCGAGCGGTTCGACGTGATCGTCACCGACAACCTCTTCGGCGACATCCTCACCGACCTCGCCGCGGCCGTCACCGGCGGCATCGGCCTGGCCGCCTCCGGGAACATCAACCCCACCGGCGCCTTCCCGTCGATGTTCGAACCGGTACACGGCTCCGCGCCGGACATCGCGGGCACCGGCAAGGCCGACCCGACCGCCACGATCCTCTCCGTCGCGCTGCTGCTGCGCCACCTCGGCCACGAGGAGCAGGCCGCCCGCATCGAGGCGGAGGTCGCCGCCGACCTGGAGGCCCGGGACGGTTCGGCCCGTACGACCGAGGAGATCGGCGACGTGATCGCCGCACGCGTGGCGGGCTGACGCCCGACGCACCGCAGCACCCTCGCAGCGCCGGG
>NZ_JBNHIN010000003.1:368838-370326 GCF_050054615.1 Streptomyces sp. YGL11-2
CAGCGCCGGGCCCGCCGTGGCCCGGCGCTGTCGGCATGGTCGGCATGGTCGGCCCTGTACAACCGGCGGGTTCGGCGCGACCATCGACGCGGACCGCGCACGCCGGTTCCGGCGCCGGACACCCACGCGCGATAATCGGACGAGGGGCCGGCGTCCGCCGAGAAACGTGGACGTCCCAGTAACGACCGGTACGCCCAAGTGATCGTGCGCACGGCCGCGCGGCAACGGACTACGCAGTGAAGGACACGCATTCATGACGACGCCCGCGATCGAGCTCAAGCCCTCCTCGCATCCGCTCCCCGCCGCGGAGCGGGAGCAGATCCTGGCCGCTCCCGGTTTCGGCAGGCACTTCACCGACCACATGGTGACGATCAAGTGGACCGAGGGCCGCGGCTGGCACGACGCGGAGCTGGTGCCGTACGCGCCGCTCTCCCTGGACCCGGCGAACATGACCCTGCACTACGCGCAGACGATCTTCGAGGGCCTGAAGGCGTACCGCCAGCCCGACGGCAGCGTCGCCACCTTCCGCCCGGACGCCAACGCCCGCCGCTTCCAGGCGTCCGCCCGCCGCCTGGGCATGCCCGAACTCCCCGTCGAGACCTTCATCGCGGCCTGCGACGCGCTGGTCACCCAGGACAAGGCGTGGGTGCCGAACAGCGGTGAGGCGTCCCTCTACCTCCGGCCGTTCATGTTCGCCAGCGAGGTCGGGCTGGGCGTCAAGCCCGCCAACGAGTACCTCTTCCTCGTCATCGCCTCGCCCGCCGGCGCGTACTTCCAGGGCGGCGTCAAGCCGGTCTCGGTGTGGCTGTCGGAGGAGTACGTCCGGGCCACCCCGGGCGGCACCGGCGCGGCCAAGACCGGCGGCAACTACGCCGCGTCCCTGGTAGCCCAGGCTCAGGCCGCCGAACAGGGCTGCGACCAGGTGGTCTGGCTGGACGCGATCGAGCGCCGCTGGATCGAGGAGATGGGCGGGATGAACCTGTACTTCGTGTACGGCAACCGCATCGTCACCCCGGAGCTGACCGGTTCGCTGCTGCCCGGCATCACCCGCGACTCGCTGCTGAGCATCGCCGCCGACCTCGGGTACGAGGTCTCCGAGGGCCGGATCTCGGTCGAGGAGTGGCAGGGCGCCACCGAGGACGGCACGCTGACCGAGGTCTTCGCCTGCGGCACCGCCGCGGTCATCACCCCGGTCGGCAGGGTCAAGTCGGCCCGCGCCAACTGGACGGTCGCCGACGGCGAGCCCGGCGAGGTCACCATGAAGCTGCGCAAGGCGCTGCTGGACATCCAGACCGGCGTGGGCGCGGACACCCACGGCTGGATGCACCCGCTGGGCTGAGCCCGGCCCCCGGCGACGCCGCAGGCCGCCACCGACGCTCCGTCGGTGGCGGCCTGTGCCATGAGCGGGGCAGCGGCCCCGGCTCAGCCGACCTCGGCGGGGGACTCGGCGGCCGGCGCCTCCGTACGGGGCGCGGGGACCGGGCGCAG
>NZ_JBNHIN010000003.1:370440-386989 GCF_050054615.1 Streptomyces sp. YGL11-2
CCGCCCGGGCGGTGAGCAGGACGTAGACGATGCCGGCGGCGGCCGCGGCGAGCACGAAGCTGATGTCGATCCCGCCGGTGAAGGACAGCAGCGGGCCCTTGTAGAAGGGCGTGTCCACGCCCATCAGGCCGACCGCGGAGCCGACTGCCCAGGCGACGGTGGCCTGGACGTTCCAGCCGGCCCGGAACCAGTAGATGCCGCCGACCGTGCCGCGGTTGTAGACCTGGAGGGAGTCCGCGTCGTAGGTGCCGCGGCAGCGCACGAAGCCGATGACGGTGATCACCGCCCACGGCGTGCCGATGGCGGTCATCAGCAGCACGAACGACGTCATGGCGTCCTGCGCGGCCCACAGGAAGTGGCCGGCGTAGACCAGCGCGGTGGAGATCGCGGCGACCACGTAGGTGGCCTGGGTGCGGGTGGCCTTCGGCAGGATCGCGTCCAGGTCGAGACCCATGCTGTAGAGCATCAGGCCGGAGTTGCCGACCGAGCCGGCGGAGGCGTTGAGCAGCAGCAGGGCCAGGTACCACAACGGTGCCCCGGCGACCAGCGGGCCGGCGTAGTCGCTGCCGCCCGCCCCGACCGCCAGGGCGCTGAAGGTGCCGAAGAGCTGCGGGACCAGCAGGCCGACCAGCAGACCGCAGTAGGTGGCCGCGAAGACCTTCCTGGAGCTGTGCCGGCGCGGGGAGATGTAGCGGCTGTAGTCGCCGAGCAGGGTGATGAAGGCGATCGGGCCGCTGAGGCCGGCGGACACCGCGGCCAGCAACCAGGTCTGCCAGAAGCCGCCGAGCGCGTACGAGGTGCCGGGGACCGGGCCGGTGTGGAAGGTGGGCAGGTAGGCGAGCACGCCGACCGCGAGCAGGACGGTCAGCCCGACGGACAGCACCTTGCTCATCCGGAGCAGCACCCGGTAGCCGTAGACCGCGCCCACCGCGGTGGCGCCGGCCAGGAGTGCGTAGACCACCGCGTAGGCGGTGCCGTCGCCCGGCAGGCCGATGAGGCGGTGCAGGCAGCCGACCATCGCGTCACCGCCCACCCACAGGGTCAGCGCCGTGTAGCCGAGCGAGAGCAGCAGGCCGATCACCGAGCCGATGAGCCGGCCGCGGACGCCGAAGAACGCGCCGCTGCTGGTGGAGAGGTTGGTCGCGCTGCGCAGCGAGACCAGCGCGAGCGGGGCGGTCAGGACGGCGCCGAGGACGGTGCCGGCCGTGAGGGAGGTGACCGAGCCCCAGAACCCGAGGCCGAAGGAGACCGGTAGCCAGCCGAAGATCACCACGCCCAGGGCCAGGTTCGACCCGAGAAGGATCGAGATGAGGTCGCGAGGAGTGCTGGTGCGCTCCTCGTCCGGGATGGTGTCGACTCCGCGTTGTTCGATCGGCATGAGGGCTCCCCTGAGAGGCCGGAACAGATGGTGAGCGGTGCTGTGCGCGGTGCTCCGTGTGGTGGACGGTGCTCCGGAGCGGTGCCCCGGAGCGGCGCTCGCTGCTGCGAGATTATTTGAACGACGCTCTAGAAACGATCAATTCACGCCATGGACTAGAGCGACGCTCAATATGAGTCATGCGTCTGGCCTAGGTCAATGGTTTCGGAATGATGAATTCCGAGTTAGAGTGTTGCTCAATTCGAGCGGGAGGATGGGACCGGATGCGGCTGACCCCCACAGAACGCGACCGGCTGCTGCTGTTCGGCGCGGCCGAGCTGGCCCGGGCCCGCCGGGCCCGCGGACTGAAGCTGAACGTGCCCGAGGCGACCGCGTTGATCGCGGACACAGTCTGCGAGGCGGCGCGGGACGGGCGCCGCCTCGCGCAGGCCATCGAGGCGGCGCGCGGCGTGCTCGGCCCGGACGACGTCCTGCCGGGCGTCGCCGACGTCGTCACCGAGGTGCACGTCGAGGCCGTCTTCGACGACGGCTCCCGGCTCGCGGTGGTCGGCGACCCGATCGGCGCCGCGGCCGGCCCCGCTGCCGGCGGTGCGGACGCGCCGCCCGCGCCCGGCGCGGTGCTCCCCGGCCCGGCCGATCCGGAGCCCGAGCCCGCGGTGCTGCTCGCGGTCCGCAACACCGCGTCGGTGCCGATCAGCGTCACCTCGCACTTCCACTTCTTCGAGGCCAACCCCCGGCTGGAGTTCGACCGCGCCGCCGCGTACGGCATGCGGCTGTGCGTCCCGGCGGGCTCGTCGGTGCGGTTCGACCCCGGGGGCGGCTCGACGGTCGGCCTGGTGCCGATCGGCGGCGACCGGATCGCGATCGGCTTCGCCGGTCTGGTCGACGGCCCGCTCGACGCGCCGGGAGCCAAGGCCGAAGCGCTGCGGCGGGCCGCCGCCTGCGGCTACCTGGGAGCGGAGGAGCGCGCATGACCATCGATCCCCATGAGTACGCGTCGGTCCACGGCCCACGGGCCGGCGACCGGGTCGTCCTCGGCGACTCCGGACTGGTCGTCCGGGTCGAGTCCGACGCCCAGAAGCCCGGGGACGAGTTCCTCGCCGGCTTCGGCAAGACCGCCCGCGACGGGCTGCACCTCAAGGCCGCCGCGGTCCGCGAGACCTGCGACGTGGTGATCAGCAACGTCCTGGTCATCGATGCGGTCCAGGGCATCCGCAAGATGTCCGTCGGCATCCGCGAGGGCCGGATCCACGCCATCGGGCGGGCCGGCAACCCGGACACCCTCGACGGCGTCGACGTCGTCGTCGGCACGGGCACGTCCATCGTCTCCGGCGAGGGCCTGATCGCCACCGCCGGCGCCGTGGACACCCATGTCCACCTGCTCTCCCCGCGCGTGATGGAAGCCTCGCTGGCCTCCGGCGTGACCACGATCATCGGCCAGGAATTCGGGCCGGTCTGGGGCGTCGGCGTCAACTCCCCCTGGGCACTGGGCCACGCCTTCGGCGCCTTCGACGCCTGGCCGGTCAACATCGGCTTCCTGGGCCGCGGTTCGTCCTCCGGGGACGCCCCGCTGGTCGAGGCGCTCGCCGAGGGCGGCGCCTGCGGCTTCAAGGTCCACGAGGACATGGGCGCGCACGCCCGCGCCCTGGACACCGCGCTGCGGGTCGCCGAGGACCACGACGTCCAGGTCGCGCTGCACAGCGACGGCCTCAACGAATGCCTCACCGTCGAGGACACCCTCCGCGTCCTGGACGGCCGCACCATCCACGCCTTCCACATCGAGGGCTGCGGCGGCGGGCACGTCCCCAACGTCCTGAAGATGGCCGGCGTCCCCAACGTCATCGGCTCCTCGACCAACCCCACCCTCCCCTTCGGGCGGGACGCGGTCGCCGAGCACTACGGCATGATCGTCTCGGTCCACGACCTCAAGACCGACCTGCCGGGCGACGCCGCCATGGCCCGCGACCGCATCCGGGCCGGCACGATGGGCGCCGAGGACGTCCTGCACGACCTCGGGGCGATCGGCATCACCTCGTCCGACGCCCAGGGCATGGGCCGGGCCGGCGAGACGGTCCGGCGCACCTTCGCGATGGCCGGCAAGATGAAGGCCGAACTGGGCCCGCTGGAAGGCGACGGTCCGCACGACGACAACGCGCGCGTACTGCGCTACGTCGCCAAGCTCACCATCAACCCCGCCATCGCGCACGGCCTTTCGCACGAGATCGGGTCGATCGAGGTCGGCAAGATGGCCGACATCGTGCTCTGGAAGCCGCAGTTCTTCGGCGCCAAGCCGCAACTGGTGCTCAAGTCCGGCTTCCCCGCCTACGGCGTCACCGGCGACCCCAACGCCGCCACCGACACCTGCGAACCCCTCGTCCTCGGCCCGCAGTTCGGGGCCCACGGCGCGACCCCGGCGGAGATCTCCGTCGCCTTCGTCGCGCGCGCCGCGGCCGAAGCGGGCGGCGACGGCATGCCCACCCGCCGCCGCCGGGTCGCCGTCCGCGGAACCCGCGGAATCGGCCCCGGCAACCTGATCCACAACTCCCGTGTCGGACAGGTGCAGGTCGACGGGCGCAGCGGACTGGTCACCCTCGACGGCGACCCGATGCGCTCCGAACCGGCCGACACGGTCTCCCTCTCCAGGCTCTACTTCCTCTGACGCCCGGAAACCGCACCGCCGTGTCCCGGCAGCGGCGCCCCCTCGTCGCGCCGCTGCCGCCGGTACGCACCGCCCCGCCCGCACCGACGCTCCCCCGAACCGTGAGGACCCCGTATGCACACCCCCGCCGCCGACGGCTTCCGCATGCCCCCCGAATGGGCACCGCACGAGCGCACCTGGATGGCCTGGCCCGGCCCCAACTTCACCTTCGGCGCGGAGGGCGGCGAGGCGCTCGCCGAGGCCCGCACCGCCTGGGCCGCGGTCGCCCGCGCGGTCCGGCGGTACGAGCCGGTCACCGTGGTGGCCGGCCCCGGCCAGCTGGCGGGCGCCCGCGCCCTCCTCGGCGAGGACGTCGACCTGGTCGAGCGCCCCCTCGACGACGCCTGGATGCGCGACATCGGCCCCACCTTCCTCACCGACGACCAAGGCCAACTGGCCGCCGTGGACTGGGTGTTCAACGGCTGGGGCGCCCAGGAATGGGCCGCCTGGGACCGCGACGCGAAGATCGCCGAGCAGGTCGCCGGGCTCGCCGGGGCCCGCCACTACACCACCTCGCTGGTCAACGAGGGCGGCGGCATCCACGTCGACGGCGAGGGCACCGTGCTGCTCACCGAGACCGTGCAGCTCGACCCGGGCCGCAACCCCGGCCGCACCAAGGAGGAGGTCGAGGCCGAGATCCACGCCCACCTCGGCACCACCAAGGCGATCTGGCTGCCCCGCGGCCTGTACGCCGACTACGGGCAGTTCGGCACCCGCGGCCACGTGGACATCGTCGCCGCCTTCGCCCGCCCCGGCGTGGTGATGGTCCACACCCAGCCGAACCCCGACCACCCCGACCACGCGATCTGCAACGAGATCGCCAAACTGCTGCGCGCCTCGACGGACGCCACCGGCCGCCCGCTGGAGGTCGTCGAGATCCCGGCCCCCACCGTCATCGAGGAGGACGGCGAGCCGGTCGACTACTCCTACATCAACCACCTGCAGTGCAACGGCGGCATCGTGCTGTGCGCCTTCGACGACCCGCGCGACGAGGAGGCCGCCGCGCTCTTCCGCCGGCTCTTCCCCGGGCGCACCGTCACCCTCGTCGACGCCCGTACGATCTTCGCAGCGGGTGGCGGCATCCACTGCATCACCCAGCAGCAGCCGAAGGTCTGACGCACCCCTGACGGACCAGCCCGTCCCAGCCCGTCCCGACCCCGGAGGTCACCGTGCCCGGTCCCGAACGCCGCCCCCGGCGGCGCCTGAACCAGCCGCGCGAGCAGGTCCTGGCCGCGGCGATGGCCACCATCGCCGCCGAGGGGCTGGACCGGCTGACCATGGCCGGACTGGGCCGCGAGGTCGGGATGAGCAGCGGCCACATCCTCTACTACTTCGGCACGAAGGACGAGCTGCTGCTCCAGACCCTCCAGTGGAGCGAGGAGCAGCTCGGCGCCGAACGCCGGGCCGCCCTCTCCCGCCGCGTCCCGGCCCGCGAGCGACTGGACGCGCTGGTCGACCTCTACCTCCCCGAAGGCCATCGCGACCCGCGCTGGACACTGTGGCTGGAGGTCTGGGTCCGCTCCCAGAACGCCGACGACGAGACCCGCGAACGCCAGCTGGACCTGGAGCTGGCCTGGCACCGCGATCTGGTGGCCCTGCTGGTCGAGGGCGTCTCGAAGGGCGAGTTCCGCCCGGTCGACGCGGAGCGCTTCGCGACCCGCACCCGGGCCCTCCTCGACGGCTTCGGCACCCATCTCGTCGTCGGCCTGCCCGGGACGACCCGCGAGCAGGTGGACCGCGCGATACGCGAGTTCCTCGACGAGTCGCTCACCGTCCCGCAGGACTGACCGCCGCCGGACCGGCCCACGGCCCACGGCTCACGGCCCACCGCGCCCGTGACCGCAACGCACGCAAGTACGCGTGATCGTTGCACACCCGGCTCTTGCCGACGCGGCCCGCTCTCCGCGACCGTGAGCGGCTATGGGACAAGCGCAATGGAAGAAGATCTGGGTAGGCTCGGCCGGCAACATGGTCGAGTGGTTCGACTGGTTCGTCTACGCGAGCTTCGCCGTCTACTTCGCCGATTCGTTCTTCCCGAAGGGGAACGACACCGCGAACCTCATGAACACCATGGGGATCTTCGCCGTCGGCTTCTTCATGCGCCCGGTCGGCGGCTGGGTGCTCGGCCGGGTCGGCGACCGCCGGGGCCGCAAGGCCGCACTCACCCTGACCGTCACCCTGATGTCGGCCGCGGCCATCCTCATCGCCGTCGCGCCCACCTACGCCGCGGCCGGCTACGGCGGCGTCGCGGTGCTGCTGCTCGCCCGGATGCTCCAGGGGCTGTCGGTCGGCGGCGAGTACGCGGCCAGCGCCACCTACCTCACCGAGGCGTCCGCGCCCGGCAGCCGCGGCTTCGCCTCCAGCTTCCAGTACGTGTCGATGACCGCCGGCCAGCTGCTGGGCCTGGGGCTCCAGATCGTGCTCCAGCGCACCCTGTCCGACGCCGCGCTGCACAGCTGGGCCTGGCGGATCCCCTTCATCGTCGGCGCGCTGGGCGCCGCCATCGTCTTCTGGCTGCGCCGCAGCATGCTGGAGACCGAGGTCTACGCCGAGGACGACGGCGCCCGGTCCGACCCGGACCGCGGCACCCTGAAGGCGCTGTGGGCCCACAAGCGCGAGGCGTTCCTGGTCATCGCGCTGACCATGGGCGGCACCGTGGCGTACTACACGTACACCACCTACCTCACCAAGTACCTCTCGGGCAGCGCCGGGATGTCCAAGCCGACCGCCTCCCTGGTCAGCTTCTGCGCGCTGTTCCTCTTCATGTGCCTCCAGCCGCTGGCCGGCCGGCTGTCGGACCGGATCGGCCGCCGCCCGCTGCTGATCACCTTCGCGATCGGCTCGACCTTCCTGACCGTGCCGATCATGACGCTGCTCCGGCACGCCGGCTCCTTCTGGCCGGCCCTCGGCCTCTCGATGCTGGCCCTGGTCGTGGTCACCGGATACACCTCCATCAACGCCTGCGTGAAGGCCGAGCTGTTCCCGACCGGCATCCGCGCGCTGGGCGTCGCCCTGCCGTACGCCATCGCCAACGCACTGTTCGGCGGCACCGCGGAGTACGTCGCCCTGTGGTTCAAGAACGGCGGTATCGAGTCCGGCTACTACTGGTACGTCTCCGGCTGCGCCGCGGTCTCGCTGGTGGTCTACCTGACGATGCGGGAGACCCGGACCATCGATCTGCACCGGGTCGGCACGGCGGCCGGCGACGACTCCGGGACACGCGTGCTCGCATCCTGAGACGCCCGGCGGCGCGGGGGCGGTGGTGTGCCAGACTGCCCCCGTGCTCTCGTTCGCCATGATTATTGGCAGCAGGCGCGCCGGTCCGCAGTGACCGCCCCGTAGGAACCGGCTACGGCGCGGACACCGTCGTCCCAGACCCGCGCGCAGACCTCTCGCACCCGCGAGGGGTTTTTTCGTTTCCGGCCCACCTGCCGCCGGACGCGAAGCGCGAGGGATCATGGAGGGACGGTGGAACCGGTTATTCCGGTAGACCGAGATCCCCGACAGGAGCCAGACCAGCATGACGGACGCACGCGAACCCGCCCCCTCGGCCGACGTCCTCCCCGCCGGCGCGGTGCCCGACGACTTCCACGTCTTCGACACCACCCTGCGCGACGGCGCCCAGCGCGAGGGCATCAACCTGACCGTCGCCGACAAGCTGACCATCGCCCGCCACCTGGACGACTTCGGCGTCGGCTTCATCGAGGGCGGCTGGCCCGGCGCCAACCCGCGGGACACCGAGTTCTTCCAGCGCGCCCGCGAGGAGATCACGTTCCGGCACGCGCAGCTCGTCGCGTTCGGCGCCACCCGCAAGGCGGGCGTCCGCGTCGAGGACGATCCGCAGGTCGCCGCCCTGCTGGCATCGCAGGCACCGGTCATCACGCTGGTCGCCAAGTCCCACCTCGGCCATGTCGAACTGGCGCTGCGCACCACGCCGGAGGAGAACCTCGCGATGGTCCGGGACACCGTCGCGTACCTGGTGGCCCAGGGCCGCCGGGTCTTCCTCGACTGCGAGCACTTCTTCGAGGGCTACGCCCTGGACGCGGCCTACGCGAAGCAGGTCGTGCGCACCGCGAGCGAGGCCGGCGCCGACGTCGTGGTGCTCTGCGACACCAACGGCGGGATGCTCCCGGCGCAGGTGACCGCCGTGGTCCGGACCGTCCTCGCGGACACCGGCGCGCGGCTGGGCATCCACGCCCAGGACGACACCGGCTGCGCGGTCGCCAACACCCTGGCCGCGGTGGACGCCGGCGCCACCCACGTCCAGTGCACCGCCAACGGCTACGGCGAACGGGTCGGCAACTCCAACCTCTTCCCGGTCGTCGCCGCCCTGGAGCTGAAATACGGGCGCCGGGTCCTGCCCGAGGGCAAGCTCGCCGAGACCACCCGGATCTCGCACGCCATCGCCGAGGTCGTCAACCTGACGCCCTCCACCCACCAGCCCTACGTCGGCGTCTCCGCGTTCGCCCACAAGGCCGGGCTGCACGCCTCCGCGATCAAGGTCGACCCGGACCTCTACCAGCACATCGACCCGGCGCTGGTCGGCAACACCATGCGGATGCTGGTCTCCGACATGGCCGGGCGCGCCTCGATCGAGCTCAAGGGCAAGGAGCTGGGCATCGACCTGGGCGGCGACCGCGAGCTGGTCGGCCGGGTGGTCGACCGGGTCAAGGCGCGGGAGCTGGCGGGCTACACGTACGAGGCCGCGGACGCCAGCTTCGAACTGCTGCTGCGCGCGGAGGTGGACGGCAGGCCGCTGCGCTACTTCACCGTCGAGTCCTGGCGCGCCATCGTCGAGGACCGCCCGGACGGCACGCACGCCAACGAGGCGACCGTGAAGCTGTGGGCGAAGGGCGAGCGGATCGTCGCCACCGCCGAGGGCAACGGCCCGGTCAACGCGCTGGACCGGGCGCTGCGGGTGGGCCTGGAGCGGATCTACCCGGAGCTGGCCACGATGGAGCTGGTGGACTACAAGGTCCGCATCCTGGAGGGCGCGCTCGGCACCGGCTCGATCACCCGGGTCCTGGTCTCCACCAGCGACGGCCGCGGCGAGTGGTCGACGGTCGGCGTCGCGGAGAACGTCATCGCGGCGTCCTGGCAGGCGCTGGACGACGCCTACGCGTACGGGCTGCTGCGGGCCGGGGTCGAGCCGCAGGAGTGAGTGCCCGTGGCGGGTACGGGCGCCACGGTTATCCACAGGCACCGGCGGCGGCCGGTGCGGAGCGTTACCTTCACCGCATGCGTGGTGGAGGCGGGGGAGGGGCCTCGCCACGGGGGTGGGGCGGGGTGGGTGGGCCCCTCCTTGGCCGGGGTGGGGGTCTGCGGGGTGGGGGTCTCCAGGTTGGGGAGAGGGAGGGGCCCTGCCAGGAAGGCGGCGGAGGCCGCCCGCTCTCCACCGCGGACCTCAGCCCTTCCTGACCGCCGAGATGTCGAAGGTCAGCTTGACCTTGTCGCTGACCATGACGCCGCCGGTCTCCAGGGCGGCGTTCCAGGTCAGGCCCCACTCGGAGCGGAGGATCTCGGCGCTGCCCTCGAAGCCGACGCGCTGGGCACCGTAGACGTCGGTGGCCGCGCCGTTGAACTCCAGGTCGATGGCGAGCGGGCGGGTGACGTCCTTGATCGTCAGATCGCCGGTGACGCGGTACGTCTCGCTGTCGAGCTGGTCGACCGCGCTGGAGCGGAAGGTCATGAGGGGGAACTGCTCGGCGTCGAAGAAGTCGGGGCTCTTGAGGTGGCCGTCGCGGTCGGTGATGCCGGTGTCGATGCTGGCGATCTGGACGTCGATGTTCGCGGTGGACGCGGCCGGGTTGCCGCCGTCCAGCTTCAGCAGGCCCTCGTGTTCGCCGAAGGTGCCGCGGACGTTGGTGACCATGGCGTGCCGGACGACGAAGCCGATGCTGCTGTGGGCCGGGTCGATGGTGTAGTCGCCGGTCAGCTCGGCGAGCGCGGGAGCCGCCTCCAGAACGGCGGCACCTGCGGCGGCCGGGGCGTCGGGGGTGGCGGTGCGCTTGCGGTGGAACAGAGCCATGGCTCCTCCTCGGGGACGGTGTGCAGGCAGGGGGCGCATGCAGCAATATTGTTTAACCTTCAACGAGATTTACCGTAGCGGCATCTGGTTCAAGTTTCAACCTCTTCTCCCCGGACTTCCCCCGGACGGGTGCGGATGCCGGCTTCCGGCGCGGCCATTGCCGCCCCGCGGGCCACCGTGCTAGACCATCGGGAACTCCCAAGTGCGCAGCGCCACAGTCCGGTTGACGCCGTGGAGAGGACCGACCGTGCCGCCCGAACCCGCCCTGCCCGTCTGGTCGCGCCGAGGATTCCTCGCCACCTCCACCGCGAGCGCACTGGCCCTCGCGCTCGGCCCGGACGCGCCGGCCGCCGCCCGCACCGCCGCCCCGGACCGGGCGGCCGACGGCGCCGATGCGTACGCCCTCCTCCGCCGCCGCTGGTGCGTGCTCGCCCTCGGCACCGGATACGACCCCGGCGCGGCCCCCTACGCCGCTGCCCTCCAGGAGACCGGCGAGATCGCCGCCGGCTTCCGGTCCCGGATGCGGCCGGCAGCCGACTCCCTCTGGCCGGACTGCCCCTACGACCCGCCCGCCGGCATCACCCAGAGCTACGGCCGACTCGCCACGATGGCCCTGGCCTACGCCCAGCCCGGCACCGGCCACACCAAAGACCCGGCCCTCGCCGCCGACATCGTCACCGGTCTCGACCACCTCGACCGCACCGTCTACCACCCCGCCACCACCCGCTACGGCAACTGGTGGGAGTGGCAGATCGGCAGCCCCCGGCTCCTGCTGGACACCCTCGCGATCCTCGACGAACGCCGGCCCGGCGGGGCCGGCGACGCCCTGCGCGCCCGCTGCCTGGCCGCCGTCGACCACTTCGTCCCGGACAGCATGCTGGGCGCCTACACCGGCACCAGCACCGGCGCCAACCGCGTCGACCTGTGCCGGGTGGTGGCTCTGCGTGGCGTCCTCGGCCGCGCCCCCGCCAAGATCGCGCTGGCCCGGGACGCCCTCTCGCCGGTCTTCCCGTACGTCACCAAGGGCGACGGGCTCTACGCCGACGGGTCGTTCATCCAGCACAGCTGGGTCGCCTACTCCGGCACCTACGGCGCCGTCCTGCTCGACGGCCTGGGCCGGCTGTTCACCCTGCTGCGCGGCTCCCCCTGGGAGGTCACCGACCCGCACCGGCAGGTCATCTTCGACAGCGTCGAGCACGCCTACGCGCCGCTGCTCCACAACGGCCTGATGATGGACAGCGTCAACGGGCGTGCCGTCAGCCGCGGTTACCTGCGCAGCGACGAGCGGCACATCCTGCGCAGCGACCACTTCCACGGCCATGCGCTGATCGCCGCCATCGCCCTGCTCGGCGAGGGCGCGAGCGCCGCCGAACGCGACCGCTGGCACGCCATGATCAAGGGCTGGACCGCCCGCGACCGTACGCTGCCGGTGCTCACCGACCGGCAGTACGCCGTCGCCGACCTCGCCCGCCTGGGCCGGATCGCGGCGAGCGCGGTGCCCGCCGCCCCGGAACCCGTCGGCCACCGGCTGTTCCCCGCCATGGACCGCGCCGTGCACCGCCGCCCCGGCTGGGCCGCCGGACTCGCCATGGCCTCCGACCGCATCACCTACTACGAGAACGGCAACGGCGAGAACCGGCACGGCTGGCACAGCGGCGCCGGAATGCTCTACTGGTGGCGCGCGGACCGCGGCGGCGACCAGTACACCGACGCCTACTGGCCCACCGTCGACCCCTACCGGCTCCCCGGCACCACCGTCTCCGCCAAGCGGCTCGCCGACAACGAGGGCGGCGGCTGGGGCGAGCCCAAGCCCGCCGCCCGCTGGGTCGGCGGCACCACGGACGGCGAGTTCGCCGCCATCGGCCAGGACCTGCGCGGACTCGCCTCCACCCTCACCGCGAAGAAATCCTGGTTCGCCCTCGCGGACTGCGTGGTCTGTCTGGGCGCCGGGATCACCTCCCGCGACGGCGTACCGGCCGAGACCGTCGTCGACAACCGCGCCCTGGGGGAGTCGGGCACCGCTTCGCTCACCGTCGACGGGGTGCGCCGGCCCGCCGCCCTCGGCCGCACCACCGCCTTCCGGCGCGCCCACTGGGCCCACCTCGCCGGGCACGGCGGCTGGGTCTTTCCCGGATCCCCCGGCGGAGCCCCGCTGTGCGTCCGGCGCGAGGATCGGACCGGCGCCTGGCACGACATCAACAGCACCTCCGCCACCGAGTCGTACACCCGCCGCTATCTCACCCTCTGGCACGACCACGGCACCGACCCCACCGACGCCGGCTACGCCTACCTGCTCATGCCGGGCGCCACCGAGCGCGCCCTCGCCGCCCGCGCCGCCGACCGGCGCTGGCTGACCCTGCTCGCCAACGACGCGGGCCGGCAGGCCGTCGCCGTCGACTCGCTCGGCCTAACCGCGGCCAATTTCTGGCGGGCGGGCCGCGCCGGGCCGCTGGCGAGCAGCGGGCCGGCGAGCGTGCTGGTCCGCGAGCGGGGGCGCGGCACCCGGTCCGGGCGGACCGCCGTGGTGTGCGCCGCGGCCCCCGAGCGCACCGGGGAAACCCTGGAGATCACCTGGTCCCGGCCGGTGCGCGCGGTGCTCCGCCACGACCCGTCCATCGAGGTGCTGACCGCCGGCGACACCCTGCGGCTGCGCCTCACCCCGGGCACCGCCTGTACCACACACACCTGCGAGGTGCGGCTCGGCTGACCCGGTCCGGGCGCCGTTTCCTACCGTTGGTCGGCACAACATCACCCGGTCGGCGTTTGTCGGCACCGTACAGACGCTGGACACCGCGTCCACCCGGCGACAGGCCGGTGGCCGCGCCTCGTGCAGCGTGGTTCTGTATTGCCTGCCCACCAAATGGCACCCGACGTTGTACGAAACCGACATCGGTGTGCGGGGCCTCGCCCACGTACCGTCGATACATGACCACTGTCGAAGATGTGCCCGCCGGTGCCAACGACGCCCGCGGGCGCGTCGCCGAACTGCACGCGATCCGCGAGCAGGTCCGGCGAGGCCCCAGCGAGCGAGCCACCGAAGCGCAGCGTGCCAAGGGCAAGCTGACGGCCCGCGAGCGGATCGAGCTGCTGCTGGACGAGGGTTCCTTCAACGAGGTCGAACCCCTCCGCCGCCACCGTGCCACCGGCTTCGGCCTGGAGGCGAAGAAGCCGTACACGGACGGTGTGATCACCGGTTGGGGTACGGTCCACGGCCGTACCGTCTTCGTCTACGCGCACGACTTCCGGATCTTCGGCGGTGCGCTGGGCGAGGCGCATGCCACCAAGATCCACAAGATCATGGACATGGCGATCCAGGCGGGTGCCCCGCTGGTGTCGCTGAACGACGGCGCCGGCGCCCGTATCCAGGAGGGCGTCTCGGCGCTCGCCGGCTACGGCGGCATCTTCCAGCGCAACACCAAGGCGTCCGGCGTCATCCCGCAGATCAGCGTGATGCTCGGCCCGTGCGCGGGCGGCGCGGCGTACTCGCCCGCGCTGACCGACTTCGTGTTCATGGTCCGCGACACCTCGCAGATGTTCATCACCGGCCCGGACGTGGTCCGTGCGGTCACCGGCGAGGAGATCACCCAGAACGGCCTGGGCGGCGCGGACGTGCACGCCGAGACGTCCGGTGTGTGCCACTTCGCCTACGACGACGAGGCCAGCTGCCTCGAAGAGGTCCGCTACCTGCTGTCGCTGCTGCCGGCCAACAACCGGGAGAACCCGCCGACGGTGGCCTGCGAGGACCCCGCCGACCGCAGCGGCGACGCGCTGCTGGACCTCGTCCCGGCGGACGGCAACCGGCCGTACGACATGCGCAAGGTCATCGAGGAGATCGTCGACGACGGCGAGTTCCTGGAGGTCCACGAGCGCTGGGCCACCAACATCATCTGCGCGCTGACCCGCCTGGACGGCCGGGTGGTCGGCATGATTGCGAACCAGCCGCAGTCGCTGGCCGGTGTGCTGGACATCGAGGCGTCCGAGAAGGCCGCCCGCTTCGTCCAGATGTGCGACGCCTTCAACATTCCGCTCGTCACGCTGCTGGACGTGCCCGGCTTCCTGCCCGGTGTCGACCAGGAGCACGGCGGCATCATCCGCCACGGTGCCAAGCTGCTGTACGCCTACTGCAACGCGACCGTGCCGCGCATCTCCATCATCCTGCGCAAGGCGTACGGCGGCGCCTACATCGTCATGGACTCCCAGACCATCGGCGCGGACCTGACCTACGCCTGGCCGACCAACGAGATCGCGGTGATGGGTGCCGAGGGCGCCGCCAACGTCATCTTCCGCAAGCAGATCGCCGAGGCCGACGACCCCGAGGCCATGCGCACCCGCATGGTCAAGGAGTACAAGTCCGAGCTGATGCACCCGTATTACGCGGCCGAGCGCGGCCTGGTCGACGACGTCATCGACCCCGCCGACACCCGCCAGGTGCTGATCCGCGCGCTCGACATGCTGCGCACCAAGCACGCGGACCTGCCCGCCCGTAAGCACGGCAACCCGCCCCAGTAGCCCCGTACTTCACCGTACTTCACCCCTTCGACTTCGACGGAGAATCGAGACCGCCGTGAACCCTGCCCCGGGCACCGCCGCCCCCATCCGTGTCGAGAAGGGCCAGGCCAGCGAGGAAGAACTCGCCGCCCTGACCGCCGTTCTGCTGGCCCGCGCCGCCCACCGGCCGCAGGCCCCGGCCCGGCCGCGCGCCACGGCCGCCCGCTGGCGCCGGCTGGAGCGGCAGACCGGCTTCCACGGAGCGACCAGCTGGCAGCGCTGAACCGCGCGCCACACGCCGGTACGAGGGGCCCCGCATCGCAGCGGGGCCCCTCGGCCGTTTCCCGGGACCGGTCCGGAGGCGGCCGGATCAAGGCGTAGGTTCACCCCAATCCCGGGGAGCAGAGCTGTTCAAGCGGAGATCCCCGTGCTGGCATGCGCTCGTCATCCGCTCCTGGTGTGCCCGCCCCGCGGGGCCAGGACGACCGGAAGGAAGAGCCCATGCTCAGCACGCTCGGTACCGGAGCCGCGGCGGCGGCCCTGCTCCTCGGATCGGCACTCCCCACCTCATCGCCCCGGTGGGGCGACGACCCGCCGGCCGGCAAGATCGTCATAGACGTCGCCACGGTCAACGGTTCGGGCTGCAGACCCGGCAGCGCCGCCGTGGCCGTCGCCCCCGACAACACCGCCTTCACCGTCACCTACAGCGAATACCTCGCCCAGGCCGGCGGCGGCAGCAAGCCGACCGACGCCCGCAAGAACTGCCAGATCGCCCTCAACGTCCATGTCCCGCAGGGGTTCACCTACGCCGTCGCGCGGGCCGACTACCGCGGATACGCCTCGCTCGCGCCGGGCGCCAAGGGCCTGGAGCAGGCGAACTACTACTTCCAGGGCGACCCGCAGACGGCCCGCGCGACCCACACCTTCAGCGGCCCCTACGGGACCGACTGGCAGACCTCGGACCAGACCGACGTCGACCAGCTGGTCTACGCGCCCTGCGGCGAGGAGCGCTACTTCAACATCAACACCGAGCTGAGGGTGGACGGTTCGCAGGCCGACCCGAAGGCCACCAGCTACATGGCCATGGACTCCACCGACGGCAGCATCAACACCCTCTACCACTTCGCCTGGAAGCAGTGCCCCGCCACCGGGTGACGGGGATCCGGGACGTTCCGAACGGCTGACACCGGGGTCCGCACGCGCGCGCGTGCGGACCCCGCGCCGTGCCTGCTCGGCCGCGGACCGCTGCGACCCGCGGTCCGCCGGTGCCGCGCCGTTCGCGGACGCCCCGGACGTCGCCCGGCGGGCCGCCGGCACCGCCCGCCTCACTCCGGCCCGTGGGTGCGCGGCCCGGGCGGGGGCGCTCGGCCACGGTCACCCGGACGCCGGGGCGGTCTCGCTCGCGCCGCTCCGCACGGCCCTGGGCGGCACGCCGGGCTGNGACGCCCCGGACGTCGCCCGGCGGGCCGCCGGCACCGCCCGCCTCACTCCGGCCCGTGGGTGCGCGGCCCGGGCGGGGGCGCTCGGCCACGGTCACCCGGACGCCGGGGCGGTCTCGCTCGCGCCGCTCCGCACGGCCCTGGGCGGCACGCCGGGCTGAGCCCCCGCCACGCCCCCGGGCACGACGAAGGCCCCCGCATCCGGCAGGTGTGCGGGGGCCTTTCGTCGTACGGCGGGTACGCCGGGCACGGGGGGTGCGGCGCGAGCGGTGCCGTAGGGCCGGGTCAGCGCAGGCGGGCCATGAGGGCGTGCTCCACGAGCGTGATGAGCGCGCTCTTGGCCTCGGCGCGGTGCCGGGCGTCGGTGATGATGATCGGCGCGTCCGGGCCGATCTGCAGCGCCTCACGCACCTCGTCCGGTGTGTAGGGCTGGTGTCCGTCGAAGCCGTTGAGGGCGATGACGAACGGCAGGCCGCTGTTCTCGAAGTAGTCCACGGCGGGGAAGCAGTCCGCGAGGC
>NZ_JBNHIN010000004.1:0-78216 GCF_050054615.1 Streptomyces sp. YGL11-2
CGGAAGCTAAGCCTTTCAGCGCCGATGGTACTGCAGGGGGGACCCTGTGGGAGAGTAGGACGCCGCCGAACAATCTTTGAAAAAGCCTCGTCGGGAACTTCGGTTCCCGGCGGGGCTTTTTTGCGTTCCAGCACCCGGGACCCGGGGCGCGGCGGGGCCGGCCGGGCAGGTAAAGTCGGGGGCATCATTGGCACATTTCCCACAGGAGGCTTCCGCGTGGAGGTCCAGGAGACGCGGGTCCAGACAGATCGTGTCCTCACCATCCCGAATATTCTGAGCATGGCGCGCCTGGTCGGCGTGCCCGTGTTCCTGTGGTTGATCCTCTGGCCGGAATTCGGTGGTCCGAAGGCTGACGGCTGGGCGCTGCTGGTCCTTGCGCTGAGCGGTGTCAGCGACTACCTGGACGGCAAGCTCGCCCGGCGCTGGAACCAGATCAGCAGCCTGGGGCGGATCCTCGACCCGGCCGCCGACCGTCTCTACATCCTCTCCACCCTCGTCGGTCTGACGTGGCGTGAGATCCTGCCGGTCTGGCTCACCGCGGCGCTGCTGGCCCGGGAACTGATGCTGCTGATCGCGGTCGGATTCCTCGGTCGCCACGGCTATGGGCCTCCCCAGGTGAACTTCCTGGGCAAAGCGGCTACGTTCAACTTGATGTACGCCTTCCCGTTGCTGCTACTGAGCGATGGAAGTGGCTGGCTTCACACACTCGCTGCTATTTTCGGATGGGCGTTCGCAGGGTGGGGTACGGCGCTGTACTGGTGGGCAGGGATCCTCTACGTGGTCCAGGTCCGCCGGATCATCAGGGCGGACGCCACAGCCGACTGAGCTCGCCTAACCGGCAGAACGTGCCGAGGTCCAGGGCCCGTGCGGAAAACAGTGGGCGAACCGGACAAGTGAAGTCGGCAAGAACCGTCGTCTCTTAGAGGAGGACGCTTCCGACATGAAGGCCGTTGTGATGGCCGGTGGTGAAGGCACACGCCTTCGCCCCATGACGTCCAGCATGCCCAAGCCGCTGCTTCCCGTGGTCAACAGGCCGATCATGGAACACGTACTGCGGTTGCTGAAGAGGCACGGTCTCAGTGAGACGGTCGTGACCGTGCAATTCCTGGCCTCGCTCGTTCGCAACTATTTCGGGGACGGGGAAGAGCTCGGTATGGAGCTCACCTATGCCAATGAGGAGAAGCCACTCGGCACGGCCGGCAGCGTGAAGAACGCAGAGGAAGCGCTCAAAGACGACGCCTTCCTCGTCATCTCCGGTGACGCGCTGACCGACTTCGATCTGACCGACCTCATTCGGTTCCACAAGGAAAAGGGTGCCCTCGTCACCGTCTGCCTCACGAGGGTCCCCAACCCGCTGGAATTCGGCATCACCATCGTGGACGAGGCCGGCCGGGTCGAGCGATTCCTGGAAAAGCCGACCTGGGGCCAGGTCTTCTCGGACACCGTCAACACCGGCATCTACGTCATGGAGCCGGAGGTCTTCGACTATTTTGAGCCCGATGTTCCGGTGGACTGGTCCGGGGATGTCTTCCCGCAGCTGATGAAGGAAGGCAAGCCGATCTACGGCTATGTCGCCGAGGGCTACTGGGAGGACGTCGGCACACATGAGAGCTATGTGAAGGCGCAGGCCGACGTACTCGAAGGCAAGGTCGATGTGGAGATCGACGGCTTCGAGATCTCGCCGGGAGTGTGGGTGGCAGAAGGCGCCGAGGTGCATCCGGACGCGGTACTGCGCGGGCCATTGTACATCGGCGATTACGCCAAGGTCGAAGCGGACGTGGAGATCCGCGAGCACACCGTCGTCGGGTCCAACGTCGTGGTCAAGAGCGGTGCGTTCCTCCATCGGGCGGTGGTGCACGACAACGTCTACGTCGGTCAGCACAGCAATCTGCGCGGCTGTGTGATCGGGAAGAACACCGACATCATGCGGGCCGCGCGGATCGAGGACGGCGCGGTCATCGGCGATGAATGCCTGATCGGTGAAGAGTCCATCGTCCAGGGCAATGTGCGGGTCTATCCGTTCAAGACCATCGAGGCCGGTGCGTTCGTCAACACCTCGGTGATCTGGGAATCCCGGGGACAGGCGCATCTGTTCGGGGCGCGCGGGGTGTCCGGCATCATCAACGTCGAGATCACCCCGGAGCTCGCCGTGCGGCTCGCGGGGGCGTACGCCACGACGCTCAAGAAGGGCTCCACGGTCACCACCGCCCGGGACCACTCCCGCGGTGCGCGGGCCCTGAAGCGTGCGGTGATCTCCGCGCTGCAGGCGAGCGCCATCGAGGTACGCGACCTGGAGAACGTCCCGCTGCCCGTCGCCCGGCAGCAGACCGCGCGGGGCAGCGCCGGCGGCATCATGGTCCGCACCACGCCCGGTGTGCCGGACTCCGTCGACATCATGTTCTTCGACGAGCGGGGCGCGGATCTCTCGCAGGCCGGGCAGCGCAAGCTCGACCGGGTCTATGCGCGCCAGGAGTACCGGCGGGCGTTCCCCGGGGAGATCGGCGATCTGCACTTCCCGGCCAGCGTCTTCGACTCCTATACGGGAGCCATGCTGCGGGCCGTGGACACCACGGGCATCAGCGACTCCGGGCTGAAGGTCGTCGTCGATGCGTCGAACGGCAGTGCCGGACTGGTGCTGCCCAGCCTGCTGGGCCGCCTCGGCGTCGACTCGCTGACCATCAATCCCGGTCTTGACGAGTCCCGGCCGACGGAGACCGCCGACGCCCGGCGCTCCGGGCTCGTCCGGCTCGGCGAGATCGTGGCCTCGGCGCGGGCCGCGTTCGGGGTGCGCTTCGATCCGGTGGGCGAGCGGTTGTCCCTGGTGGACGAACGCGGACGGATCATCGAGGACGACCGTGCGCTGCTGGTGATGCTGGACCTGGTCGCCGCGGAGCGGCGCAGCGGGCGGGTGGCGCTGCCGGTGACCACGACCCGGATCGCCGAGCAGGTGGCGGCGTACCACGGGACCCAGGTGGAGTGGACGACGACGTCACCGGACGACCTCACGCGGGTCGGGCGGATGGACGGCACGATCTTCGGTGGGGACGGTCTCGGCGGCTTCCTCATCCCGGAGTTCAGCAGCGTCTTCGACGGCGCGGCGGCGTTCGTCCGGCTGATCGGCCTGGTGGCCCGTACGCAGCTCACGCTCAGCCAGATCGACGCGCGGATCCCGCGGGCGCACGTCCAGCGCCGTGATCTGGCGACGCCGTGGGCGGTCAAGGGGCTGGTCATGCGGCATGTCGTGGAGGCGGCGGGCGACCGGGACGTGGACACCACCGACGGCGTGCGGGTCGTGGAGGCCGACGGGCGGTGGGTGCTGGTGTTGCCCGACCCGGCCGAGGCGGTCACGCATCTGTGGGCGGAAGGACCGGACGACGCCTCGGCGCAGCAGTTGCTGGACGAGTGGTCGGCCGTGGTGGACAGCGCGGGTCGCTGACCCGATCCCACCGGCGTGCCGTTGCTCCGGCACGCCGGTGGGGCCATTGGGAGACCGCGCCGCCGACATGCGACGATGTGCGGCATGTCGCAGCAGCGCCCCGATCGGAGCAACACCCGGAGACCGGCCGCGCGTCCCGATGCGTCCATGTCGCTGCTGACCAACGTGATGGATCACAGCCTCGACGACGGATACGCGGAGGCCGCCGCGCGCAGGTCCGAGGCGGGCGTGCGCGGTCTGCCGCGCACGCTGCGGGCGAAGTTGGGCCTGGCCGCCGGGCTGGTGCTGGCGGCGCTGGTGGTGACGGTGGGGGCAGCGCAGGCGCGGGTGTCGGCGCCGACGCTCGCCAAGGAGCGCGAGGAGCTGATCCACCGCATCCAGAAGGGCACCGCCGAGGCCGACACACAGCAGCAGCGGGTCGACGCGACGCGGGACGCCGTCGACCGGATGCAGCGTGAGGCGCTGAAGAAGCACGGTGGTGACAAGGCCGAACTGCTGGCGCTGCTGGCCGGTTCGACGCAGGTCACCGGGCCCGGGGTGAAGCTCGTCGTGGACGATGCCAAGGGCGCGGAGAGCAGTGCCGGCGGGCCGCGGGAGAGCAGCGACTTCTCGGACACCGGGCGGGTGCGGGACCGTGATCTGCAGCGGGTCGTCAACGGGCTCTGGCAGTCGGGCGCGGAGGCCATAGCTGTCAATGGGCAGCGGCTTACGTCACTCTCGGCGATCAGGGCCGCGGGAGACGCCATACTGGTCGACAACAAGCCACTGGTGCCGCCGTATACGGTGCTGGCGGTGGGGGACGGGCAGCGGCTCAGCACCGCGTTCCAGGACAGTGCCGACGGCCAGTATCTGCATGTGCTGCAGGAGAACTACGGCGTACGCACCAAGATTTCCGCCGAGAGCCAGGTCACGCTGCCGCCCGCGCCCAGTTTGACCGTACGTACAGCTAAGCCGCAGGCCGGTGCCGCGAAGGCGGACGGCGCCGACACAGGGAAGGGCACATCGTGATCGCCGTACTGGGCCTCATCGTGGGAGTCGTGGTCGGACTCGTGGTTCGACCTGTGGTGCCGACGGTGGTCGAGCCCTACTTGCCGATCGCCGTCGTGGCAGCGCTGGACGCCGTGTTCGGCGGTCTGCGCGCGATGCTGGACGGCATCTTCGACGACAAGGTCTTCGTCGTCTCCTTCCTGTCCAACGTGGTGGTCGCGGCGCTGATCGTCTTCCTCGGCGACAAGCTGGGTGTCGGTGCCCAACTCTCCACCGGTGTCGTTGTCGTGCTGGGTATCCGGATCTTCTCCAACGCCGCCGCGATCCGCCGGCACGTCTTCAGGGCGTGAGGCGGATGGGTACGGAGGAGACGCCGGAGCCGGAGAAGAAGTCCGAGCCGCATCCCGAGCGCGAGGCCGGTCCGGAGCGCGGTCCCGCCGACCGGCGCCCGATGCCGCCGGAGAGCCCCCGCACGCCCACGGGGGAGGCGGGTGCGGGGGCCGAACACCGGGGCTCCGACGGCGAATCGGACGAGGTGAGGCAGAGTGGTGCCAAACCGGCAAATGGGGCCGCCTCTGGCGCCTCGGCGGACGACGGGAATCCGTCGGAGCCGCTGACCGGCCGGCAGCGTCTCGTGGCCGGTCTGTGGCCGCCGCGGCTGACGCGGGCTCAACTGATCGTTGCGTTGCTCCTGTTCATTCTCGGTCTCGGCCTCGCGATTCAGGTACGTTCCACGAGTGACAGCAGTGCGCTGCGGGGCGCGCGCCAAGAGGATTTGGTGCGCATCCTGGACGAACTGGACAACCGCTCCCAACGGTTGACGGATGAGCAGCGGCGCCTGGAAGGGCAGAAGACCGAACTGGAGAACAGTTCGGACCAGGCCGAGGAGGCCCGTAAGCAGACCGTGGAGAAGGAAGCGCAGCTGGGCGTGCTGGCTGGGACCGTCGCGACGCAGGGTCCCGGCATCAACCTGACCATCGACGACCCGCACCACTCCGTGGAGGCGGACAAGCTGCTCGACACCATCCAGGAGCTGCGGGCAGCCGGAGCCGAGGCCATCCAGGTCAATGGTGTACGGGTCGTGGCGAACACCTACTTCTCGGACCTCCGGGGCGGGGTGGAGGTCGACGGAAAGCGCGTCACACAGCCGTACCGATTCAAGGTCATCGGGAAGCCGGAGGACCTGCAGCCGGCGCTGAACATCCCTGGCGGGGTGGTCCAGACACTGGAAAAGGAGCAGGCCAAGGTGTCTGTGACCCGTGAGGAGAAGATCATTGTGGACGCCTTGCGGGAGGCGAAGCGGCCTGACTACGCTCGGTCGTCATCGCAGTGAGGCATCTACGTATGGTGATGGCCCGGGGAGGGCATGACGTAGCGGGGGGTCGACGCACCGTGCGTGTGGTGTGTGAGGGAAACTGTCTGAAGGCCACGGACGTTCACAGGATGTCCGGATCGGCCGGTGTGTGCATCGAGGGTTCGTCCTGCCCCACGGGCGGGTCTGTTTCGTACAAGGGGAATCGCCCGTGAAGTTGTTTGCAAAGCTGTTCGGCAAGAGCGCCCGCCAGGAGGGTGGCAGCGGCTCCGCGCGGCATCGCGCGACGCGCCAGCCCGAGGAGAGCGGCGCGGCCGAGGACCGTCCGCTCTTCCGTGATGAGGTCGGCGGTCCGTCCGGGGGGCACGGCGCGGGTTCTGTTGACCCCTCCGGGTCCGGCCGCATAGGTTCCCAGGAACCATCAACCTCACGCACGGGTGGAGGGTTGGCCTTGCCGGTTTGTACAAGGTGTGGGCACCGGAACGCCGAGGCGAGCCGGTTCTGCTCCAACTGCGGTGCGCCGCTGCGTCCGGGCGCACAGCCCGAGCGCGCGTCCGAGACGACCTCGACGATCTCCATCTCGGGGATCGAGGCGTACGACGCGGAGGCGACGGGGCAGAATCTGTCGCCGTCGCTGTCCCCTGAGGCGCAGGCGGCCGTCGATGCCCTTCCGCTGGGTTCGGCGCTGCTGGTCGTCCGCCGGGGGCCGAACTCCGGCAGCCGCTTCCTGCTGGACGGCGAGCTGACGACGGCGGGCCGGCATCCGCAGGGCGACATCTTCCTCGACGACGTGACGGTCTCCCGTAGCCACGTGGAGTTCCGCCGCGGCCCGGACGGCCGCTTCACGGTCACCGACGTCGGCAGCCTGAACGGCACCTACGTCAACCGCGAGCGGATCGACTCGGTCGTCCTCGCCAACGGCGACGAGGTGCAGATCGGCAAGTACCGCCTGGTCTTCTACGCGAGCCAGCGGGGCGTCGGTATCTGACCGCCAGGGAAGGCATATGCGCCATACACCGGCAGGCGGTGCCGGTTCCGCCGGCACCGCCTCCTCGGACCGCAAGCCGATGAGCATCGGCACGGTGCTCAACGCGCTGCGCGAGGAGTTCCCCGAGGTCACGATCTCCAAGATCCGCTTCTTGGAGGCCGAGGGGCTCGTCGAGCCGAAGCGCACGCCTTCCGGGTACCGCAAATTCACCGCGGCCGACGTCGAGCGCCTGGCGAGCGTGCTCCGCATGCAGCGGGACCACTATCTGCCGCTCAAGGTCATCCGGGAGCATCTGGATGCCCTGGAGCGCGGGGAGCAGGTGCCGCTCCCGGCTCCGGCGCCGTCCCGGGACCTGGTCGAGGGCGTGTCCGACCCGGACGAGGAGGTCCCGCCGGCGGCCCGGATCGGCCGGGCGGAGCTGCTGACCGCCGCTGACGTGGACGAGGCGGCGCTCGCCGACTGGGAGTCGTACGGACTCATCGTCGCCCATGACGACGGCGGATACGACATCGAGACCGTCGCCGTCGCCAAACTTGTCGCGGAGCTGGGCCGCTTCGGTCTGGAGCCGCGGCATCTGCGTGCCGTGAAGGCGGCGGCCGAGCGCGAGGCCGGTCTGGTCGAGCAGGTCGTTGCACCCCTTCGGCGGCACCGCAACCCTCAGACCCGGGCGCATGCCGAGGCCACCGTCAGAGAGCTGGCCACGCTGTCCGTACGGCTTCACGCGGCGCTGGTGCAGAGCGCTCTGCGGGTCCGTCTGCCGTGAGCAAACGACTGCCCGACTACCCAAACCTGCCGGGCACGTCCTAGGGTTACTGTGTGAACGAGCTCGACGTCGTGGGTGTCCGGGTGGAAATGCCTTCCAGCCAACCGATCGTGCTCCTGCGGGAGGTGGGAGGCGACCGTTACTTGCCCATTTGGATCGGGCCAGGGGAAGCCACCGCCATCGCCTTCGCCCAGCAGGGCATGGTCCCTGCCCGGCCGCTGACGCACGACCTTTTCAAGGACGTGCTCGAAGCGGTGGGCCAGGAGCTGACGCAGGTCCGCATCACGGATCTGCGCGAAGGGGTCTTCTACGCCGAGCTGGTCTTCGCCAGCGGCGTCGAGGTCAGTGCCCGGCCGTCCGACGCCATAGCGCTGGCGCTGCGCACGGGAACGCCGATCTTCGGTACCGACGGTGTGCTCGACGACGCGGGGATCGCGATTCCGGACGAGCAGGAGGACGAGGTGGAGAAGTTCCGCGAGTTCCTCGACCAGATCTCGCCCGAGGACTTCGGCACCAGCAACCAGTGACTCGGCCAGTCGAACGTCTGTTTCCGGCCAACCTGCAATCCCTTCCCCGTGGCAAGTCACGAGAAACCACTCGTAGGGTGATTATCACTCGGCGTGGCGAGCGCGGCGATCGTTGACGCACCCCGGGTGACTGCATACCGTCGATAGGGCAGGTCCCGTCCGGGACGTGGAGGACGGAGGGCGGCGTGGCAATCACCGGCGACGGTACGGCGGCGGAAGGGGCGTTGCCGCTCCACTCGGGCGCGGCAGCGAACCGCGGTCCCGTACAGGCCGCCGCGATGTCGGGGGACCGCGAGGCGGAGAACATCGGCTACCGCGGACCGACCGCATGTGCGGCAGCGGGCATCACGTATCGGCAGCTCGACTACTGGGCGCGGACGGGTCTGGTGGAGCCCAGCATCCGGCCCGCGTACGGGTCCGGCACGCAGCGGCTCTACAGCTTCCGGGACGTCGTCGTCCTGAAGATCGTCAAGCGGCTGCTGGACACCGGGGTCTCGCTCCAGAACATCCGCACCGCGGTGCAGCACCTGCGCTCGCGGGGGCTGGCGGACCTGACGCGGATGACGCTGATGAGCGATGGCGCGACGGTCTATGAGTGCACCTCGCCCGACCAGGTCGTCGACCTGCTCCAGGGGGGCCAGGGGGTCTTCGGCATCGCGGTCGGCGTGGTGTGGCGGGACGTGGAGGGCGCGCTGTCACAGCTCCACGGAGAGCGTGTGGACACCGGCGAGACGCTGGTCGGGAAGAACCCGCATGACGAGCTGGCGCGGCGGCGCAACCGGGCCGGCTGACGGCGCGTACGGGGTTCCGGGCCCGGGTCGGGCCGATTGTCAGTGGTGTGCGGCAGCATCGGTGGTGTGAGACGTGCGCCGACGATCCTGCATCTGGACATGGATGCGTTCTATGCCTCCGCCGAGCAGGCGGCCAAGCCGAGCCTGCGGGGAAAGCCCGTGGTCGTCGGTGGGATCGGGCCGCGCGGCGTGGTGGCTACGGCGTCGTACGAGGCCCGGGTCTTCGGGGTGCGCTCGGCGATGCCGACGGCGCAGGCACGCCGGCTGTGCCCCAACGCCGCCTATCTCAGCCCGCGATTCACCCTGTACCGCCAGGTGAGTGAAACGGTCATGGAGCTGCTGCGGGCGTTGTCGCCACTGGTGGAGCCGCTGAGCCTGGACGAGGCTTTCGTGGACCTGGAGGCGGGTGGGGTCGCGCCGGAGACGGCCGCGGTACGGGCGGTGGGGGCGCAGCTGCGGCGGGACATCCGGACGGCCACGGGGCTGACGGGGTCGGTGGGGCTGGCGGGCGCCAAGATGCTCGCCAAGATCGCGTCCGAGCAGGCGAAGCCGGACGGCCTGGTGGTGATCGAGCCCGGCACGGAGCGGGAGCTGCTGGGGCCGATGCCGGTGCGGGCGCTGCCGGGGGTCGGGCCGGCCACGGCCGAGGCACTGCGCCGGGGCGGTATCCACACGGTCGCGGAGACCGCGGAGGCCGGTGAGGCGGAGCTGGTGCGGCTGCTGGGCAGGGCGCACGGCACGGGGCTCTACGCGATGTCGCTGGGGCAGGACGACCGGCCGGTGGTGGCCGAGCGGGACGCGAAGTCGGTGTCGGTCGAGGACACCTTCGAGGTCGACCTGACGGACCGGACGCGGGTGCGGAACGAGGTGCTGCGGCTGGCCGACCGGTGCGTGGAGCGGCTGCGGGCCGCCGGGCGGTCCGGGCGCACGGTGGTGATCAAGGTGCGGAACTACGACTTCTCGACGCTCACCCGGTCCGAGACGCTGCGCGGGCCCACCGACGACCCCGCGGTCGTGCGGGAGGCGGCCGTGCGGCTGCTGGAGACGGTGGACACCACCGGTGGGGTGCGCCTGCTGGGCGTGGGGGTGAGCGGGCTGGCGGACTTCACGCAGGAGGACCTCTTCGCCCAGATCGCCACGGAGCGGGAGGCGGAGGAGCATGCCGGGCCCGCCGAGCCGGAGGCGGCGCCGGAGCCGGGGGAGGAGCTGCCGCGGCGGTGGCACCCGGGGCTGGACGTGGTCCACGAGGAGTTCGGCGCCGGCTGGGTGCAGGGCAGCGGGGTGGGGCGGGTGACCGTACGGTTCGAGACGCCGGGGTCCGCACCCGGGCGGGTGCGGACCTTCGCCGTCGACGATCCGGCGCTGCGGCCGGGGGAGCCGCTGCCGCTGCCGGGCGGCCCGGATCAGTCGTCGGCGCCGGCGATCCGCCCGAAGTCCGAGTCGCCGGCCGAGGACAGCGAGTCCGAGACCGGGGAGGAGATATCGAGGCGGTAGTGGTGGTAGAGCTGGAGTTCCTGCTCGGGGGAGAGATGCCGGCCGACGCCGAAGTCCGGGGCATCCTTGATGAGCTTGCGGTCATAGGGAATGCGCAGGCTGTCGCCGACCATTTCGCTGGGTTCCAGGGGGACGAACGCATCGCGGCTGAAGAGGCCGGTGCGCACCGCCGCCCACTCCGGTTCACCCGTCGCATCGTCGAGGTACACCTCGTCGATGGTGCCTATCTTCGCGCCGTTCCGGTCGAACGCTTTGCGGCCGATGAGGCTCCGGGGATCGATATCGGCTTGCACGGTCCCTCCAATTGGTCGCAACTGCCTTGTGACAACTACGAAACGGCACATTTCATGCCTCGGCCACTCGAAGGATCGTTCCAGCAGTGCGCTGGTAGGCTGGCGATTGGCCGCAGAACCCATGCGGGAGAGTCCTTTGTCGTTCGCGACCAGGGCGCCGAAGGAGCAAATCCTCCCCGGAATCTCTCAGGCACACGTACCGCGTGGGCGAGGTCACTCTGGAAAGCAGGGCGGGTCACGGTCAGCCACCATGCCGGAACCCCTCCTCACCGACGGTGAAAACCGGGCCGCATCCCGCGAACCGGTGAAGCTCTCAGGTTGAGATGACAGAGGGGGAGGCCGTCCGGGCACCAGCGCCGTGGTGCCCCTCGTAGGTCGCATTGACCAGGAGGCCCCCGCAGATGACCACCAATCGCATCTCCTTGACCGAGCTGGAGCGCGGCACCCCCTTCGAGCGTCGGCACATCGGACCCGATGACGAGGCGCAGGCCAAAATGCTCGCGCAGGTCGGCTTCGGTTCGCTGGACGAGCTGACCGCCGCCGCCGTCCCGGACGTGATCAAGAGCGCGGAGGCGCTGGGCCTGCCGCACGCCCGTACCGAGGCCGAGGTCCTGGAGGAGCTGCGCGGTCTGGCCGACCGCAACCAGGTCCTGTCGTCCATGATCGGACTCGGCTACTACGGCACGTTCACCCCGCCGGTGATCCTGCGCAACGTGATGGAGAACCCGTCCTGGTACACGGCGTACACGCCCTACCAGCCGGAGATCTCGCAGGGCCGGCTGGAGGCGCTGCTGAACTTCCAGACGATGGTCGCCGAGCTGACCGGGCTGCCCACCTCCGGTGCCTCCCTCCTGGACGAGGGCACCGCTGCCGCCGAGGCGATGGCCCTCTCCCGCCGGGTCGGCAAGGTCAAGCAGGGCGTCTACCTGATCGACGCCGACTGCCTGCCGCAGACCGTCGCCGTCATCCGGACCCGTGCCGAGCCGACCGGTGTCGAGGTCGTCGTGGCGGACCTGTCCGGCGGCATTCCGGCGGAGATCGCCGAGCGCGGGGTCTTCGGCGTGCTCCTGCAGTACCCGGGCGCGTCCGGCGCGGTGCGCGACCCGCGGGCCGTGATCGCGCAGGCTCACGAGCTGGGGGCGGTCGTCACCGTCGCCGCCGACCTGCTGGCCCTGACCCTGCTGGCCTCGCCGGGTGAGCTGGGCGCGGACATCGCGGTCGGTACCAGCCAGCGCTTCGGCGTCCCGATGGGCTTCGGCGGCCCGCACGCCGGCTTCATGGCCGTACGCGAGCAGTTCGCCCGCAGCCTGCCCGGCCGGCTGGTCGGGGTGTCCGTCGACGCGGACGGCAACAAGGCGTACCGGCTGGCGCTGCAGACCCGTGAGCAGCACATCCGCCGGGAGAAGGCCACCAGCAACATTTGCACCGCCCAGGTGCTGCTCGCCGTCATGGCGGGGATGTACGCGGTCTACCACGGGCCCGACGGGCTGCGGGCGATCGCCTGGCGCACCCACCGCTACGCGGCCATCCTGGCCGAGGGCCTGCGGGCCGGCGGGGTGGAGCTGGTCCACGACGCGTACTTCGACACGCTGACCGCGCGGGTTCCCGGCCGGGCCGCCGAGGTCGTCGCCGCGGCCCGCGAGGCGGGGGTCAACCTCCGCCAGGTCGACGCGGACCTGGTCGGGATCGCCTGCGACGAGACCACCGGGCGCGCCCAGCTGACCGGCGTCTGGGGCGCCTTCGGGGTGCAGGGCGACATCGAGCGGCTGGACGCCACGGTTACCGAGACGCTGCCGGAGCCACTGCTGCGCACCGACGACTACCTCGGCCACCCCGTCTTCCACCAGCACCGCTCCGAAACCGCCATGCTGCGCTACCTGCGGACGCTGGCCGGCAAGGACTACGCGCTGGACCGCGGCATGATCCCGCTCGGCTCCTGCACGATGAAGCTGAACGCCACGACCGAGATGGAGCCGGTCACCTGGCCCGAGTTCGGGCAGCTGCACCCCTTCGCGCCGGCCGACCAGGCGCAGGGCTACCTCACGCTCATCCAGGAGCTGGAGGAGCGGCTGGCCACGGTCACCGGCTACGACAAGGTGTCCATCCAGCCCAACGCCGGCTCACAGGGCGAACTCGCCGGGCTGCTGGCCGTCCGCGCCTACCACCGTGCCAACGGCGACGAGCAGCGCACCGTCTGCCTGATCCCGTCCTCGGCGCACGGCACCAACGCCGCCAGCGCCGTGATGGCCGGCATGAAGGTCGTCGTCGTCAAGACCGGCGACGACGGCGAGGTCGACAGCGACGACCTGCACGCCAAGATCGAGAAGCACCGCGACGAGCTGGCCGTCCTGATGGTCACCTACCCGTCCACCCACGGCGTGTTCGAGGAGCACATCACCCAGATCTGCGCGGCGGTGCACGAGGTCGGCGGTCAGGTCTACGTGGACGGTGCCAACCTCAACGCCCTGGTCGGCCTCGCCGAGCCGGGGAAGTTCGGCGGCGACGTCTCGCACCTCAACCTGCACAAGACGTTCTGCATCCCGCACGGCGGCGGTGGCCCCGGCGTCGGCCCGGTCGGCGTCCGCGCCCACCTGGCGCCGTACCTGCCCAACCACCCGCTGCAGCCCACCGCGGGCCCGGAGACCGGTGTCGGGCCGATCTCCGCCGCCCCCTGGGGCTCGGCCGGCATCCTGCCGATCTCCTGGGCGTACGTCCGGCTGATGGGCGGCGAGGGCCTCAAGCGCGCCACCCAGGTCGCGGTCCTCAGCGCCAACTACGTCGCCAAGCGCCTGGAACCGCACTACCCCGTGCTCTACACCGGCCCCGGCGGGCTGGTCGCGCACGAGTGCATCATCGACGTCCGGCCGCTGACCAAGGCGACCGGCGTGAGCATCGACGATGTCGCCAAGCGGCTCATCGACTACGGCTTCCACGCCCCGACGATGTCCTTCCCGGTGGCCGGCACGCTGATGATCGAGCCGACCGAGAGCGAGGACCTGGGCGAGCTGGACCGCTTCTGCGACGCGATGATCGCCATCCGCGCGGAGATCGACAAGGTCGGCTCGGGGGAGTGGGACAAGGACGACAACCCGCTGTGCAACGCCCCGCACACCGCGGGCGCGCTGACCGGCGAGTGGAGCCACGCCTACCGCCGCGAGGAAGCCGTCTTCCCGGCCGGGGTGGACGCCGCGGACAAGTACTGGCCGCCGGTGCGCCGGATCGACGGTGCCTTCGGGGACCGCAACCTCGTCTGCTCCTGCCCCCCGCTGGACGAGTACGACGGCTGATCCAGGCAACATCAAGGGCCCTCGGCGCGATGCCGGGGGCCCTGTTGTACGTGCGTGGTACGTGTCGGGTGGCCGCGGATCAGGCGGCGGCGGTGACCCGGGCGGAGCCGAGCGGCCGGTGCGGGGCGATGACCTGGCCGTCCGGCAGCAGCTCACCGGTGTCCTCGAAGAGCAGGACGCCGTTGCAGAGCAGGCTCCAGCCCTGCTCGGGATGGTGCGCCACCAGTTGGGCGGCCTCCCGGTCGGTGGATTCCGCTGACGGGCATGGCGGTTGATGCTGGCACATGGGAATTGTCTTTCGCTGCGGTGTGGTGAACGTCGTGCGGCTGGATGAGGTGGTCATGGCCGCTCCCCCGTTTCCTGTCGGTCCCAGTCTTGCCCTACGGAGGTGTTTCCGCAGGGATTTCGCAGCAGCGGTACACACTCGATACTGACGCATCACCCGTGCGGGCGGTTGCTCCCAAATGAGCGCGACTCCCAGGGGGTTGGGAGTGGTATCGGCGGGCGGGCCCGCGCGGGTGGGCAGCGCGGTGCGCCCCGCGGCAGGGAAGGGCCACGGGGCGCAGGGCGGCGGTGCGGGTGTACGCGGGCGTACGAGGGGGGTGCGGCGGTCAGGCCGGCTCGCGGAGCAGCGGGGTGGGGGCGAGGCGGCGGGCGAGGCGGGGGAGCAGGTCGGCCAGGCGCTGCGGGAGGTGCGGGGCGATCCCCGGCGGGGCGGGGGCCAGCGGCACCAGGAGGTCGCCGGGGGCGGGCATGCCGTCGGCGCCGTCCGCGGTGGTGTCGTGGTGCAGCCACAGGGTGAGCATGTACAGCTCCGGGACGGACAGCAGCCGCGGCTGGTACGGCGCGGCGAGCGACTCCGACTGCTGCAGGGCCCGTTCGGTCGCGACGACATAGGGGCCGTCGCAGAAGCGCGAGAAGGTCCAGCCGTCCGCGGTGAGCCGGGCCTCGGCGGTCGCCAGGGCGCGCTCCCCGCCGCGGACCAGGAAGCGCCAGCCGGCGAGGCGGGTGCGCGGCGGGCCTGCCTGGCTGATGTCGTCCCAGACGTGCACGGGCAACGGGTGGTCGGGGCTCAGCGGTCCCTGATGGGCGCGCAGCGCGGGGGTGGGGGCCTCGCGGATGGCGGTGGGGGAGCTGAGGGCGGTGAGGATGCTGCGCAGGGCGGGCGCAGGGGCAGGCGGGATGTGCAGCGGCATGGCGGGTCGCCTCTCGCTTCGGAGACACGGTGGAGCGGGGAAGTGCGGACGTCGCTGTCTGCGGGCGGGGTCAGAGCAGGGCTGACCGCGGCTGCGGACCGGCACGGCCGGCCGCGGTGCCGGAGTACCGGTGGGAACACCGCCACGCTGGCGCCAAATCTCTGCCTCGCCAGCGAAGTTTATACGACGTATGTTCTGGAAGTGTTTCGGCTACTCGCCTTGCGGATTTCCGGCAAGGCGGAATCCGGCCCCTTGCTCCGGGTGGTTTCCGCCGCTTTGTGCCGGGCCGGGGAGATGCCACCTCGTAATTCCTCGGTGATGCGGTAGGCCGGATCACGTCGGTGTTTTTTACGAGCGAATTGCGGCGGGCGCTGGCCATGGAGATATGCCCGAGGAAAATGCCCGGCGCCCGGTACTCGTCAGACTAACCGTACCGTCATGGTCGTGAGGCGTTATCGATCAGATTGCCGGGGCATCATCGACCGTAGCGCGTGCCCCGGGGTGCCGGGGGCGGCCCCAAGCAGCCCGTGGCAGCGGGTCGTTCACTCTAGAAGGGACCCTTCGATGGGGGAGAAGGTCGCCGCGGACGGGATCGACCTGGCGGACCGGGAGCGTTATCGAAGAAAGTTGCACGACTGTCTGGCGGGATTGCGCAGGATGCTGGCGGAGAAGCGGTTCGATCGACCCAGGAATCTCATGGGGCTGGAGATCGAGCTGAATCTCGCGGGCGCCGACGGGCTGCCGCGCATGCTGAACTCGCAGGTGCTGGAACGCATCGCCAGCGGCGATTTCCAGACTGAACTCGCCCAGTGCAATCTTGAGGTCAACATCACCCCGCACCGATTGTCCGGACGTGTTCTGGACCAACTCGCCGAGGAACTCCGCACGGGCCTCGGCTATGCGGAAAGAAAGGCTCGCGAGCTCGCCGCCCGTATCGTGATGATCGGCATCCTGCCGACCCTGCACGCCAGTGACCTCACCGCCTCCAGCCTCTCCGCGAACGACCGCTACGTGCTGCTCAACGAGCAGATGCGGGCGGCCCGCGGGGAGGACTTCGCCATCGACATCGAGGGTGTGGAGCGGCTGGTGTCCCGCTCGCCGTCGATAGCTCCGGAAGCGGCGTGCACCTCCGTCCAGCTGCACCTCCAGGTCACGCCCGGCCGGTTCGCCGCGGTCTGGAACGCGGCTCAGGCGATCGCCGCCGTCCAGATCGCGGTCGGCGCCAACTCGCCGTTCCTCTTCGGGCGGGAGCTGTGGCGCGAGTCGAGGCCACCGGTCTTCCAGCAGGCCACCGACACCCGGGCGCCCGAACTCCAGGCGCAGGGCGTGCGCCCCCGGACCTGGTTCGGTGAGCGCTGGGTCGAGTCCGTCGACGAACTGTTCGAGGAGAACCTCCGGTTCTTCCCGCCGCTGCTGCCGCTGTGCGGCCCGCAGGAGCCGCTGCGTGTCCTCGATGAGGGCGGCGTGCCCACCCTCGCCGAACTGGTGTTGCACAACGGAACGATTTATCGGTGGAACCGCCCCGTCTACGCCGTCGCCGGCGGCGTGGCGCACCTCCGCGTCGAGAACCGGGTCCTGCCGGCCGGCCCCACCGTCGCCGATGTCGTCGCCAACACCGCCTTCTACTACGGCCTGGTGCGCGCGCTGGCCGAACAGCCCCGCCCGGTGTGGACCCGGCTGCCGTTCGCCGCCGCGGCCGGCAACTTCGACGCCGCCTGCCGCCACGGCATCGACGCCGTGCTGCGCTGGCCGCGGTCCGGGCGGGCCGGCGGTATCGCCGAGATACCGGCCGTACGGCTGGTACGGCAGGAGCTGCTGCCGCTGGCGGCGGCGGGGCTGGACGCCTGGGGTGTCGAACCGGCCGACCGCGACCACTACTTGGGCATCATCGAAGCCCGCTGCGTCCGCCGGGTGAACGGTGCGTCCTGGCAGGCCGCGGCCTTCCACCACGCACGGCGGCAGGGCCTGGCGCGGGAGGCCGCACTGGCCGCGATGACCCGGCGCTACAGCGAGCTGATGCACACCGGGGAGCCGGTGCACACCTGGCCGGTGGCCTGGCCGGTCGGCGAGGCCACCGTCCCGGCGCAGCGGCGGGCCGCGCCGGACGGGGTGTAGCGGGGGCCGCGCGGGGGCGTCGGCTCACACCGGTGCCGCAGTCGGTGCGGATCTCCGGGCCGACCGTCGGGCAGCGCCGGCGCTGAGGCCCTCGGCGGAGGGGGTTCTCCCGGAGGGCGGCCCGGTGGGGAGTGCCCCGGGGCCGGGATTTCACGTCGCACGGGCCTGCCGGTACGCGGCGAGCGCGGTGGCGTACGGGCCGCTGGCGCGGGGCACGGGGGGCAACGACCGGAAGGCGGTGGCGAGTTCGTCGCGGTGGGCGCGGCCCTTCTCGCCGCGGTCGCCGAGCCGGCCGGTGGGCGTCAGCTCCACGTAGCCCTTGGTGCCGTCCAGGTGGGCGGCGAACTTCCACAGCCCGACCTCGTCCTCGGGTGTGCAGGTGTCCAGCGCCTGTGGCCGGGAGTCCTCGGCGAGGTCCAGCCGGGACCGGCCGCCCTGGCCCGGATGTGCGAGGGCCGTCGACACGGGGACGTCCACGGCCGGGGTGATGCGGGTGCTCTGCACCGTGGTGGTCCACATGCCCAGCAGCGCCTTGAGTTCCTCGGCCGACGGCGGGTTGGTGGTGGCGGTCGCGTACGGCTGCGGTTCGCGCCCGCCGGCCGCGCCGACCAGCTTCGGGTCGGCGCTGCCGCTGCTGGACCGGAAGCCGTGGCCGCGCAGGGTGTGCTGGCCGTCGGTGTCGTCGAGGAGCGTCAGGAAGCGGTTGGCGGCGCGGCTCTGGTCGGCGGTCAGCTCCTGGTCGTTCACGAGGGTGTACGGGTAGTCGAGCTCGGCGGCGCCGTCCTCGGGGTAGAGGAGGTCGAGGGCGGGCCCGCCGGCCGTGGTGTTGTGGGCGTACGCGGCCTGCTCGGAGAGCAGCAGCGCCTGGTTGCGGCGCGGATTGCGCTGCTCGGCGCCGGAGCCGTCGTGGGGCAGGGTGGCGAGCAGTTGGCCGTCGCCGTCCGCGACCCGCTCGTAGAGCAGTTTGGCGGTGGCTGCGGTGCGGCCGGCGGCCTTGTCGCCGTCCTTCGCCTCCTTGCGGTTGGCGGTGTCCGTACGGGCCAGCGCCAGGAGTCCGGTGGCGCTGCGGGTGGGGTCGGCGACGCCCAGGTGCAGCCCGGAGCCGGAGGTCGCGGCCCGGGCCAGCGCGGTCCAGGTGTAGGTCTTGTCCGGCCAGCCCAGCGCCTTGGCGGCGGAGGGGACGGCGCCCAGCGCGATCGGGGAGGAGGCGATGGTGCCGGCGGCGGTCAGGGACGACCCGCCCTCGTCGGCGACCCGTTCCGCCCACAGGCTCGAATCGGGTATCCAGACCTGGAACTCCGGGTTGGCCGGCCGCTGGGCGAGCGAGTCGGCGACCTCGTCGGCGGGCCGGGCGCGCACCCTGACGTCCAGGCATTTGCCGTCGGTGCGGGTCGCGTCGTCGCGGGCCTTCTCGGCCACCGTCTGCAGCGCCGGGGCGATGTCGGGGGAGGCGACCACGTCGACCTCCACGGAGCTGCCGTCGCACGGTCCTCCGAAGGGGAGCAGATCGGTGCGCAGCGCCACGGCGGAGCCGGCGGCGACCGCGAGGACGACGGCGGTGGCGACGGCGACGGTGCGGCGGCGCCTCCGGGGCCGGGCCCCCGTGCCCGCCCGTGCGGAGTCGTCGGGCAAGCTGTGATGTCCCATTGCGGTAGCGCCTCTCCTGATACTCGGAGTCCGGAGTTCCGGATCTCCATCGGGATCCGTGGGGACGTCACCGCGCCACGTGGATGGCGCCCGTCCCCGGCCTGTCGCGCGCGATCTTCGTAACTGCTTTCGAGACCCTAGCGGTGCGATGGCGGCGGAGTGGCGGTATTGCAGAAGTGGAGGAAAGCCTTGCAGTCGGATACAAGCCCCGTGGCGGACGCGGACGTTCCAGGTGAAGGAGCCGGTTCGGGGCGTTCCCGGGAGGCGGCCGGCGAGCCGCCCCGGCGGGTGCTGCGGAACGAGACGCTGATCGTGCTGGCGCTGTCCCTGGGGGCCAGCGCGGTCTCGGCGCTCATCAGCTTCGTCGGGTCGCTGACCAAGCCCGGCGGCCTCAAGCACCAGGCGGCGACGCTCAACGCCTCGCATGCGCCCGGCCGGCCGTGGCTGGATCTCACCTGGCAGCTGTTCGGTATCGCGACCGCGCTGGTGCCCGTCGTGCTGGTGGCGCATCTGCTGCTGCGGGAACGGGCCGGCGGGCTGCGTGCGATCGGCTTCGACCGGCGGCGGCCGGGATTCGACCTGGGCAGGGGAGCCGCGCTGGCGGCCGTCATCGGGGGCAGCGGTCTGCTGCTCTACCTGGGCGCGCGGACGGCCGGACTCAATCTGACGGTGGTGCCCGAAGCGCTGCCCGACGTGTGGTGGAAGATCCCGGTACTGATCGCCTCCGCGGTGCAGAACGCCGTCCTGGAGGAGGTCATCGTCGTCGGCTACCTGCTACGCAGGCTGGGGCAGTTGGGGTGGACACCGGCGACCGCGGTGGCGGCCAGTTCGGTGCTGCGTGGTTCGTACCACCTCTACCAGGGCATCGGCGGCTTCTTCGGCAACATGGTGATGGGCGTGGTCTTCGCCCTGCTGTACCGGCGGTGGGGCCGGGTCGGGCCGCTGGTCGCCGCGCACGCCCTGATCGACATCGTGGCGTTCCTGGGCTATGCGCTGCTCGCCGGACGGGTGGGGTGGCTGCCCACGGGGTGAGCGCCGGGTGAACGGACAGGAGGGGCGGGGCCTTGGCGCTCCCGCCCCTTCGCGTACCCGGACGGGCCCGGCGGGGCGTCCGCGCGGCGCCGTGACGGGTCAGCCGGCGGCCAGCAGCTCGCCGTCGATGACAGTCACCGCCGAGCCGGTCAGCAGCGTCCGGTCGCCGCGCAGCTCGGTCCGTACGAAGCCGGTACGGGCACCGCCCTGAAGGCTGACCAGGGCGTCGCGGCCCAGGCGCGCCGACCAGAACGGGGCGAGCGCGGTGTGCGCGCTGCCCGTCACCGGGTCCTCGTCGACGCCCACGTAGGGGAAGAAGCAGCGCGAGACGAAGTCGTAGCCGGCGGCGGGGTCCTGGGCGGGCGCGGTGGCGATCACCCCGCGGCCAACGCGCCCGGCCAGCGCCTTGAAGTCCGGTGACAGGTCCCGGACGGACTTCTCGTCGGCCAGCTCGACGAGCAGATCGCCGACGTGCGGGCCGGTGTCGTGGGCGGAGAGGATCTCGGCGCCGAGCGCCTCGGCGACGGTGCCGGGCACTTCTACGGGGATCAGCGGGGCGGTCGGGAAGTCCATCGTGATCGAGCCGCTGTCGTCGGCGGTCGTGATCAGCACGCCGCTGCGGGTGCGGAAGCGGACGGTGCCGGTGGCCGTGCCGGCGGTGTGCAGGACGTGCGCGGTGGCCAGGGTGGCGTGGCCGCACATGTCGACCTCGGCGGCGGGGGTGAGCCAGCGCAACGCCCAGTCGGCGTCGCCGCCTTGGGGCAGCGGATGAGCGAAGGCGGTCTCGGAGAGATTGACCTCGGTGGCGACCTGCTGGAGCCAGGTGTCGTCCGGGAAGGCGTCGGAGTCGAGCAGGACGACTCCCGCGGGGTTGCCGGTGAACGGACGCTCACTGAAGGCGTCGACGATGCGAATCCTCATGGCCGGGAGCGTAGGAGCGGCGCAAAGCCGCAGGCCAAGGCCAATCTCGAAAAACTGGACCCGAAGCCTTGCTCGGCGAACAGTCCCGATATATCGTTGAGGCATCGCGATCGGTCAACGATCGCGAGCGATAGTAAGTGAACGATCAACGGACAGAGAGGGGGGACGTCATCATGCGTTCCCAAGGACACGAACACGGCCACGAGCGTCGGCACGAGTACTGCGGTCCCGAAGGGCGCGGCGGCCGGGGGGAGTTCGGCGGCGGCTTCGAGCGCCGGCGCTCCGCCTTCGGCGGCTTCGGCCCGCCCTTCGGGGGCCCGCCCTTCGGTGGCGGCCGGGGGCGCGGCGGACCGCGCGGCCGGGCACGGCGCGGCGATGTGCGGGCCTCGATACTGGCGCTCCTCAAGGACCGCCCGATGCACGGTTACGAAATGATCCAGGAGATCGCCGAGCGCAGTGGCGGCGCCTGGAAGCCCAGCCCCGGCTCGGTCTACCCGACCCTGCAACTGCTGGAGGACGAGGGGCTGATCACCAGCGCCAGCGAGGGCGGCAAGAAGCTGTTCTCGCTGACCGACGCCGGCCGCGCCGAAGCCGACAGCGGCTCCGACGCCCCCTGGGAGGACGCCGGCCGCGGTGTCGACTGGGAGGCGATGAACGAGATACGCAAGGCGGGCGGCGGCCTGGTCGAGGCGTTCCGCCAGGTGTGGGCCACCGGCAGTCCCGAACAGCGGGAGAAGGCCATGGCGGTGGTCAACAAGGCCCGCAAGGAGCTGTATCTGATCCTCGCCGAGGAGGACTGAGGCGCCGAGTGGAACGGCGCCGGCTGAGGGCAGTCGAGGTCGGGGCGGAGCGGCGTGGCCGAGCGGGGTGCGGTCGCGCCTGCCGCTTCAGACCACCAGCCCGGCGAGCCTGCGCAGGGACTCGTTCAGCGCGCCGCTCGCCGAGTCCTTCAGCTTGGCCGCCATCAGGGAGACCGCGGCACCGGTGAACGTCCCGTCGATCCGGACCGCGGTCGCTCCGCCGTCGGGGGTGAGCTCGTAGCGCATCCCGAGGCTGACGCCCATCGGGCCCCTGCCCGCGATGTCGAGCAGTCGGCCCGGCGTCAGTTCCCGTACGGTCCAGGTCACCTCCGCCGGGAAGCCCATCAGCTTCATGTTCTCCGCGTAGGCCGCGCCCACCTCCAGTGGCCGCGGGCCGCCGTCGGGGAAGTCGGTGTGGGTGGCGTTCCACCGCCCGTGGGAGTCGAAGTCGGTGAGCCGGTCCCAGATCTTCTCGGCCGGTGCCTCGATACGGGCCCGGGCGGTGACTTCGGCCATGCGATCACCCCTTCGGTGACGTTCCCTCGCCGGCCGCGGCGGTCCCCGGCCGGTGGTGGTCGCGGTGCGGCTGCCGTCGCCGCTCGGGGCGGGGCGTCGGCCGGTGCCGCGGAAGGTAGCCGCACGGGGGCGAAGGTTCAATACCGCGGCGCACTCATCGCTGATGTCTCGTCAGATTCCGGCGGAGGCGCCGCCGCGGCGGGCCGGTCAGCAGCTGGTCCACGTGGTGCCGGCGCAGCCCGCGCGCCGGATCGACCGGGACCAGCAGCCGGTCCGCCCACCGTCGGCTGCGCCGCACCAGGCTGTCGGGCATGACGTCGTCGACCCAGGCGAACGGCCGCCCGCCGGCGTACCGCAGCAGTGGCGCCCACTTCCGGGCCAGCAGGCTCTCCGGCCCCGCGAACCGCGGATCGCCGGGCCGGCTGCGATAGCCGCTGAACTCGACGACCGGCAGCGCGGGCAGCTCCAGCAGCGGCGCGATATGGGTGTTCGCGTGGTGCTCCCACGTCGTGGCCCACACCAGCTCGTAGGCGGCGGACAGCTCGCGCAGCCAGCCGGCGTGGTCGGCGGAGAGCAGCACGGTGTGGTCGAGCAGATCGTGCGCCGTGAAACCCGGCGACGGCAGTACCGGGTTCAGCACGCCGTCGACGTCGAGGAAGAGCAGCGGACGGGTGGCCATCGGGATCCTTCGCCACGGAGGAGCGGGGGTGGGAGTGGGCGCGGTCGGTGAACAGGGGGGCGGCTGGGGAGGCATGCGGGCGCGGCCGGATCGCGCTTGCCGGGGAGGACGTGCGGTGGGGCGCCGCCGGTTTCCGTACGGGGCGCGATACGGGAGCGGCGACGTGACCGGAGCGCCGGCCCCCGGTCGGCGGTGCGGCCCGGTGCGGCACTGGTGCCTGCCCCGGGACGCGGTGCGGTGACCAGGGCGGGGCGACACCGGCGGAGCCGTACCGTGTGCACCCGTTTCCGTGGGGATGCCCGCCCTCCATGATCCCTTCGCATATCCTCCGCAAGGATGAGATCCCCCGCGGGTGTCCCCAACCAGGGTGGGATGCGCAAATGCTTCCCGCCGGGGATGCTCCGGCTCTGAGGGACTGGTGGGGTGGGGACTGTGCAAAACCGTACTGCGTACAGCGGCGGCGAAGGATCCGCCCAGGAAGACCTCGACACCCAGCTCACCGTGGAGCTCGCGTCGGTGGTTTCCGCCGCCCGCAGGCGGGCCACCCGGGACGGCGACCGGCAGGTCGACACCGCCCATCTGCTGCACGGCCTCCTGGAGTGGGACCCCGCGGTACGCGAAGCCTTCGACGGCGGCCCCCAGGTCGCCCGGCTGCTCGGCTACCTCGTCCAGCGCAGCATCGGCTACGGCCTCCAGTGGCACGGCACCGTGGAGGACTCCGGCTCCGTCCCCGTCGTCGCCGAGGGCGGTGTCCCCGGCTGGTCACCGGCCGCGGCCGCCGCGATGGACGGCGCCCTGGACCGCGCGCACGCCCGGTACGCCACCCGCGCCGGCTGCCTCGACCTCCTCGCCGCCCTGGTCGACGACCCGGAATCCCGGGCCGTCGAAGTGCTGCGCCGCGCCTCCGTCGACACCGCCCGGCTCGCCGCCCGCCTCGACGGGGAACAGCGCCCCGTATGCGACTGACCCGGCGGGCCGGGGCGCCCGCCCGTATCGCCAGTTGAGACAGGGGCAAGCAGGGGTGACGCCCCTGACCTCGGCTGCCATGATGGCCCGATGCACGCGTCTTCGGGGAGCCCGGCAGGTCACACGACCGGACCGGGCCAGGCAACTCCCGGGGCCTTGGCGACCCAGCGGCCGCCAACGGCCCGCGGCCCGGAGCGCGACGGCGCCCCCAGGGGGCGCGGCGCCGGTCTCGGCATCGCACTGCTCTCCGCCCTCGCGTTCGGCGGCTCGGGCGTCGCCGCCAAACCCCTGATCGCCGCCGGACTCGCACCGCTGCACGTCACCTGGCTGCGGGTGGCCGGCGCCGCGCTGGTCATGCTCCCCGTCGCCTGGCGCCACCGCGATCTGCCCCGGCGCCGGCCCGCCCTGCTGCTGGGCTTCGGCCTGCTGGCCGTCGCCGGCGTCCAGGCGTGCTACTTCGCCGCGCTCTCCCGTATCCCCGTCGGCGTCGCGCTGCTCATCGAATACCTCGCCCCGGCCCTCGTCCTGGGCTGGGTGCGCTTCGTACAGAAACGACCGGTCACCCGCGCCGCCGCCGTCGGCGTCGTCCTGGCCGTCGGCGGGCTGGCCTGCGTCGTCGAGGTCTGGTCCGGACTGAGTCTCGACCCCATCGGCCTCGCCCTCGCGCTCGGCGCGGCCTGCTGCCAGGTCGGCTACTTCGTCCTCTCCGACCACGGCAGCGACGGCGAGGGCGAGGACGCCGCCGACCCGCTCGGCGTGATCGCCTACGGGCTGCTGACCGGCGCGGTCATCGTCACCGCCATCGCCCGCCCGTGGGACATGCGCTGGTCGGTGCTCCGCGGCACCGCCGACATGAACGGCAGCCACGTCCCGGCCGTCCTGCTGCTCGCCTGGATCGTGCTGGTCGCGACGGTGGCCGCCTATCTCACCGGAGTCGTGTCGATCCGGCGGCTCTCCCCGCAGGTGGCCGGAGTGGTCGCGTGCCTGGAGGCGGTGATCGCGACGGTGCTGGCCTGGGTGCTGCTCGGCGAGCACCTCTCCGCACCGCAGATCGGGGGTGGAGTCGTGGTCCTGGTGGGCGCGTTCATCGCGCAGTCGGCCAAGCCGGCGGCGAAGCCCGGTGAAACGGTCACGGTGGCGGCCGGGGGAGCGCCGGCGGTGGTGGCGCAGGACGACGCGGCCGGTGCCGCGCAGGGCGGTGCGGCACCGGCCTCCGGAGACGACTTGTCGGCCGGTACGCGCGCGCCGTAGGCTCGCGATCATGCATGCGACCGTGCTGCCCCCTCCCGCCGCGTAAGGCGGGCGGCGGCCTCCGAGGAAACCCCGGCCCGGGAAGGCTCCCGAGCCGGTCGTCGCTGTCTGCACACGGGACCACGCGACCCTTCCGCGGCGCAGTGCGCCGTCCTGGATTTCCCGGAGCACATCTCCCATGCACACCACTCCTACCTCCGCCCTGCCCGTGGGCCGGGGGCTCGCCTACGTCACCCTCGCCGCGACCGCCTGGGGCACCGCCGGGGCAGCCGCCGCCCTCCTCTACCGCGGCAGCGGACTCGGCCCGATCGCGCTCACCTTCTGGCGCACCGTCGGCGGTCTGCTGATCCTGCTCGCCGTACGCGCGGTACGGCGGCGCCGCACCGCCACCGCGGCCACCGCCGGCATGGCTGCCCCCTCCCCGCGTCCCCAGGAGACGAGCCGCCGCCGCACCCGGATCACGGACCTGCGCACCGCCGCGACGCGCACCGCCGTCCCCCGCATCCTGGTGACCGGCGTCGCCCTCGCCGTCTTCCAGGCCGCCTACTTCGAGGCCGTCGAAACCACCGGACTCGCCGTCGGCACCGTCATCACCATGGGGGCAGGACCCGTCCTCATCGCCATCGGGGCACGCCTCCTCATGGGCGAACGGCTCGGCGCCGGCGGCATCCTGGCCGTCACCGGGGCACTCGCCGGCCTGCTGATCCTCGTCCTCGGCGACAGCGGTACCGCCACCGTCCGCCCGGCCGGCGTCGGCTACGCCCTGCTGTCCGCCGCCGGCTGTGCCGCGATGACCCTCACCACCCGCCGCCTGGGAAACCAGGGCGGCGACGGCGATCCGTACGCCTCCACGCTCAGCGCGTTCGCCGTCGGCGCACTGTGCCTGCTGCCCCTCGCGGCGGCTGAGGGACTGTGGCCGCACGCCCATGACCTGAGCCGCAGCCTCGTTCTGATCGCCTACATCGCCGCCGTACCGACGGCCCTGGCCTACGGCCTCTACTTCGCCGGCCTGGCCGCCGTACGGGCCGCGACCGCCTCCGTGATCTCCCTCATCGAGCCGGTGTCCGCAGCGGCCATCGCCGTGCTGTTCCTCGGGGAGCGGCTCACGACGGCCACGGCCGTCGGAACGGCCGTGCTGCTGACGGCCGTTGCCGCGCTCGCCGTCACCGAGGCGCGGGGCGTCGTGGCGGGGGCGCGGCGGGCGTGAGCCGCTTCCAGGACCTGTCCGACGGGTGATGGCCGGGGCGGTGCGGTGCGCGGCGAGGTCAGCGGTCGGGTGAACTCGCCGACCGGGACCGGGGCTTGGCGCGTACGTGCATGCGCTCGCCCTGCCGGCCGAAGAGGCTGAGGACTTCGACGGGCCCGTCGCCGGTGCTGCCGAACCAGTGGGGCAGCCGGGTGTCGAACTCGGCTGCCTCGCCCGCCCCCAGGACCAGATCGTGATCGGCCAGGACCAGGCGCAGCCGTCCCGCGAGGACGTACAGCCACTCGTAGCCCTCGTGGGTGCACGGGTCCGGGGTGCTGCGGGAGACCGGGATGACCATTTTGAACGCCTGGAGCGGGCCGGGCTGGCGGGTCAGGGGCAGCACGGTGCTCCCGTGCACATGCTGCGGCTTGAGGCGGACGCGGGGATCACCGACCTCGGGGGCGCCGACCAACTCGTCCAGCGGCACCTGATGAGCCTGGGCGATCGGCAGCAGCAGCTCCAGACTGGGGCGCCGCTGGCCGGACTCCAGGCGGGACAGGGTGCTCTTGGAGACGCCGGTGGCCTCGGCGAGCGCGGACAGGGTCACCCCGCGCTCGGTACGCAGCCGCTTGAGGCGGGGGCCGACCTCGGCGAGGGCCTGGGTGATGGCGGGCGAGTGTTCCACGGTGTCCATTGCACCGCAGGTTTCCCGGAAACGGCAACAAAGATTGCTGCCCGGGGAGCCGGTGGCGCAGCCTGCGGGTGGAGGTGATCGCGATGGGCGACTCAGACGCGGCAGGTGAGGTGAGCGCGATGGGCGAGTCGAGGGCCGGGAACGACGTGCGGGAGGTGACGGACGTGTCGGGCGTGAAGGACGTGATGGACAGGGAGGACGCAAGGGAAAAGGAGGGCGTGACGGACGCGAAGGAGGCGGGCGGTGTCGGCGGTCTCCGCGGTGTCACGGACGTGGTGGTCGTCGGGGCGGGGGCGGCCGGGCTGAACGCGGCGCTGGTGCTGGCTCGGGCCCGCCGGTCGGTGGCGGTGGTGGACGCCGGGGCGCCGCGGAACGCGCCGGCCGCCCATATGCACGGCTTTCTGTCCCGCGACGGGATGCCGCCGGCGGCCCTGCTGGAGGTGGGAAGGGAGGAACTCGCCGGGTACGGCGTGGAGTTGATCAACGGGCAGGTGGACCACATCGAGGACCACGGCCGGGCGGCGCGCGCCGGGGACCAGGGCCGGGGCGGCGGCCGCGGCGCGGCGGGGCGGGGCATGGGGGACCGGCCGGGGGGCCTCGTTCCCGGCTTCACCGTGCATCTGGCCGGTGGTCCGGCGCTGCGGGCCCGCCGGGTGCTGGTGGCGACCGGGCTGCGCGACGAACTCCCCGGTGTCCCCGGCGTACGGGAGCGGTGGGGCCGGGACCTGCTGCACTGCCCGTATTGCCACGGCTACGAGGTTCGTGACCAGCCGCTCGGGGTGCTGGGCACCCATCCGGGCGCGGTGGCCCATGCCCTGCTGCTGCGGCAGTGGTCGGACGACGTGGTGCTCTTCCCGCACACCCTGGAGCTGACCGGTGAGGAGCGGGAGCGGCTGGCGGCCCGCGGTGTGCGGATCGCGGAGGGTGTGGTCGAGCGCCTGGTGGCGGCGGACGACCGGCTGCGGGGCGTGGAACTCGCCGAGGGGCAGGTGGTGCCGCGCGCGGCGGTGTTCGTCTTCCCGCGGATGGTGCCGCGGGACGCCTTGCTGACGGAGCTGGGCTGTGAACGGGACGAGGGCGGCTGGGTGATCACCGATGCGTCCGGCCGGACCGGCGTGCGCGGGGTGTGGGCCGCGGGGAACGTCGCCGATCCGCGGGCGCAGGTGGTGACGGCGGCCGGGATGGGGGCGGCGGCCGCGTTCGCCATGAACCACGACCTGGTGGAGGAGGAGACCGAGTGCGCTGTGGCGGCCCACCGGGCGGGGGAGTCGGCGCACTCGCCGGCGGGCTCGCCGGCGGTCTCGGCGATGGTGGGGGACGCGGCGGGTGCGACAGGTGAGGCTGAGGTGCCTGCCGCACCCGACTCGACCGCTTCGGTCGGTACCGGAACCGGTACGGGTGTGGGTTTCGGCGCGGGCTCCGACGCGGTCCACGGCTCCGGCTCGTGATGGGGGAGCCGACTGACGGGGGAGCCGGGGACGACGGGGAGCCGGGTGAGGGGGTAGCCGGGTGAGCGGGGGTTCCGTCCACCCGGAGGCCCTGCCACCCGCCGCCGGCGGACCCGGGTTTCTCGCCGGTCGGCCAGAGGCGGTGGGCGGACTCGGGCTCTCCTCGCCGGGCGGTTCAGCGCCTCACCACGGAGAGTTCGCCGGCGCGCCCCCTTCGCGTGGCGCGTACCCGCGGGAGGCCGCCAGCCGGCGCTGCTGATGGCGGCGGGCCGATGCGTCACCCGGGCCGTCGCGCTCGGCGAGACGCTCGGATATGCGGTGCTGGACCGACTCGCTCCGCTTGCCGCCGTACTTGAACTTGGCGTGGACGTCGTGCACTTCGAGGCGCAGGCCCCGGATGCCGGACAGCAGGCGCCCGTACGGCGCCTCGCCCGCGGCGACCGGGGCCGAGCCGCCCTCCGGCTGGAAGTGCGTCATCTGGCGTTGCAGCAGCCGGGCCTTGGCTTCCGGCGCATCCACGACATGGGCGGTGCAGGTGAGCTGGACCGCGGCGTAGAAGCTGGTGGGGACGCCGTGCTCGGGCGGCTGGTCCTCGTTCGCCTGCCAGGGGCCGGGGATGAAGGTGTAGTCGTCAACCACGCTCAGCAGGACCGTCGGGCGCTCCTCCAGCGCGGACCATATGGGGTTGGGGCAGGCGAGGTGGGTGACAGCCTCGCGGCGGGCGGGATCGTAGGCGAAGTGCAGCGGTTGCAGCAGCGGGGCCTCGCCGGGGAGTCCGTTGGCGGCGAGCTGGCCGAAGTCATGGGCGGCGAGCCATTCCTGCCACTCAGCGTCGTCGGTCGGTGCGTCCCACGGGTGGATCAGCATCGGCGCTCCTCAGCGGGCGGAGAGGTAGGCCGGCTCGGAGGTGCCGGGAGCCAGGTCGTCGGCCGGTATGGGGGCGCCGTATACGGGAGCGACGGGCAGCACACCGGTCCAGTGGGGGAGCGCGAGGTCCTCGGGGTCGTCGTTCGGGCCGCCGGTGCGGATCTTGGCGGAGACCTCTCGCAGATCGAGGCGGATCACGGCCGTGGCGGCCAGCTCCTTCGCGTTCGCCCGCCGGGAGTCAGCGGCACGGCCGGGCACGACGTGCTCGACCAGGGCGTCGAGGGCGGCGGCCTTCTCGTCCTCGTCGACGACCTGGTGGGCGACGCCGTGCACCACGACGCTGCGGTAGTTGACGGAGTGGTGGAACGCGGACTTGGCCAGGACCAGGCCGTCGACGTGCGTGACGGTGACGCAGACCGCGAGGCCGGGGTCCGACTCCGCCGTCCCGCCGGCCATCCGCAGCGGGCGCGAGCCGGTCGAACCGTGCAGATACAGACGGTCTCCGACGCGGCCGTAGAGCGTGGGAAGGACGACGGGGGCACCGTCGCGCACAAAGCCCAGGTGGCAGACGTATCCCGCGTCGAGGATCGCGTGCACCGTGGCCTCGTCGTACGCCGCGCGCTCACGGGAGCGGGTGGGCGTGGTGCGCTCGGTCGGCGCAAAAGACTTCGCCTGCGTCATTGCGGTCTCCATTGCACTAGTGCATAATCAAGTTTGTGCTAGGAGAGTATCGGATCGAAGGGCGGCGCGCATCGGAGATTGCCGCCAGTGTCGAGCGAGCTGTCGGTGCGGGCGAGCTCCAACCAGGAGAAGTACTGCCGCCACTCAGGGAGTTGGCGGTCTATCTGGAGGTCAATCCCAATACGGTCGCGGCCGCGTATCGCACGCTCCGCGACCGCGGAGTGATCGAAACCGCGGGCCGGCGCGGCAGCCGGGTGCGCCCACGGCCCGCCAGCACCTCACGCGAGGCGCTGCGGGTCGAGGTGCCGCCGGGCGTCCGGGACGCCTCCGACGGCAATCCCGACCCGGGGCTGTTCCCCTCGCTGGAAGGGCCGCTGGCGGAGGCCGCGGCGCGCAGCGCACGGCGCCCCGTGCTCTACGGCATGCCCGCCGTCGACGAGGACTTGGCGGCCCTGGCCCGCTCGGCCTTCGACCGCGACGGGGTGGCCGAGGGGCCGGTGGCCGTCGCCAGCGGTTCGCTCGACGCCATCGAGCGCGTGCTCGCCGCGCATCTGCGGCCCGGTGACGCGGTGGCGGTGGAGGACCCCGGGTGGGGCAGCCTGCTGGACCTGATCCCGGCTCTGGGGCTCCGCCCCGTACCGGTCGGCGTGGATGACGACGGGCCGTTGCCCGAGCGGCTGGCCCCGGCGCTCGCCGAGGGTGTCCGCGCGGTCGTCGTCACCGACCGGGCGCAGAACCCCACGGGCGCCGCCATCAGCGGACCCCGTGCCGCCGAACTCCGCACGCTCCTGGCCGGACACCCCGATGTGCTCCTCATCGAGGACGACCACGGCCACGGAATAGTCGACCTTCCGTTGCACTCGCTCTCCGGGACCACCGACCACTGGGTGCTGGTGCGCTCGACGGCCAAGGCGTACGGCCCCGATCTGCGACTGGCGGTGTTCACGGGCGACGCCGTGACCATCGACCGGGTGCGCGGACGCCAGCGCCTCGGTCCCGGCTGGGTCAGCCACCTCCTCCAGGACGTGGTCGTGCATCTCTGGCGGACATCCGCGATTCACTCGCCAACGGTGGCCGGCGCGTACGGCGAGCGGCGTGACGCGCTGGTACGGGCTCTGGAGGAGCGCGGAGTGCGGGCGCGCGGGCGCAGCGGCATGAACGTCTGGGTACCGGTCCCGGACGAGACGGGTGCGGTGGCGCGGCTCCTGCACTCCGGCTGGGCGGTCGCACCGGGCGCGCGCTTCCGTATGCACTCGCCGCCCGGCATACGCATCACCGTTTCCGGGCTCACCACCGACGACGTCATCCCGCTCGCCGACGCCGTCGCCGCAGCGACGGGGGTGGGGGAGGCGCGGCGGTATGAGTGAAAGGGGTGCCTGACGCCGGGAGTTCGCACGTTGTGCCTGATGCCTGGCGCGTGACGCGTTGACGCGTGATGCCCGGCGGTTGGGGCCTGGGACCGGGGGACCGTGAGATGCCTTCTGTCTCCTGGCGCCTGATGCCTGGCAGTTGGGGGTTGGTGGGGCCGTCCTCCTACGTGCTGCGGGGCTTGCTCTGGGTGAGGGCGGCGCCTGCGAGGACGATGAGGGCGCCTACGGGGGTGTTCCAGGCGAGGTGCTCGTTGAGCAGGGCCACGCCTGAGGCGGCGGCGATGACGGGGATGAAGTAGGTGACCATCTGGGCGGTGGTGGGACCGACCTCGGCGACCAGGCCGTACTGCAGGAGGAACGCGACACCGGTGCCCAGGGCGCCGAGGGCGAAGACGGCGAGCAGTGGGACGACCGGGTACGCCGTCGGCAGCGGGGTGAACAGGAGGGTGACCACGGCGAGTTGGAGGGTGGCGAGCAGCAGCTGGGTGCTGGACATGGCGAGGTGCGAGTGCCGGCCGCCGCCCAGGGTGCGGCGGACGTAGATCCAGCCTATGGGGTAGCTCAGGGAGGCGCCGAGCGCCATCGCGGTGCCCGTCAGATCCGTGCCGGCGAACCCCTGCCACGCGCCGAGGACGGTGAGTACGCCCAGGAAGCCGATGCCCAGTCCGGCGACCCGGCGGCGCGTGGGGCGGTCCTCCGAGAGCGCGACGACCGAGAGTGCCATGCCCCACAGGGGTGAGGTGGCGTTGCAGATGCTGGCCAGTGTGGAGGGGATGGTCAGCTCGGAGTAGGCGAAGAGGGAGAACGGCAGCGCGTTGAGGAGGAACGCGGCGACCGTGAGATGGCCCCAGGTTCGCGCCGACCGCGGAAGCCGTTCGCGCTTGATCACCAGGATCGCCAGCAGCACCAGCGCGCCGAATGCCACACGGCCCAGTGTGACCTGCAGCGGTGCGAAGCCCTCGGTGCCCACCTTGATGAAGAGGAAGCTGAAGCCCCAGACCAGGCAGAGGAAGGCGAAGCGGAGCTGCCAGCCGAAGGCTGGCCGGCGGGTGCGCTCACCGCCAGGGGCGGCGGCGTTGGCGGCAGTTGCCGCGCCCGCTCGGGTGTGGTTGACCGCCACGCCCCCGGTCGTCGTGTGCCGTGTGGTCGTCGCGGCCGACGCGGCCGGTTCCGGTGCCGTGGGTGTCGCGGACACGGCGGTCGCCCCGGGGGGTGTGGGCGTCGCGGTGGCCCTGGCGGGAGGGGCGGGGGTGCGGCTGGAGCCGGTGGGTATGCCGGCGGCGGTGCTCATGGCGTCTACGATGCGGGGCACAAATACGTAGCACAAGCGAGAATTCGTGGCAGGTATCGCTTAGCATTGCTTATATGTTGAACCTTGATCGCCTCCGGACGTTGTCCGCGATCGCCCGGCACGGTTCGGTGAGTGCGGCGGCCGACGGATTGCATGTGACGACCTCGGCGGTCTCGCAGCAGATCGCCAAGTTGGAACGCGAGACCGGTCAGCAGCTGCTGGCCAGGAACGGGCGCGGGGTGCGGCTCACCGACGCCGGACGGCTGCTCGCCGATCACGCGGGGCGCATCCTCTCCCAGGTCGAGCTGGCGCAGGCCGATCTGGAGGCGCATCGCGGCCAGGCGGTGGGCGAGCTGCGGCTGGGCGCCTTCCCCACCGCGGCGCGCGGTCTCTTTCCCGCCGCCCTCGTCTCGCTCCGCGCCGAACACCCGCAGCTCCGTCCGCGGCTGACGGAGCTGGAGCCGGATGAGTCGGTACGGGGCGTGGTACGCGGCGACCTCGATCTGGCGGTCGTACTGGACTGGTACAACCGGCCGCTGTCCGTGCCCGACGGGCTGGCCAAGGCTCCGCTGCTCGACGACCCCGCCGATGTGGCGATGCCGTCGGACCATCCGCTGGCCGGACGGCGGTCGGTGGAGCTGGAGGACTTCGCGGACGATGAATGGATCTCCTGGCCGCAGGGGGAGTTCTGCCACGACTGGCTGATGTTCACCCTGCGCGGCAGGGGAGTCGAGCCGCGGATCGCGCATCTGGCCGAGGAGCATCACACTCAACTCGCCCTGATCGCGGCTGGGTTGGGCGTCGCGGTAGCCCCGAGGCTGGGGCGTGGGCCGGTGCCGGCGGGGGTGAGCGTGGTGCCCGTACGGCATACGATGCGCCGCCACGTCTACGCCATCTGGCGCGCGGACGCCGACCGCCGCCCTTCGATCCGCGCCGCCGTGCGAGCGCTGCGGGCGGCAGGGGAGGGCGTAGGCGCGGGGACGGGTGACGGAGACTCCTGAGAAGCGGGATCCGCCCCTCCCCTTCACCTCCCGCCGACGATGCCGCGGACGACGCCCAGTTCCAACAGGTCCTGGGGACGGATGCGGAGTTGGTCGGCGGTCTCCCGGACCTGGTCGGTGCCGCGTTTGAGGATGGCGGCGGCCAGTTCCGGGGCGATCACCGAGAAGTAGCTGTCCGGGGTGGCCCAGAGGCGGTCCGGCGCGGCGAGCGCCAGGGCGCCGCCCGATCCGCCCTCGCCGATGAGGAGCGAGGTGACCGGCACACGGGCGGAGGCCAGCGCCGCGAACGTGTCGGCGATGGCCGCGCCGGCGCCCGCGCGCTCCGCGTCCGCGTCATTGGCGGCGCCCGGGGTGTCCACCAGGGTGAGGACCGGGATGCCGAGCCGGTCCGCGAGCTGGACCAGCCGGGTCGCGGTACGGAAGCCCGCCGGGCGGGTGGCCGTGCCGCACTGGGCGGCGAACGCGATGGTCCGGCCGGCGTGGTGGCCGAATCCGCACCGTATGCCGGGGTCGCGTCCGCCGCACCGGTCGCCGCTGATCTCCTCCCGATCGTCGAAGTACGCGTCCAGATACGACTCGGCGCGCGGCCGGCGGGCGTCGCGGGCCCGGCCCACCGCGTCCCAGCCGGTGGCCGGGAGGCCCGCCGTGCCCAGGGCGTACGGGACGGGGGCCGGTTCGGCGGGCTCTGCGGGCAACCCTGAGGTGCCGCCGAGGAGTTGGAGCCAGTGCCGCAGGGTGGCACGGAGCCGGTCGGCGGGGACCACGGCGTCGACCTGGCCGGCGGCGAGCTGCCCCTCGGCACAGTACGCGGCGGGGTCGGCGTCCGAGGGGCGTACCCGTGAGCCGGCGAAGCCGACCTGGGCTCTGGGCAGCGCCAGGATCACATCGGCTCCGGCGCCGAGCGTCGCCCAGCCGCCGCCGGTCGTCGGATCGCGCAGTACGGCGATCTGGGGGAGCCCCGCGGCGCGGTTGAGCGCCGACTGCCGGGCCACGCGCTGGAGTTGTATCAGGGCGCGCATGCCTTCCTGCATGCGGCTGCCTCCCGTGGCGATCAGCGACACGAGGGGCAGCCGCCGCTCGCGGGCCCGGGTGTAGGCGGCCTCCAGCCGGTCGCCGGTGCGTTCGCCGAGTGAGCCGCCCAGGAAGCCGAACTCGAAGGAGAGCACGATGGCTTCGGCGCCGCCTATCGTGCCGCGTGCGGTGATCACCGACTCGTCCTCGCCGGTCCGGGCCCGTGCGCGCTCCCGCGAGGCGTCGTAGCCGCGCCAGCCGAGCGGGCCGTCCACCTCCGGGACGCGCTCCGGGGCGCCGGGCGGCTGCGTTACCGCGGGTGCCGGGGCTGTCCCGGACGATCCGGGTGCCCGTGGGACGTCGCCGCCGTCCGCGGCCAGGTCCACATACGCATCCGTGACGGCCGCCAGGGCTTGACGGGCCGTCAGCCGCTGGCTGGGCGGGGGCGCTGCCGCCTTGTCATGCATGGAGTTCTCGCTTCAGCACCTTGCCCATGTCGTTGCGGGGCAGCGCCGCCACGAAGTGGACGGTGCGCGGTCGTTTGTGGGGGGCGAGCTGGCGGGCGACGTGGTCGGCGAGCTCCTCGGCGGTGGGCGGGGGGCCGGAGTCCGGGCCGCTCTCGGTGACGACCCAGGCGACGATCCGTTCGCCGAGGTCCTCGTCCGGGGCGCCGGTGACGGCGGCCTCGGCGACTCCCGGGTGCGCCAGGAGGGCGTTCTCGATCTCGCCGGCGCCGATCTTGTAACCACCGCTCTTGATCAGGTCGGTGGCCTTGCGGCCGACGATGCGGTAGTTCCCGGCGGCGTCACGGACGGCCATGTCGCCCGTGCGGAACCAGCCGCCGTCGAACGCGGCGTCGGTGGCGTCGGGGCGGTTCAGGTACTCGGTGAAGAGGTTCGGGCCGCGGACCTGGATTTCGCCGACGGTCTCACCGTCGTGCGCCTCGATGGCGCGGCCCGCGTCGTCGACGAGCCGGACGTACACCCCCGGGAGCGGCACGCCGACGGTGCCCGTGGCGTCCGGGCCGTCCGCCCGGACGCTGGTGTTCATCAGCGTCTCGGTCATGCCGTAGCGCTCGATCACCCGCCGTCCGGTGGCGGCGGTGATCCGCGCGTGGTCGGTGAGCGGCAGCGCCGCGGAGCCGGAGACCAGCAGCCGGGCACGGCCCAGCGCCTTGGCGAGCACCGGGTCGCGGCCGGCGTCGAGCGCCAGGCGGTGGTACATCGTCGGTACGCCGAACAGCATCGTGCCGTCCGCGGACAGCTCCCGGGCGACCGCCGCGGTGCTGAAGCGCCCGAGGTGGTGGACGCTGCCGCCGCGCCGCAGGGGACCGAGGACGCCCAGGATCAGGCCGTGGACGTGGAACAACGGCAGGGCGTGCACCAGGACGTCGTCGGCGGTCCACTGCCAGGCGTCCTCCAGGGCGTCGAGGGTGTGCGCGACGGCGCGCCGGGGGAGCACGACGCCCTTGGGCGGCCCGGTCGTGCCGGAGGTGTAGACGATCAGCGCCGGTGTCTCGTCGGCCGGCTCCGGCGGGAGCAGGCCCGGCACGGCCTCCTCGGCGGAGTCTGCGAAGTCGGCGATCTCGACGTCGAGGCGGGGCAGCGCGGCGAGCGGGCCCGGCAGGTCGGCGCCCGGTTCGGCGAGCACGAGGGACGGCGTGCTGTCCGCCACGATGTGCGCCAGCTCGCGCTCGCCGATCTTGGGGTTCACCGGGACCGCGGCGACTCCGGCGAGCAGCGCGGCCACCACGCCGACGGCGGTCTCCAGCGTCGGCGTCGCCCAGATCGCGGTGCGGGTCGCGCCGCCCGTCCGGCTGCGCTCGCCGATCCGGTCAGCGAGGGGGCCGGCCACCGCGGCCAGTTGGCGGTGGCTCAGCGCACGGTCGCCGAAGCGCAGCGCCGGGGCGGGCGAGCCGTCGCGCAGCGCGGGGAAGAGCACGTTCACCGGATCTCCTTCGTCCTCGTCGGCGCCCGGCCGCGGCGGCCGGAGCTGCCCCGCCCCGCACACGTCGCCGAGCGGAGCGGGCTGACCTACCCCACTCTCGCAGAGACCACCGACAACGCGATCGCCGCGGGGCCGACGGACGGCCGGTGCGCGGTTCCCGTGCGCCCTCAGCCCGGGATCTTGCGGAAGTCCCAGGACATCACGGACTCCGGCGCCAGGCGCAGCCAGGCGTGCCGCCCGTCGTGCGGCATCTCCGTCATTCCGAAGTACTTCCCGGCGAACAGCCGCTCCGGAGCGACGAGTTCCGGACAGCGGTCGCCGCGCCGCGGGGCCTCGCCGACGAACTCCGCGCGGCCGGTCAGCTCGGCGCCGCGCAGCTCCCCGTACTCGTGCCCGTCGTCGACCAGCACCGAGATCCGCGGATCCTTCCGCAGCTGCGCCCACCGCTTGCTGCGGGTGATCGAATACAGCCATAGCGCCGTCCCGTCCCAGACGAACCACAGCGCCCCTACGTGCGGCGCGCCGTCCCCGCCGACCGTCGCGACCCGGCAGGTCCGCTGCGCCGCCAGGAACGCGTCCAGTTCGGCGGGGGTCAGCCTGATCCGGCGCCCGCGCCGCTGTGTGTCGGTCATCCCCACTGCCCTCCACTGCATCTGAAAGAGTGTCAGAAATCATGGGGGCTCTTCCTAACGGGCGCAATGGTGGATAGCCTCGCCCGTCTTCGACCACCCGCCGCGGCCGCGGAGACGGACGGGGCAGGATCGCCCGCACCGTGGACGCGGACCTGAACGCATCCGTGGACGCGACGCCGACGCACACCCGAACGTCGGTGCGCGCGTCCGCAGAGGGGACTGGCAATGCCTTCGGACGCCCGGCTCGTCGAGCAGCTGGACCCGGCCTCCACGGTGCTGCTCACCGTCGAGTGCCAGCGCGGCGTGGTCGGTACGGACAGCGCGCTGCCCGAACTGGCCGAAGCGGCCCGCACATCGGGAGCGCTGACGAACACCGCCCGCCTGGTGGCCGCGGCGCACGACGCCGGTGTCCAGGTGCTGCACGCGGTCGCCGAACGGCGCCCCGACGGCCGCGGGGCCAGCCGCAACGCCCGGCTCTTCACGGCGGCCGAGCGGCTGCCCGTGCAGCAGCTCACCGGGTCCACCGCCGTACGGATCGCCGACCCGATACCGGTGTCGGAGGGCGACCTGGTGGTGCGCAGACTGCACGGTCTCTCACCTATCGCCGGAACCGAAGTCGACGCGCTGCTGCGCAACTTCGGGTGCCGCACGCTCGTCGTGACCGGGGTCTCGGCGAATGTGGCGATCCCCAACGCGGTGTTCGACGCGGTCAACCTCGGCTATGTGGCGGTGGTGCCCGCGGACGCCATCGCGGGGGTGCCCGCCGAGTACACCTCCGCGATGGTCCGCAACACCCTCGCCCTGGTGGCCACGATCACCACGACCGACGAGGTGCGCAGCTGCTGGCAGCGACCGCGCCGCGCCCGCTGACCAGGGAGGGCGGCGCCCCTCGGGCGAGCGGCCGGCCGTGCCGCGCGCCGGGGCGCCCCGTCCTCACTCCCCGGTGGACCGCTTCCCCGCCTCCTGCTCCCGATCCCGCAGCGCTTCCTTGAGGAAGTCCCGCTGCACGCGGAGCAGGTTCTCGGTGACCGCGTCGTCGGCCGGCAGATGGGTGGCGCCGGGCAGCGGCAGTACGGTGTGCGGCCGGCCGGCGGCGAGCAGTTCGGCGGAGAAGCGCAGGGTGTGCGCGGCGGCCACGTTGTCGTCCGCGAGGCCGTGGACGAGCAGCAGCGGACGGCGCAGCAGATGGCCGTGCCCGACCAGGGAGGAGCGCGCGTAGTCCTCCGGGTGGGCGCCGGGGTGCCCCAGGAAGCGCTCCTTCCAGTGGGTGTCGTACATCCGCTGGTCGGTGGGCGGGGCGCCGGCGACCGCCGCGTGGAAGACGTCGGGGCGGTGCAGTACGGCCGCCGCCGCGAGGAAGCCGCCGAACGACCAGCCGCGGATCGCCACCCGCTCCAGGTCCAGATCGGGGAAGCGCGCCCCGGCGGCCTGCAGAGCCGCCACCTGGTCCTCCAGGGCGGGCCACAGCAGATCGCCGTGCACGGCCTTCTCCCAGGCCGGGCCGCGCCCCGGAGTACCGCGCCCGTCGGCCACCAGGACCGCGAACCCCTGCTCGGCGAACCACTGGGAAACACAGGCGAACCACCCCCGGGCCCGTATGGCGAGCTGCATCGCCGGGCCGCCGTAGGGGTCGAGCAGTACGGGCAGCCGCCCGCCGCCCTCCTTGTGCCACGACGGGAGGTAGAGGGCCGCGCGCAACGCGCGTTCACCGAGGGCGAGATGGACCGGGCGGGGGACGACCACCGGATCCTCGGCGAGCGAGGCGATGCCCTCGTAGGAGGCGGGCTCGGGTGCGCCGTCCCGTAGGACGACGACCTCGTCGCCCCGCGGCGTGAGCCCGGCCACGACGGCCGTCCCGCCGCGCTCCGCCCCCGTGTGGCGTCCCGGCAGCCGGCTCAGCCGCCGGTTGCCGGTGCCGGGCTCATGGCGCCACACATGGGTCTCCTCGGGGTCCTCGCTCGCGCTGAACAGCACGCTCTCCCCCTCGACGCCGAGGACCTCGCGCAGTTGCAGTCCGGCCGGTGTGACCCGCCGGCCGCCGACGGTCAGCCGGCGGGTCTCGCCGTCGTCCTCCGGGAGCACCAGCGCGCCGGAGGCGGTACGGGCCGGGGTGCCGGGCACGATCTCCACCCAGGCGGGATCCGTCCGCTCGTGCAGCACCTCGGTGCCGCCGGTCGCCGGATCGACCGCGAGCGTCCGCAGTACGCGCTGGTCACGGCTCTGCACGGCGATCAGCGGGCCGTGCGCGTCCCACCGGGCGTCGACGAGGTACTCGTACGCCGCACGGTCCCAGATCACCTCGGTCCGCTCGCCGTCCACGGAGAGCAGGTGCAGCGAGACCTCCGCGTTGGCGGTGCCGGCCGACGGGTAGCGAAGCACCTGCGGGGGCCGCGCCGGGTCGGCCGGATCGGCGAGGTAGCGCCGTTCCACGGGTGAGGTGTCCACCCTGGCGACGAGGAGGCGGCGGCCGTCCGGCGCCCACCAGTGGCCGCGCGTGCGGCCCATCGACTCGGCGGCGACGTACTCGGCGAGCCCGTAGGAGACCTCCGGCCCCTCGGCCCGCGCCAACTGCCGGTCGCCGCCGTCCAGTCCGACGACATGGACGGACCGGTTGCTCACATACGCGATCAGCCGGCCGTCCGGGGAGGGGCGCGGATCGACCACCGGACCGGCCGCCGGCACCGGGAACGGCGCGCCGCCGTCCGTCCGCACCGCCCACAGCGCCCCGGACAGCGCGAACGCGACGACGCGCGCGGCGTCGTCGGCCGCGTAGCCCACCACGCCGGCGGTGCGGTCGCGGGCCCGCTCCCGCCGCAGCCGCTCCTCCTCGGGCAACTCCTCGGACCCCGTGCCCACCAGGAGCGCCGGATCGGCCAGCAGCCGTTCCGCGCCGTCCTCGTACTGCCACAGCCGTCCTACGGGATCGCTGCCCGACCCCGTACGGACGAAGAGCACCCGCCGGCCGTCCGGGGAGATGCCGAACTGCCGCGGCACGCCGAGGGAGAAGCGGCGGGTGCGGGCGAACTGCCGGGGAAATTCCGCCGCGTTGGCGGTTCCGGTGGCGCTTTGCGGGCGCTGTGTGGTCCGGGTGGTCGGTTCCACGATGTGGTCCTCCTAGGGGCGGTGGATCGTTTTCGAGCAGGCGAAAGCCCAACGGCATCGGGCCGTTGGGCATCGGGAGTACAGGCGGAGCGCGCATCCGTACGCAGGTCGCGGAGCACGAGCCCTACCGGAATGCGGAGGCCGTACGGACGGGATGCCGTCGGCCGGGGCGTCGCGCTCGCGTTCAGCTCATCGCCGCGACGTCGAGGAAAAAGTACCCCGGAAACGCCGCCGCCCGCACGCCTATTGCTCGGATCGCTGGGTGACGGCCGCCTCGGTGCGGTCGCCCAGGAACTCGTACCAGCGGCGCTCCAGGCAGACATAGCGCACATCGGCTTCCACCAGGCTGAGGAAACCGGCCACCGTTTCGGTCAGCCGCTCCCGCAGTCCGGAGTCGAGGAGCGTGCCGTCCTCGGCGAAGGCCGAGTAGCAGTTGGCGAGGCTGAACATGTCCGGATAGACGCGGGTGCCGAGGTGCTCCAGCGGGACCCGCAGCGCCCACAGCCCGCGGTTGCCGCCGACCAGCGACGGCGAGGCGGAGACCAGCATCGCGTGCTTGGTCTTGAACGGCTGCGGCCGGACCCGCGAGACCCAGTCGATCGCGTTCTTCAGCACGCCCGGTACCGAGCCGTTGTACTCGGGGGAGGAGAGGACGAAGGCGTCGCACCGCTCCAGCCGGTCGCGCAGCGCGAGGGCGCCCGGCGGCAGCCCTTCGGCGACCTCCACGTCGCCGTCGTACATCGGCATCGCGAAGTCGCGCATGGCGGCGTGGTCGACGGCGGCGCCCGTGTCGGCGACCAGGCGGGCCACGAGGGAGGCGAGGCGGGCGTTGGCCGACTCCGCCCGCAGCGCGGCGCCGAAGACCAGTACCCGCAGCGGGCCGGGGCGGTCGTCCGAGGTCATGGGTGCGTCCTTCCGTCGCGGGGCTCGCGCCCGGCGGACCGGCGCCCCGCCGTCCAGTCTGGTCCCGCTCCGGCAGCCGTGCGACAGGACCTGGGCCCTCCGGATGAGTGACCCGGGCCGGGCCCGGGGTCGCTTCACGGCCGCCGGGCCGGCCGACGCCACCGCGCTCACCGGGCCGATCGCCGCCCCCGTGGCCCAGGTGGAGCGCCTGCCGGGGCTGCCGGTGCGGCGAGGCGGGGTGATGTGACGCGTGACATGGGGTGAGGTGGGGCGGGCTTCCTTCCGTGGGGCGCCCGTCCCCGTTCCGTACGGGATGGCCCGCCCGCGGCCGACGTGCCGGACCGGTCGGTGGTGGGGCGTTGACAGCGGGTGGCCGGGCTTCTAGCGTCAGCCCTGCTGAGGCTACTAAGCGGTTGCTCACCCGCTCCGGGGGGCGGGCCGCCGGTCGAGGTGTTCGAGGTTCCGAGGATTCGAGGGTGAGGAGAACCCGCATGTCCACCACCGAACAGCGCGTCGCCATCGTGACGGGCGCGGCCCGCGGTATCGGCGCGGCCACCGCCGTACGCCTGGCCGCCGAGGGGCGCGCCGTCGCCGTGCTCGACCTCGACGAGGCGGCCTGCAAGGACACCGTCGCCAAGATCACCTCGGCCGGCGGCAAGGCCATCGCGGTCGGCTGCGACGTCTCCGACGCGGAACAGGTGGCGGCGGCCGTCGAGCGGATCGCGTCCGAGCTCGGCGCGCCGACCGTCCTGGTCAACAACGCCGGTGTGCTCCGCGACAACCTGCTGTTCAAGATGAGCGACACCGACTGGGACACCGTCATGAACGTGCATCTGCGGGGCGCGTTCCTGATGTCGCGGGCCTGCCAGAAGCACATGGTGGACGCCAAGTTCGGCCGGATCGTCAACCTCTCCTCCAGCTCGGCGCTGGGCAACCGCGGCCAGGTCAACTACTCAGCCGCCAAGGCCGGCCTCCAGGGCTTCACCAAGACCCTCGCCATCGAGCTCGGCAAGTTCGGCGTCACCGCGAACGCCGTCGCCCCCGGCTTCATCGCCACCGAGATGACCGCCGCCACCGCCGAGCGCGTCGGCATGGGCTTCGAGGACTTCCAGGCCGCCGCCGCCACGCAGATCCCGGTGCAGCGGGTCGGCAGGCCCGAGGACATCGCCAACGCGATCGCCTTCTTCACGGGCGAGGACGCCGGCTTCGTCTCCGGCCAGGTCCTGTACGTCGCCGGCGGCCCGCTCTGCTGACCGCCGCATCCACCGCAGAAGTACAGGAGCAGGGGAACCACATATGACCGACATGACCGAGCGGGACGGCGAACGCCCCGCACTCTCCGGCAAGGTGGCACTGGTCACCGGCGCCAGCCGCGGCATCGGGTACGGCGTCGCCGAGGCCCTGATCGCCCGCGGGGACCGGGTCGTCATCACCGGCCGCAACGAGGACGCCCTCAAGGAGGCCGCCGGGACGCTGGGCGCGGACCGGGTGCTCGCCGTCGCCGGCAAGGCGCACGACGAGGCACACCAGGCCGACGCCGTCGAGCGGGCGATGGAGACCTTCGGCCGGGTCGACTACCTCGTCAACAACGCCGGTACGAACCCGGTGTTCGGCCCGATAGCCGACATCGACCTCAACGTGGCGCGCAAGGTGTACGAGACCAACGTGGTCTCCGCGCTCGGCTTCGCGCAGCGCACCTGGCACGCCTGGCAGAAGGACAACGGCGGCGCGATCGTCAACATCGCGTCGATCGCCGGGGTCAGCGCCTCGCCGTTCCTCGGTGCCTACGGGATGAGCAAGGCCGCGATGGTGAATCTGTCGTTCCAGCTGGCGCACGAGTTCGCGCCGGTGGTGCGGGTCAACTCCATCGCACCCGCGGTGATCAAGACCAAGTTCGCGTCGGCGCTCTACGAGAACCGCGAGGAGGAGGCGGCGGCCGGCTACCCCATGGGGCGGCTGGGCGTCCCGGAGGACATCGGCGGGGCCGCGGCCTTCCTGCTGTCCGACGCGGCCGGCTGGATCACCGGGCAGACCCTCGTCGTCGACGGCGGGCTGTTCCTGAACGCCGGGGTGTGAGGACGGCGCCCGGCCGAGGCCGAGCGATGAGGCGGTCGGCCGCGGGGTCGCCGACCGCCGGTGGGGCGGGCCGCGGGGGCTGAGCCGGCGAGCGCCGGGCGTCGCGCCCGGCGCGGGACCGCGCTCGCCTGCCGGCCCCTCGCTTGCCTTCGCGTGCGCTCCAACAGGCAGAGTCCGTGGTGCCGGTCCCTCAGGGGCCGGCACCACGTGCGTCAGCGGACCTGCCGGGGAGGCATGCCATGTACCACCGCACGCTCGGCGGCGATCAGGGGCCGCGGATCAGCGCCGTCTGCCTCGGCGCGATGCCCTTCGGCACCACGGTGGACGAACGGACCTCCCTCGCCATCCTGGACCGCTTCGCCGAGGCCGGCGGCACCTTCGTCGACACCGCGAACAACTACGCCTGCTGGGTGCCCGGCGCGACCGGTGACGAGAGCGAGGTGCTGCTCGGCCGATGGTTGCGCAGCCGGCGCGCGGCGGATCGTACGGTGGTCGCCACCAAGGCGGGAGCCCGGCCCGACCCGGCCCGCGGCCCCCGGTGGCCCGCCAACGCCGAGGGACTGGGCGCGACCGCCCTGCGCACCGCCGTCGAGGGCAGCCTCCGCCGGCTGGGCACCGACCGGGTCGATCTCTGCTACGCGCACATCGAGGACCGCCGCGTCCCCTTGGAGGAGATCGTCGGGACGCTCGCCGGGTTCGTCCGGGACGGGCGCGTGGGCACCCTGGGAGCCAGCAACCACGCGACCTGGCGGCTCGCCGAGGCCCGGCAGATCGCCGCCGGGCGCGGGCTGCCCGGCTTCCGGGCCGTACAGCAGCGGCACACCTACCTGCGTCCGCGCCGGGACCTGCCGCCCGGCCTCCAGAAGGAGACCGACGGGGAACTCCTCGACTACACGGCCGCGCACCCCGATCTGACCCTGCTCGGCTACTCGCCCCTGATGGAGGGCGCCTACACCCGCGAGGACAGGCCGCTGCCGGAACGCTACGACCATCCGGGCTCGGTGGTGCGGCTGCGGGTGCTGGCGGAGGTGGCCGCGGAGTGCGGGGCCACCGCGAACCAGGTGGTGCTGGCGTGGCTGATGGGCGGTCCGGTGCCGGTGGTGCCGGTGATCGGCGTCAGTTCCGTGGCCCAGCTCGACGAGTGCCTGGCCGCGCTGGACCTCGTACTGGACCCGTACCAGCGCGCCCGGCTGGACACGGCGTGAGGGGCGGGGCGGGAACCGGGGTGCTCGCCGCCGTCGGATTCCGGCCCGGGACCGTGATTGTCAGTGGTCGCCGGTAGGTTCTGTCAGTGAGAACGGAACGCACACCGGAGGTTGTTGACGTGGTCACCGACATGCTGCCCGAGTCCTGGCGCGAGGTCCTGGGCGAGGAGTTGGCGAAGCCCTACTTCAAGGAGCTCACCGACTTCGTGGAGCAGGAGCGGGCCAACGGTCCTGTCTACCCGCCCCGTGAGCAGGTCTTCGCGGCGCTGAAGGCGACGCCGTACGACCGGGTCAAGGTGCTCGTCCTCGGACAGGACCCGTACCACGGCCCGGGGCAGGGCCACGGGCTGTGCTTCTCCGTGCAGCCCGGCGTCAGGACGCCGCCGTCGCTGCGGAACATCTACAAGGAGATGAAGGAGGAACTGGGCCACCCGGTTCCGGACAACGGCTATCTGATGCCCTGGGCCGAGCAGGGCGTGCTGCTGCTCAACGCCGTTCTCACGGTCCGCGAGGGCGAGGCCAACTCGCACAAGGGCAAGGGCTGGGAGAAGGTCACCGACGCGGTGATCCGCGCGGTCGCCTCCCGTCCGGACCCGGCCGTCTTCGTGCTCTGGGGGAACTACGCCAAGAAGAAGCTGCCGCTGATCGACGAGGAGCGGCACGCCGTGGTGCAGGGCGCGCACCCCTCGCCGCTCTCCGCGAAGAAGTTCTTCGGATCCCGCCCCTTCACCCAGATCAACGAGGCGATCGCCGCGCAGGGGCACACCCCGATCGACTGGCGCATCCCCGACCTGGGCTGAACCTGCCCCCTCCGTTCCGCCCGTACGGGCCGAGGCCCTTCGGCCCGTACGCGACGAGCGCAGGCCCGGCGCTCGCGCCCGGTCGCGCCGGGGTGGGGCCTTTGGCCTGGGCCGATCGGCCTCCCTCGGCGCGTCGCGCGCGTCGCGCGCCGTTAGCGTCGAGGCAAGCCCGGTGGTGGCGGTGAGCGAACGCGGGGAGTGCGCGGTGGCGGAGAATCGGCGGGCGGCGACGCCCGAGGACGGAGTGCTGACCCGGATCGGCCAGGCGATCATGCTGCACCGGGCCGGTGACCGGGAAGAGGCGCGCAACCGCCTCGGAGACCTCTGGCGGGAGGTCGGGCCGCAGGGAGACGCCTTCCACCGCTGCGCCCTCGCGCACTACATGGCCGACACCCAGGACGACCCGAGAGACGAACTGGACTGGGATCTGCGGGCCCTGGAGGCGGCGGAGGGCTTCGTCACGGAGCGCCCCGCGGAGCCCGGCAGCGCCGCCGGCGCATCGGACGTCGCGGACGGCCCGGGGCCCCGCCATCCCCTCGTCGCGCTCCGGGCGTTCTTCCCCTCGCTGCATCTCAACCTCGCGGCCGACTACGCCGGACTCGACCGCCCGGCCGACGCCCGCGCCCAGCTCCGCCGGGCGAGGGCGTCCGTCAACGCCCTCGCCGACGGCGAATACCGCCAGAGCCTCAAGGACGCGATCGACCGGCTGGAGCTGCGGATCGGCGGCGCGGCGGGCCCGTGGCGCTGACGTCCCGGAAAGGCCGCGGCACCAGCCCCCTCCAGGGAGACTGCACCGTGCCCGGCCCTGCCCTCAGGTGATCCTCACCCCCGCAGCATTCCGTCGAGAAGTTCCGCGCACGAGGCGCGCAGTGCCGCGCGGGTGGGGACGGCGGCGTGGAACTGGCCGGCGATGCAGGTGAACAGCACACCGTCGCACCACGCGACCATGCTGAGCGCATGCCGTTCGGGTGCGGCGGAGCCGGCCGCCCGCAGCATCGCCACCACCGGCGCCCGGAAGGCCCGCCCCGCCCGGTCGTAGACCGCCCGCAACTCGGGCCTGCGGGTGGCCTCCAGAGCGAGTTCGTAGCGGGCGACGAGCAGCCGGCGGTGCCCGGCCAGATAGCGGTGCAGGGCGAGGGACAGCGCGTCGGCGATGTCCGCCGAGGTGAGGTCGCCGGCCCCCGCGCGCCCGGTGATGTCCGCCGTCTCGCCCGCCACGAGGACCTCCGCCTCGCGCTCGGCCAGCCGTCGGACCGCGGTCTCCAGCAGTGCGGCTCGGGTGCGCGCGAGATTCGACGTGGACCCCTGCGGCAGGCCGGCCGTCTCGTCGACCGCTCGGTGGGTCAGCCCGCGCATCCCGCGCTCGGCCAGCAGCGCCAGGGCCGTATCGGCGATCAGCCGGTGCCTGGGGAGGAGCGTGCCGTCGTGTGCGGCGGCGTTTTTGCGGGCGTTCATGCCGGTGAGCATAGCGCGGAAACTACAGGTGTAGTCTCCGCGAGGCGGTTCCGGGAAGCGGGGCCGCGGACGAACGTGCGGGACTACGGCTGTAGTTACCGCGGGACGCCAGGGGGGCGACATGCGGCAGCGGACCGCGATCGTGATCGGCGGCGGCATCGGCGGGCTGACCGCCGCGGTGGCACTGGACCACCGCGGCTGGTCGGTCACCGTCCTGGAGCGGGCCGCCGCTCTGGAGCCGGTGGGCGCGGGCATCGGGCTCGCCCCCAACGCCCAGCGCGCACTGGACACCGTCGGCGCGGGCGACGCGGTCCGCGCGATGGCCGCCTCGCAGCGGGCCGGCGAGCTGCGGCTGCCCAGCGGGCGGCTGCTGGCCCGTACGGACAACGCCGCGGCGGTCCGGCGGTTCGGCGGCCCGGTCGTGGTCGCGCACCGCGCCGACCTGGTCGCGCTGCTGACCGCGCGGCTGCCCGGCGGCACCGTACGGACCGGTGCCCGGGCCCACCTCGTGGACGAGGGCGATCCGCTGCGGGACGACCGCCCGGCCCGCGTCCGGACGACGGAGCCCGAGGGCGGGGGGACCGCCTCCGAGGGCCGCGCCGAGGAGCTGACCGCCGACCTCGTCGTCGCCGCCGACGGGATCCACTCGGCCGTCCGCCGCACGCTCTTCCCCGGTCACCCCGAGCCCCGCTACGCCGGTTTCACCGCCTGGCGTTTCGTCGTCCCGGCCCCCGCCGCCACCGCCGGGAGCCGCTACGCCGCGCACGAGACCTGGGGCCCCGGCGGCGTCTGGGGTTCCGTGCCGCTGCACGACGGACGGGTCTACGCCTATGCCACCGCCGCCGTCCCGCCGGGTGAGCGGACCGACGCCGATCAGCGGACCGAACTCCTGCACCGGTTCGGCGACTGGCACCGCCCCGTGCCCGACCTGCTGGCCGCCGTCGACCCGGCCGCGGTGCTCCGGAACGACGTGCACACCGCGGCTGCCGCACCGCCCGCCTTCCACCGGGGCCGGGTGGCGCTGCTCGGCGACGCCGTCCACCCGATGACGCCCAACCTCGGCCAGGGCGGCTGCCAGGCCATCGAGGACGCCGTCGTCCTCTCCCACGAGGCCGCCCCGGACGCGGATCTGTCCGCCGCACTCGCCGCGTACACCGGGCAGCGGCTGCCGCGCACCATGGACGTGGTACGCCGTGCCGAGCGGATCGGCAGGCTCACGACCTGGCGCTCCCGGCCCGCCTGCGTGCTGCGCGGCGCGGCGATGGCGGCCACCGCCCGGCTGGCACCGGACCTCGTGCTGCGCGGCCTCGACGGCATCGCCGACTGGCGTCCGCCGGCGGCCCCGTAGGCTTTCCGGTACGGCGTGCGGTGCGGTGGGCCGGGGTGCGTACGCAGGTGCCATCCGGCCGGCGGGACCGCACCCCGGCACGCCACACCGGCACCACCCCCGAGACGCATCAGAGGAGAGCGAGTGAAGGTCGGCTGCATCGGGCTCGGCGACATCGCGCAGAAGGCGTATCTGCCCGTACTGGGCACCCGGCCGGGGCTCGAACTGCATCTCCAGACCCGGAACCCGGCCACCCTCCAACGGGTCGGCGACACCTACCGGCTGACCGGGCGGCAGCTGCACACGGACCTGGACAGGCTGCTCGGCGTCGGCCTGGACGCCGCCTTCGTGCACGCCGCGACCGTGGCGCACCCCGAGATCGTGACCCGGCTGGTCGAGGCCGGCGTGCCGACCTACGTGGACAAGCCGATCGCCTACGACATCGCCGACACCCGGCGGATCGTCCAGCTCGCCGAGGACCGCGGGGTGGGGCTCGCGGTCGGCTTCAACCGCCGCTTCGCGCCGGGGTACGCGCAGTGCCGGGAGCACCCGCGCGATCTGATCCTGATGCAGAAGAACCGCGTCGGGATGGCCGAGGACCCGCGCACGACGGTTCTCGACGACTTCATCCACGTCGTCGACACGCTGCGGTTCCTGGTGCCGGGCGACATCGACCACATCGATGTGCGGGCCAGGGTGCGCCACGGGCTGATGGAGCATGTCGTGCTCCAGCTCTCCGGTGACGGGTTCACGGCCATCGGCACGATGAACCGCCTCAGCGGCTCCACCGAGGAGTTGCTGGACATCTCCGGTCAGGACACCCGGCGCCTTGTGGTCAACCTGGCCGAGGTCGTCGACCACAAGGGGCAGCCCACCATCCGGCGCCGCGGTGACTGGGTCCCGGTGGCCCGCCAGCGGGGGATCGAGCAGATCGTGCAGGCGTTCCTGGACGACGTACGCGCCGGGCGGCGGGTGTCCGCCCAGGACGCGCTGCGGACTCATGAGCTGTGCGAGCGGGTGGTCAGGGAAGCGGTCGCGCAGTCCGCCTGACGCGGGCCCGGACGGCGGACCGGGCGCCGAAGAGCAGCAGCGCGGCGATCGCCCCGTACACCGCCCAGTCGCCGAAACGGGTGTACGGGCTGGTGCCGGTGGCCAGGGGCAGAACGTAGACGGCGGCCGTGCTTTGGTCCGTGCCGAGGCGTGCGCCGATCTGCTCGCCCCGGGGCCCGTGGACCGCGCTGACGCCGGTGAGGGTGGCGTGGACCATGGGGCGCCAGGTCTCCGCGGCGCGGAGCGCGGCGAGCGACGCGTGCTGGGCGGGGGCCCAGCTGTCCTGGAAGGTCGAGGTCGAGGACTGGGCGACCAGCACCTGTGCGCCGTCCCGGGCCAGGTGCCGGCTCATGTCGGGGAAGGCCGTCTCGAAGCAGACCAGGGGGCCGATCCGCAGCCCGCCCGCGGTGGGGATCGGCATCACGACCTGGTGGGTGCCGCGTTTGCGGTCGGTGGCGGCGGCCTTGCCGACGTGGGTGGCCCAGCCGAGGACCGAGCGGGCGGGTATGTACTCGCCGAACGGGACCAGCCGCATCTTGGAGTAGCGGTCGCCGGTCGGTCCGCGCGGGCCGATGAGCACCGCGCTCTTGTAGATGCCGGGGCCGTCGGCGTTCGTCGCGTCGGCGTTGACGAGGAGGTCGGCGCCGGTCCGGCGGGCGAGCGCGGCCAGGTGCCCGGCCAGTACGGGATGGTCCGCCGGGTCCTGGTAGAGGCTGCTCTCGCCCCAGACGACCAGGCGCACCCCACGGCCCGCCAGCGCACCGGTGAGCGCTTCGCTGCGGGCCAGGCGCTGGGTCGGCGTGCCGCCGAGGCCCGGCTGGACGACCGCGATGCGGACCGTGCCGGCGGGCCGGGGAAGCGGCGCCCCGTACCAGGCAGCGGTGCCCGCCAGGGCGCACCCCAGCAGTCCGGCGACGGCGGGCAGCCGGGCGGTGCGCAGGGCGATCAGCTCGGCCAACGCGGTGTTCACGGCCACGATGAGCAGGCTCAGCAGCCATACGCCGCCGAGCGACGCCAGCCGGAGCGCGGGCGGCACCTGCCACTGGCTGGCGCCGAGCAGCCCCCATGGTCCTCCCAAGTACTGCCAGGAGCGGACCAGTTCGACCATCAGCCAGCCGGACGGCACCAGGACCAGGGCCGCGGCGCAGCGCCCCGCCCCGGGTGTGCCGGCCAGCAGGGCCCGCACCAGCAGCCCCCAGGGCGCCCACAGCGCCCCGAGCAGCAGCGCCAGGACGAGGATGAAGACGTGCAGGCTCGGCAGCAGCCAGTGGTGCACCGCCAGCATGAACCCGGCGCCGCCCAGCCATCCGTAGAGCGCCGCCCGGCGCGGCGTCGCCGCGGAACGCACCAGCAGCAACCACGGCACGAGGGCGACGTACGCGAACCACCACCAGGACGGCTCGGGGAAGGCGAGGGCCGGCAGCGCCCCCGCGAGCGCCGCGGCCGGGCCCCGCGCCCAGAGGGATCGGGACCGGGGCACCGTGCCGCCGGGCGGTGTGTCCATCTGCGCTCCCTGTCGCCTGTCGCTGCCGCGGTGAACCTCTCGCCGTGATGTGCTGTCACCGTCAAGCGTGGTCAGGCGTCAGCACCTCCCGCCACTTCTCGTGCACCACGACGCCGGTCAGCCGCCAGCCATCGGGGGTGCGGCGGGCCGTGAAGTGGTAGCGGCCCCCGCAGGTGTAGTCGGGGGCGGTGGGGCCCGCGGCGTCCGGGTCGGGATCGGCCACCCGCATCGGGTTGAGGTAGTCGGCCTGGACGGTGGCGGTGTCGGCGGGGGAGCCGTCCCGCGAGGCGAAGGTGATGCGGCGGTTGACGATCAGGTGCTGCCGTATGGCGAAGAGGCGCAACATCTGGGCGAGCCAGACCGCGACCTCCTCCACGGTGCCTTCGATGCCGCCCGCCGAGCGGTAGTCAGCCCGGCCGTCCCGGCTGAACAGGGCCAGGTAGCCCGGCCAGTCGCCGTCGTCCACGCTGGTGGCGTAGCCGGTGACCAGGTCGTCGATCGCGAGGCGGTCCATGACGGTCGAGTGTTCCGCGCGCTGCGTCATCGCCTCAGTTTTCGGCATGCGGAGGCCCCCGCCAAGGGGCGGGGGCCATCCGGTGCGCCGTCAGTTGACCAGCGGTGCCCCGGTGACCAGGTCCGGACCGGCTTCCGGCGCGGTGTCCACCGGGGAGTCGACGGTCACCGGGGAGCCGGCCGGGCTCGTGGCGCCGGCCTCCGCGGCGGCGAACTGCGTGCGGTACAGCTCCGCGTACCGCCCGTCCTGCGCCAGCAGCGTCTCGTGGGTGCCCCGCTCGACGATCCGGCCGCCCTCGACGACCAGGATCAGGTCGGCGGCCCGTACGGTCGACAGCCGGTGGGCGATCACCAGCGCGGTCCGCCCGTCGAGCGCCTCGGTCAGCGCCTCCTGGACGGCCGCCTCGGAGGTGTTGTCCAGGTGGGCGGTCGCCTCGTCCAGGATCACCACCCGCGGGTGGGCGAGCAGCAGCCGGGCGATGGTCAGCCGCTGCCGTTCGCCGCCGGAGAGGCGGTAGCCGCGCTCGCCGACGACGGTGTCCAGGCCGTCGGGCAGCGAGGCGATCAGCGCGTCCAGACGGGCGCGGCGCAGCGCGTCCCACAGCTCGTCGTCGGCCGCCTCCGGCTTGGCCAGCAGCAGGTTCTGCCGGATGGATTCGTGGAAGAGGTGACCGTCCTGGGTGACCATGCCGAGGGTGTCGCGCAGCGAGGCGGCGGTCAGCTCGCGGACGTCCTCGCCGGCCAGCCGGACCGCCCCGGAGTCGGTGTCGTACAGCCGCGGCAGCAGCTGGGCGATGGTCGACTTTCCGGCACCCGAGGAGCCGACCAGGGCGACCATCTGGCCGGGTTCGGCGCGGAACGAGATGCCGTGCAGGACCTCTTCGCCGCCCCGGGTGTCGAGGGTGGCGACCTCCTCCAGGGAGGCCAGCGAGACCTTGTCCGCGGAGGGATAGCCGAAGTGGACGGAGTCGAACTCCACCGACACCGGGCCCTCGGGAACGTCGCGGGCGTCCGGCCTCTCGGTGATCAGCGGCTTGAGGTCCAGCACCTCGAAGACCCGCTCGAAGCTGACCAGCGCGCTCATCACCTCGATGTGCGCGCCGGAGAGCGCGGTCAGCGGGGCGTAGAGCCGGGTGAGCAGCAGCGCCAGCGAGACGATCGAGCCGGCCGCCAGCTGCCCGCGCAGTGCCAGGAACCCGCCCAGGCCGTAGACCACGGCCAGAGCCAGTGCGGAGACCAGGGTGAGCGCGGTGACGAAGTACGTCTGCACCATCGCCGAGCGGACGCCGATGTCGCGCACCCGCCGAGCCCGGGCGGCGAATTCGGCGGACTCACGGGACGGCCGGCCCATCAGCTTGACCAGCGTGGCGCCCGGCGCGGAGAACCGCTCGGTCATCTGGGTGCCCATCGCGGCGTTGTGGTCGGCGCCCTCCCGCCGCAGATCCGCCAGCCGCCGGCCGACCCTGCGGGCGGGCAGCACGAACACCGGCAGCAGCACCAGCGCGATCAGCGTGATCTGCCAGGACAGGCTGAGCATCACCGCGAGGGTGAGCAGCAGCGTCACGATGTTGCTGACGACCCCGGAGAGGGTGTCGCTGAACGCCCGCTGGGCGCCGATCACATCGTTGTTGAGCCGGCTGACCAGCGCCCCGGTGCGGGTCCGGGTGAAGAACGCGATCGGCATCCGCTGGACGTGGTCGTAGACCGTGGTCCGCAGGTCCAGGATCAGCCCCTCACCGATGCTCGCCGACAGCCAGCGGGTCAGCAGCCCCAGGCCCGCCTCGGCGAGCGCGATGGCCGCGATCAGCCCGGAGAGCCCCAGGACCAGACCGGCCGAGCGGCCCCCGACGATCGCGTCCACCACCCGCCCGGCGAGCAGCGGGGTGGCGACCGCGAGCATCGCGGTGACCGTGCTGAGCACCAGGAACCAGCCGAGCTTGCGGCGGTGCGGGCGGGCGAAGGCCGTGATACGGCGCAGCGCCCCGCGGGAGAAGCGGCGCCTGCCCTGCTGTGCGGTCATCGTGCTGTGCAGTGAACGCCAGGCGGTGACTTCCATGTCCATCGCGGGCCTCCTGATTGCCGGGGTCGTCACGGGATCGCCGTGCGTGACCGGCGACAAGAAAGAACCTAGAACCTAAACCAATCTTGAGGTCAAGGAATTCCGGATCGATCACCCCTGAGGGCGCCCTGCCACCCCCTCACTACGATGACCGCCGTGCCACGCGGGGGCGACCGCGGCGGCACCGCGGACACCGGCGGAACGACGGCGGCCGGAGCCGCGACACTGCTGCTGCCACCGCGCCTGACCGTCTCCGCCTTCGCCACCACCACCGCCACCGAACACCGAGCACCGCGACACCGCCCGCCGGCGGGGGCCTGCGCACCGTCCAACTCCCCACCTTCTCCGTCCCCGATGGACTGCGCGCCACCCATCTGCACGCCGGACCGGCCTTCGCCGACGCCGTCGCCGACCCCCCTGGACATCGCCCCGCTCGAAGCACCCCCGCACTGCCTCGCCGAACTGCCCCGTGCCCTCGTACGCCACGAGATCCGCGCGCTCACGATCCGCCCGCTCACGATCCGCGACGCCTACGCTCCGCGCCGCCCGGTCTTCGCCAAGTCGCCCCACGACAAGGGCATCCGGGCCATGGCCTACGCCGACGGCACCGGGTGCCCGGCCCCGACGCCGTCGACCCCGGCACCGTCGTCCTGGTCTCCGACATCGGCCCCACGGGAGGCCGTTGGGTGGTCGTCGAGGCCAACGCGGCCTGGGCGAATGGCCGTTACACCGCGGATCCGGAGGCGGCGCTGGACACCGTGCTACGGGCGGCGGGCCCGCGCGCAGCGGTGGCGGCCCGGGACCTGCCGTTCGTGCGCCGCACCGAGTAGGGAAGGGGAGCGCCGCCGTGGACCGCGCGCCACTGCCCACCGTGCCCCGAGAGGCGCGGGGCGTAGGGTCGAACGGCCGTGCCTACAGCGGCCGTTCCCACACCACCGGCTCACCGGCACCGTCCCCGCGCGCCACCGTCAGCCGTACGCCGTCGCGGCCGTCGGCCAGCGCGGCGGTGGCGTCCACCACGATCCGGGCCGGTGCCGCCGACCCGGCCTCCTCGGGTTTCCCGGCCCGTTCCGCCATCCCGGCCAGGGCTTCGCGCAGCGCCTTCACCAGGGCCCGTCCGGTCTCCTCGCCGATCCGGGCGTCCACCGGTCCCACGAACTGCACGGACGGCCGGCCGCCCAGCGCCCCGGTGGCCGCGCGGGCCTCCCGCAGCACACGGGTGCGGAGCCCCGGTGGTGCCTCCGGCGGCCCTTGCTGGAGCGCGAAGATCGCGGTGCGGATCTCCTGGATCGTCGCGTCCAGCTCGTCGACGGCCTGGACGACGCTCTCCCGGACCTCGGGGACGACGGCCCGCCGCTGGGTGCTCTCCAGCATCATGCCGGTGGCGAACAGCCGCTGGATGACCAGGTCGTGCAGATCGCGCGCTATCCGGTCGCGGTCCTCGTAGACCGCGAGCCGTCGCCGGTCGCGGTGGCGGTCGGCGAGCACGAGGGCGAGCGCGGCCTGGGCCGCGAACTGGGTACCCAGGGTCCGCTCTGAATGCGTGAAGCGCCGGTCGTCGGACATCCGGCACAGCGCCAGCGCGCCCAGCACCCGCCCGTTGCTGCGCAGCGGCAGCAGCATCGTCGGGCCGTAGTGGCGGGACAGCGGGGAGATCGAGCGGGGGTCGCCGGCGAAGTCGTCGGAGAAGACCGCGAGTCCGGCGTGTATCTGGTGCAGGACCGGGCTCTCCGGCGGGATCGTGCCGCCGAACGCCTCGGTCCGGACGGCATCCGACAGCACCGTGGAGATCGCCACGACCTCCATCCCGCCGTCGGGGTGCGGCAGCAGCACCGCCCCGGTCGCCGCCTCGGCGAGCTCCCGGCCCTTCTCGGCGACGACGGTGAGCGCGTGCTCCGTCGTGGAGTGGGTCTCGGGACCGGCCAGCAGGGCCGTGGTGAGCGACGCGGCGCCGTCGATCCAGTGCCGGCGCTGCCGGGCGGCTGCGTGCATCCGGGCGTTGCCCATGGCGATACCGGCCTCGGTGGCCAGCACCCGCGCCAGATGGAAGTCGACCTCACTGAACTCCCCGTCGTCCGGTTTCCCGGCCAGATAGAGATTGCCGAACAGCTCGCCCTGCACCTGGATCGGGACGCCGAGGAACGAGCGGATCGGCGGATGCCCCTCGGGGAGCGTGCCGCAGGTGCGCGGATCGTTGCGGACGTCGGTGATCCGGACCGCCTCCGCGCCGTGCAGCAGCGCGCCGATGATCCCGCTGTGGCCGTCCGGGAGGCGTCCGATCCGCTGCGCCTCCTCGGGGGAGATGCCGTGGGTGACGAGATCGCGCAGCCCGTCGCCCTCCTCGTTGAGGACGCCCACGGCGGCATAACGGGCGCCGGTGAGCGAGGCGGCGGTCTCCGCGATCCGGTCCAGCGCGTGGTGGACGTCCAGGTCGGAGCCGACGGTGACCATCGCCTCCAGCAGCTGCGGAAGCCGGGAGATCGGGCCGCCGGCCAGATCGCGCAGGCTCCGTGCGGTGCGCTCCGCGAGATCCGCCGCCGACGCGGGTTCGTCGTGCGGGGCGGCGGGCTCGGGGTGCTCTGCGGACTGCGGCATTCGTTCGGCTTCTGGTCGGACGCATCGGGCTCGTTCGAACAGTCTAGTTCGAGCCCGAAGAACGGCATTCGTACGGTTACGGTGCGGCAGTTTCCGACGGCCCGGGCCAGCGCAGCCGGATGGCGTTGTCCGAGGTCAGCGGCGTGCCGTAGGGCAAGCGGGGCGCGACGATCGCGGTGTCCGCGGAGGCTCGGGCGCAGCGAGCCGGGGGCCGGGGCGGGTCGGCTCGCTGAGCTGACTTAGCCGGGCCAGGGAGTCAGAGGCTCCGACCACCACGCGCCGCGGGGCTTCGGGGGGCTGCACGCCAGGGGCGCGCATACTTTCACGCCATGGACTTCAACATCACCGCCGCGGAGGAAGCGCTCGTCCATCACGTGGCCGCTCTCCTCCGGGCCGGCCGCTCTCCCACGGATGACGAACTGGCGGAAGAGCTGGGAGGCGAGGTCCGTCCGCTGCTGCAATCGCTTCTGGAGAAGGGCTGGCTCGTCGTTGACGAGGAGCGGGAACTGACCCTGTCGGTGATCGCGAGGACTGCGGTGTCCAGCCGGAGGGATGCCGAGGGGCCGCAGTAGCTCTGTGCGTCTGCGGATCCCGGGTGCAAGCTTTTCCGAGTCGCATCCTCTGGGGCGCTCACGTACACCCCACAAGGGTCACTGAACCGCGACATGCGGAATCCCGATGCCCGGACACGTACGCGGTCTGACTCTTGTCGTCTGGCGCTCGGGGAGCCGAGAATTGTCTTCCGCTGCAATGCATCTGACGGATTCTCATGACGGGGGAAACGGAATTGTGGCCCAGGAAACGTATTGTGACGTCGGTGATCGGTGTGGCGCTTGGTATGGCAGCACTGGCGGGTTGCGGTGGCCTGGACGGCAAGATCGGAAACTACGACAAGGTCGCTGTCTGGCCGAGCGCAAATCCAGTAGGGCAACAACCGACCGCTGAACTCACCACGTTGGCGCCGGTGACAGTCGAGTGCTACACCGGCGGGATGTACGAGATCTCCTACGATGGCGGTTCAGGCTATATCGACGCGCACACCTCAATCATGAGTGACAAGGGCGAAGTCTCTCCCAGCATGGTTTCCGGGTGCTGATCCATGCCCTTGCCTGCTAGCCCCTCCTTCAAGTCGGGACGGGGCTAGGGGCGTGGCGGCGCAGGGTCTCGGCAGCACGATTCGGAATCAGACGACGTGCGACGGGAGCAGCATCACGCCGACCCAGAGACCGAGCACGTCCAGGCCGTCGAAGACGGTCGCTATTGCCAGGCCAACCGTCAGGGCTGCGCCTCTCGCTGCTCGTTCTCGCGGCCCTGCACGGCCTCTTCGTGAGCCGCTACTTCCCTCACGACAAACGCGCCGTGCTCGCAGCGATAGGCCGTGAGCAGGGCGCATTTGTTACCGGGCGATGTCAGTGGGCGGCGGCCTGCCGGACGGTCATCACCAGGCCGACGACGCCGACCAGAGCGGCGCTGCTGGGAAGGGGCCAGCGGCGCCGTTCGACGGCGTCGAGGTGGTTGTCGAGGTCGGCGAGTGGCCCGGCCGGCGGCCTTTCGTTCCGACGGAGGGTTGAGCGGACTCCCACGACCCGGTCCTAAGAGGTCGTAAGGGTCTCCGTCCGGACCGTGTAGCGGAGACCGGGCCCAGGTGTCGCACCCCGCTGTTCCCCGCCGTCCGTGCGTACCGGCGTCGCCCCGCCTTGTGCGCTCTCCCCGCCTTCCTTATCTTCCCTGCCTCCGTTGCCTTCTCTGCCCTCTGAGCCTCCGCCCTTGTGTGCGTCGCCTCCCCTGCCTCCGTTGCTCTCCCTGCCCTCCGAACCTCCGCCCTTGCTCTCGTCGCCGCCCTTGCTTCCCTTGAGGGCGACGCTGTTGACGCAGCTCATGGACGAGCCCACCCTGGTGCTCTGCCCACCTGGGGTGCCCTCACCGCCGATCGCGTTGCCCGCCAGGCCGTTGGCGATCCCGACCTCGCCGAGAGCGTCGACATCGGCGTCGTTCGACCGGCACGAGTTTCGCTGTTTGACGTCGAAATCGGTGCCGCCGCTCCCGCTGGTGGCGTAGGCGATGCCCGCGCCGAGGAAGCCGAAGCTGCCGAGGGCGACGGTCGCGACGGCGGCCTTCTGAAGCTTGCGCATTTCTTCTCCGGTGGTCGAAGGATACAATCCGTGATATAGCGACTTCGTACAGTCATAGGAGGCTAATGCGAAATATGACGCAGTCACTGAGCGACGCGCCGCGTCCTTGGCCGTCGCCGACGAGTGGCCGTCCGGGAGCCGTCCTCCACCCCGAGCAGGTCGGGGCATCGACTTGCCGCGACAGGCGCAGACACTCCGTCCCAACGCCCTGCCCGGAGCCGGCGAAGGCGCCGGCCGGGATGCAGCGGAAGCCTCATGTGCTGGAGGTCCCGAGCGCAGGCTGACCGGGAGCACGGCGCCGAATGGCGTCATCTGCTGCCGCAGACTTGCCAATTGAGATGGCCTCTTCATGCTCCTCCGCACCATGTGGCGGGTGCTGGTGGCCTGCCAGACGGTTGGCAGCAGTCCGATGACGGCTACCAGGGAGACCATCCCGGGAGTGGCCGGCGGGCCCGTTCGAGGTTGTCGAGTCGCTGTTCGTGGTCGGCGAGTTGTCGGTCGATCTGGTCGGAGCGCTGGGCGAGGAGGGCGACGGAGCCGTCGGCGCGGGCCAACCCTTTGTCGACGGCGCCGCGGAGGTGATCCAGTTCGAGGGCGACGCCGCCGGGGTCGCGAGCTGTGATGCGCCATCCCCTGGTACGAGGAGACGTCGAAGCCTCTAACGGTCTGTGGTGTGTGCCTTCCTGGCATGAGAAAACGCCCGGCGCAGCAGCGCGCGGGCGTGGTGAGTGAAGAGTTCCTTGGCGCTGGGCGCCATGAGGCGGGCATGCGCGGTCGCCTGTACGGCTGAAGCTCCAGTGCGCGCGGCATGGACCTTGGGCGCTCGGTCAAGGCAGGTTTCGGTAAATCACCGATCGCGAATTCCAGGAGGAACTATGTGCGTCCGTAACGTCATTGCCGCAATGGCAATCGCTGGCGCCGCTGTTCTCGGCGTCGTCGGTTCGGCCAGTGCTGTTGAAGGTGCGCGCGCAGGTACCAGCCGGACCGTGGAGCCGAGCAATCTGCGTCCCGCGGATGACGGAGGGGACGTGAATGTTCCGGGCTTTGGTCCCGTGCACGGGACCATCACCCAAACGGTGGATAGCAACGGCTAGGTTTCCGGATCCGCCTTGGAATGCTTCTTGCCGGTGGGCGAGGCGATGTGGCCGGGGTCAGGAAAGACGGGCCCAGTAGCAGGTCTGGCCCTCGGCCATGTCGGACGGCTTCAGCGTGACAGGCAGTGGCGTGAGGGTGGTTGAGCTGACCCGGAGCCGGCGATGCACCCCGTCGACGTCAGTCGCCCGTGCGCGGGAACCATCGAAGTTCCACCGCGCCTCGCCCGACGCCCCTCGGCGTCCGGGGTGCCGGTCGGTGCGGCGTACCGCGGGTGCCGCCGCGCGCCGTTGACGTCGGTCTTCTCGAACAGCGGGAAGCTGACGCCGCACGTCGTCGGGCAGAAGGTGGCGAACTCCTCAGCGGTGCCCGGCTCCTGGCTCGCGAAGTGGTTGGTGGGGAAGCCCAGCACGCTGAAACCGCGGTCCGGGAAGCGCTGTTGGAGGCGATCCAGGCCCGCGTACTGCGAGGTCAGCCCGCATTTGGACGACACGTTCACCACCAGCAGGGCCTTGCCCCCGTAGTCGGCGAGGGAGGCGGGCTCACCGGTCAGGGTGTGCAGCGGAATGTCGCACAGACTCATGGCCGGGCTGCTGGGTGCGGTTCCGCGGGTAGCAGCGGTCGTCGTCGTTCCCAACAGCGGTGCCCGGCCGGGACTTCCCCGGATCGTCGATCGGCCAGGAGACGACCGGCCGCAGTGCGCCGGCCCGCCACTCCCTGAGGAGCTGGTCGAAGATCGGCGTGTCCTCCTCGGCGGGGCGCCGGGGGACCGGTGGCGGCAGCCGGGGTGGCTGGTGCGGGAGGGAGATGCGGGGAAAGGGGTGGCCCGAGGGCTTCTTGACGTCCATGTCCGGACTCAACACCAAATCGCCCCGCGAGTTGCGGGACCGGGCCGGTGCCGGCGTGAGATGCCCCTGGGCCGGTGACGGTCAGAAGATACGTTCCAGGGCCGGCGGGACGCCCGTGTCCGTCCCGCCGGCCCCGTCCTCCTGGGGTGCCTCACGCGGCCTGTGCCGACCGGGTCACTCCCGGCACAGCAGGCCGCCCAGCACCTCCCGGAGCGCCCCCTCCGGATCGGCCACCCGGCCCTCCGCGCGCCAGGCCACGAACCCGTCGGGACGCACCAGCACCGCGCCCTCCGGTGCCGTCCCGTGGACCTCGGCCCAGTCGGCGCCGTCCTCCGGGGACAGGTCGGCGTCCGGGCCGTCGCCGATACGGTGGTGATCCAGGCGCGCCGACCAGTGCCGGGCGGCGTTCTCGGCGGCGGCGCGCCACACCGCACCGTTCTCGGGGCCGGTGAGCAGGACGAAGGACCGCTCGTAGAGGTCCAGGGTGGAGCGGCGTTCGCCGGCGCCGTGCAGCCACATGTGGGGGGCGCGGGTGCCGGGCTCGCCCGTCAGGCGCATCTGCTCGGGGACGACCGGCAGATCGGGGTCGGCGCCGATCACCGCGCCCTGCGGATAGCAGTAGCCGAGGGCGACGGTGAGCACCCCGCGCTGCCGGCCGCCGCCGGCGTTCGGGGCCGCCGCGTAGCCGGGGTGGCTGTGCTCGGCGGACCGGGCCGAGGCGCGGGCGCTGGTCGCCCGGGCCACCGGCTGTCGCTCCGCCTCGTACGTGTCGAGCAGCCCGGGAGCCGCGGCGCCCTCCAGTACGGCGGCGAGCTTCCAGGCGAGGTTGTGCGCGTCCTGGATGCCGGTGTTGGAGCCGAACGCCCCCGTCGGGGACATCTCGTGGGCCGAGTCGCCGGCCAGGAAGATCCGGCCGGCCCCGTACCGCTCCGCCACCCGCTCCGCCGCGTGCCAGGGCGCCTTGCCGGTGATCTCAACCGCCATACCGGGTACGCCGGTTGCCCGCCGGATGTGGTCGACGCACCGCTCGTCGGTGAAGTCCTCCAGGGTTTCGCCGCGGTCGGGGTGCCAGGGGGCGTGGAAGACCCAGTGCTCGCGGTTGTCCACCGGCAGCAGGGCGCCGTCGGCCTCCGGGTTCGTCAGATAGCAGGCGATGAAGCGGCGGTCGCCGACCGCGTCCGCCAGCTCGGGGGCCCGGAAGGTGATGCTGACGTTGTGGAAGAGGTCGCCGGGGCCGGTCTGGCCGATGCCGAGGCCCTCCCGTACGGGGCTGCGCGGGCCGTCGGCGGCGATCAGGTAGTCCGCGCGGAGGGTGGCGTGCTCACCGGTGTCGCGGTTCTTGACGACCGCGGTCACCCCGTCCGGGTCCTGGTCGCAGGACATCAGCTCGGTGGCGAACCGCAGATCGGCGCCGAGCTCGCGGGCACAGCGCACCAGCACCGGCTCCAGGTCGTTCTGGCTGCACAGGCACCAGCCGGCCGGGCTGAACCGGGCCAGCCCGCCGCCCGGGTCGATCTCCCGGAACAGCCACTCCTGGTCGTCGCCGGTCAGTGAACCGGCCTGCAGGATTCCGTGGTTGTCCGACAGGACCGAGGCGGCCTCGCGGATCCGCCGTTCGGCGCCGGCCACCCGGAACAGTTCCATGGTGCGGACGTTGTTCCCCCGGCCGCGCGGATGCCGCGAGGTGTCCGCGTGCTTCTCGACCAGCGTGTGGGCGATGCCCAGGCGTCCCAGGAACAGTGAGGCGGACAGTCCCACCAGGGACCCGCCGACGATGAGGACCGGGACCCGGTGCTCGACCTTGGGGTTCATTGCGTGCTCCAGCTCCATCGGGGCGTACGGCAGATGGAGCACGAATGCCCGCCCTGCGGGCTGTTCGATCACGGTTCACCTGCATGGCTCACAGATCTCGCGCCGACCGTGGGTCTTGGCCACGATCGAACACGGACAGCCCCCGCGACACGCCGGGCCGGCGGTCCGCCCATCCGGCTCAGTCGCCCGGATTGCACCGGTCGCCCGGATTGCACCGGAACTGACGACGCACCACAGGGGTCTTCGGGCCCCAGAGGAGATGCGTACACGATGACAACGCTGTCGGAACGAATATCGCAGTCCGCCTTCGACGGTTCCCGACTCCGGGTCGTACTTCTGCTGGATCTTCAAGAAGGTGCTCAGCAGCGCTTCCTCGAAGCCTACGAGCAGCTCCGCAACCAGGTGGCGTCCGTCCCCGGGCACCTCACCGACCAGCTGTGCCAGTCCATCGAGAACCCCTCCCAGTGGCTGATCACCAGCGAATGGGAGAGCGCACCTCCCTTCCTGGCCTGGGTCAACAGCGAGGAGCACGTCAAGATGGTCCAGCCGCTGCACGGCTGCGTCCGCGACACCCGTTCCCTGCGCTTCAGCGTTCTGCGCGAGACCTCGAACATCGCCGGCCATGCCCCCGAGCCGTCCAAGGGCCGGCTCCAGGTCGACCCCCGCGTCGGTGACGGAGTGGTCCGGCACGCCCTGACCTTCACCGTGAAGCCGGGCAGCGAGCCGATGGTCGCCGAGATCCTCGCCGGGTACACCTCCCCGGAGTCCCGGGTCGACGACACCACCCGGCTGCGCCGCACCTCCCTCTTCCTGCACGGCAACCGCGTCGTACGGGCCATCGAGGTGCAGGGCGACCTGGTCGCCGCGCTGCGCCACGTCTCCCGGCAGCCCGAGGTCCGCGCCGTCGAGGAGGCCCTCAACCCGTACCTGGAGCAGGACCGGGACCTCGAAGACCCCGACTCCGCCCGGGTGTTCTTCACCCGCGCCGCGCTGCCCGCGGTGCACCACGTGGCGGCCGCCGGCCACCAGCGCGAGCGGGTGCGGCGGCACGCGCTGCTCTACCCGGCCAAGCAGGGCTGCGGTATGACGCTGGCCAAGATGCTGGCCCGTCAGGACGAGGAGGCCGCCGACGACCCGGCGTGCCCCATCCACGGCAGCACCGTCTTCCAGCGCGACGACATCGTCGTCCGACTCGTCGACCTGCGGGTCCCCATCGAGAGCGACCCCGTGCTGTCCCTCGGCGCGCGCGGTCCCCGCAAGATCGCCGTGCTGCGCCGGCTGCTCGACACCGATGTGGCCGGCGGCCTGTCCAACGACCGCGAACTCGCGCACTTCCTGGCGCGCGCCGACATGGACCTCATCACCGACCGCTGGGCACCGGGCGCCTGACGGCGTCCGCCCGTCGCGGGCGCACCATCCCCATCCGCCGGCACCACGCCCCTGGAGGAATCAGCCATGACCACGTACCGCCCACGCATCGTGGACCTCAGCGAGACCCAGCCCAACCGCCGGCGCGGAGGTGATCTGCGCGCCATGCTGACACCCAGCGCGGTGGGCGCCACGAGCGGCTTCATGGGCATGGCTCTCGTGCAGCCCGGCGAGCGCATCGGCGAGCACTACCACCCGTACTCCGAGGAGTTCGTGTACGTCGTCCAGGGCGCGCTCGAAGTCGACCTCGACGGCGAGACCCACCCGCTGCGCCCGGACCAGGGGCTGCTGATCCCGCCGTACATGCGGCACCGGTTCCGCAACGTCGGGGACGTGGAGGCACGGATGGTCTTCCACCTCGGCCCGCTGGCGCCGCGCCCCGAACTCGGGCACGTGGACACCGAGGGCACCGAAGAGGGATCGGCCGCGGCCCCACCGGAACGGACGGAGCCGGTGTCATGATCCGCCGCGTGGCGGTCACCGGCGTCGGCGTCGTCGCCCCGGGCGGCGTGGGGGTCCCCGCGTTCTGGGACCTGCTGTCCTCCGGGCGTACGGCCACCCGCGGCATCACCCTCTTCGACCCGGCCGGGTTCCGCTCGCGGATCGCCGCCGAGTGCGACTTCGATCCCGCGCGGCACGGGCTGAGCGAGGAGCAGGTGAGCCGTTCGGACCGGTACATCCAGTTCGCGCTGGTCGCCGCGGAGGAAGCGATGCGCGAGGCCGGGCTGGACACCGGGAAGGAGGACCCCTGGCGGATCGGGGTGTCCCTGGGCACCGCGGTCGGTGGCACCACGCGCCTGGAGCACGACTATGTCGCGGTCAGCGAGTCCGGCCGCCGCTGGGACGTGGACCCCAGCCCCGCCGGGCCCTATCTGCACCGGGCGTTCTCGCCCAGTTCGCTGGCCTCGGCGGTGGCGGAGCAGATCGGCGCGCACGGCCCGGTGCAGACCGTCTCGACGGGCTGCACCTCCGGCCTCGACGCGATCGGCTACGCCTTCCACTCCATCGAGGAGGGCCGGGTCGACGTCTGCGTCGCCGGTGCGTCGGACTCGCCGATCTCGCCGATCACCGTGGCCTGTTTCGACGCCATCAAGGCGACCTCCGCAAACAACGACGACCCTGCCCACGCCTCCCGGCCGTTCGACGCCCGGCGCGACGGATTCGTCATGGGGGAGGGCGGCGCCGTCCTCGTCCTGGAGGAGCTGGAGCACGCCCGCGCCCGCGGCGCGACCGTCCACTGCGAGATACGGGGGTACGCCACCTTCGGCAACGCCTACCACATGACCGGCCTGACCGAGGAAGGTCTGGAGATGGCCGAGGCGATCAACCGCTCGCTGGCCCATGCGCGGCTCGACCACACCCAGGTCGACTACGTCAACGCTCACGGCTCGGGCACCCAGCAGAACGACCGCCACGAGACCGCCGCGGTCAAGAAGTCGCTGGGCGACCACGCCTACACGGTGCCGATGAGCTCGATCAAGTCGATGGTGGGGCATTCACTGGGCGCGATCGGGGCGATCGAGATCGTCGCGTGCGTCCTGGCCCTGACCCACCAGGTGGTGCCGCCGACGGCCAACTACGAGACCCCGGACCCCGAGTGCGACCTCGACTACGTACCGAAGACGGCGCGCGAACTGCCGCTGCGGTCGGTGCTGTCGGTGGGCAGTGGGTTCGGCGGGTTCCAGTCAGCGGTGGTCCTGACCCGACCGGGTGGGAGGGCGAGATGATCTCCCCGCACGTACGTCGTTCCGTCGTCACCGGTATCGGTGTCATCGCCCCCAACGGGCCGAACACCGAAGCCTTCTGGAAGGCCACCCAGGAGGGCATCAGCGTCCTGGACACGGTTACCCGCGAAGGGTGCGAGGACCTGCCCCTCAAGGTCGCCGGCGAGGTGCGCGGCTTCGACCCGGGCGAGCTGATCGAGGAGCGCTTCCTCGTCCAGACCGACCGGTTCACGCACTTCGCGATGGCCGCGGCCAACCTGGCGCTGGAGGACGCGCTGTTGGGCCGGGCCGACTACAACCGTTCGCCGTTCGCGGTGGGGGTGGTGACCGCGGCCGGCTCCGGCGGCGGTGAGTTCGGCCAGCGGGAACTGCAGCACCTGTGGGGCCAGGGCTCGCGCCATGTCGGCCCGTACCAGTCCATCGCCTGGTTCTACGCGGCCAGCACCGGCCAGATCTCGATCCGGGGCGGCTTCAAGGGGCCGTGCGGAGTGGTGGCCAGCGACGAGGCGGGCGGGCTGGACGCGCTGGCGCATGCCTCCCGCACCATCCGCCGCGGCACCTCCGCCGTGGTGGTGGGCGCCGCCGAGGCGCCGCTCGCCCCGTACTCGGTCGTCTGCCAGCTCGGGTACGAGGACCTGAGCCGGTCCGACGACCCGATCCGCGCCTACCGTCCGTTCACCACCGGCGCCTGCGGTTTCGTGCCCGCCGAGGGCGGCGCGATGCTGGTCGTCGAGGAGCAGGCGGCGGCCGAGGAGCGGGGCGCCAGGGCCCGGGCGTTCCTGGCCGGGCACGCCGCGACCTTCACCGGCGCCGCCCTGTGGGAGGAGTCCCGGGAGGGACTGTCCCGGGCGATCGAGGGCGCGTTGGAGGAGGCGCGGTGCGCTCCCGAGGAGATCGACGTCGTGTTCGCGGACGCGCTCGGCGTGGCCTCGGCCGACCGTGCCGAGGCGCTGGCGCTCGCCGACGCCCTGGGCGGGTACGCGGCACGGGTCCCGGTGACGGCGCCCAAGACCGGCTTCGGCCGGGCGTACTGCGGCGCTCCCGTCCTGGACATCGCCGCGGCGGTGCTCTCGATGGAGAGCGGCGTCGTGCCGCCGACCCCCAACGTCGTCGACGTCTGCCACGACCTCGACGTGGTGACCGGGAAGCCCCGCTCCGCCGATCTCCGGACGGCGCTGGTGCTGAGCCGGGGACTGATGGGCTCCAACGCGGCGATGGTGCTGCGCCGGGGCGACAAGTCCCCCTCGTGAGAAGGAGATTCCCATGACCGATCGACTGACTCTCGACGAGCTGGCCGGGCTGATGAAGTCGACCGCCGGGCTGACCGTCGACCCTCAGGACATGGCGAGTCGGCCCGACGCGACCTTCGCCGAGTTCGGCCTGGACTCGCTGGGGATGCTCGGCATCGTGGGCGAACTGGAGAACCGGTTCGGCCGGCCGCTGCCCGACAACTCCGAGCGCGCCAGGACCCCGCGCGCCTTCCTCGACCTCGTCAACACCGACACGGTACCTACGACAGGAGCATGACATGCCTGGCCACACCGAGAACGACATCACCATCGCGGCCCCCCTCGACCTCGTCTGGGACATGACCAACGACCTGGAGAACTGGCCCCACCTCTTCAGCGAGTACGCCTCGGTCGAGGTGCTGGAGCGGGACGGCGACCGGACCACCTTCCGGCTGACCATGCACCCCGACGAGAACGGCACGGTCTGGAGCTGGGTCTCGGAGCGGGTGGCCGACCGCGCGTCGCTCACCGTCCGCGCCCGCCGCGTCGAGACCGGCCCCTTCGCGCACATGGACATCCACTGGAAGTACACGGAGATCCCGGGCGGTACGTCCATGCACTGGACCCAGGACTTCGCCATGAAGCCCGAGGCCCCGATCGACGACAAGGGCATGGCCGAGCACATCAACCGCAACTCCCGGATCCAGATGGAGCTCATCCGGGACCGGATCGAGCAGCGGGACCGCGAACTCCGCTCCGCCGCCCCGGTCAACTGACGGCCCGCCAGGCCGCGTTCGCACCGCCGGCGGGCGGCAACGAAGGGATCCTCCCGATGCACCACGCTCTGATCGTCGCCCGGATGAAGCCCGGCTCGGCCCAGGACATCGCCGAGGTCTTCGCGGCCTCGGACCGCACCGAGCTTCCCCACCTCGTGGGCGTCAACCGACGGTCGCTCTTCCAGTTCGGCGACGTCTACCTGCACCTCATCGAGTCCGACCGGCCGCCCGGCCCGGAGATCGCCAAGGTGCACGACCACCCCGAGTTCCGCGGCATCAGCGAGCGGCTGTCCGCGTACGTCAGCGCGTACGACCCGGAGACCTGGCGCGGCCCCAAGGACGCGATGGCCCGGGAGTTCTACCGCTGGGAGCGCGACGGCGCCCGCTGACGGCGGACCGGACCCGACCGGCGCCCTCCCCGCCACCGGGGGAGTGCGCCGGTCGTGCCGTGCGGGCCGCGGTGTCACGCACCGTCACTCGGGCACGGTGCACTCGAAGGCGTGCAGATACGGGTTCACGACCAGGATGTCGTGGACCAGCAGGCCGGCCTCCGCCATGTGGCTGACCAGGCTCTCCTTGGAGTGCTTGGCGCCGCCGACGTTCAGGAGCAGCAGCAGGTCCATGGCGGTGGTGAACTTCATCGAGGGGCTGTCGTCGACGAGGTTCTCGATGATCACCACCCGGGCACCGGGCCGGGCCGCCTCGACGACCTTGCGCAGCGTCTTGCGGGTGCTCTCGTCGTCCCATTCCAGGATGTTCTTGATGATGTAGAGGTCGGCCTGTACGGGGATGTCCTCACGGCAGTCGCCGGGCACGATCCGCGCCCGGCCGGCCAGCGGTCCGCCCTCCCGCAGCCGGGGGTCGGCGTTCGCCACGACCTTGGGCAGATCGAGCAGGGCGCCGTGCAGCGTCTCGTACTTCTCCAGCAGGCCGGCCAGCACATGGCCCTGGCCGCCGCCGATGTCGGCCACCGACGACACCCCGGTGAGATCGAGGAGTTCGACGATGTCCCGCGCCGACTGCCTGCTGGAGGTGGTCATCGCCCGGTCGAAGACCTGGGCGGAGTCCCGGGCGTCCTGGTGCAGATAGTCGAAGAACCCCTTGCCGTACAGGTCGTCGAAGACGCTGCGGCCGGAGCGCACCGCCTCGTCCAGCCGGGGCCAGGCCGCCCAGGTCCAGGGCTCGGTGCACCACAGGGAGATGTAGCGCAGGCTGTTCGGTGCGTCGTCGCGCAGCAGCCGCGACATCTCGGTATGGGCGAACTCCCCGTCCGCGGTCTCCTCGAAGATCCCGTAGCAGGCCAGCGCTCGCAACAGGCGGCGCAGCGCGCGCGGTTCGGTGTCCACCGCGGCGGCCAGCTCCGCCACACCGGCGGGCCGGTCCTCCAGCGCGTCGGCCACGCCGAGCCGGGCCGCCGCCCGTACGGCCGCCGCGCACGCGGCTCCGAAGACGAGTTCCCGCAGCCGCATGGCCGGCTGGGGAGTGGGACTTACCGTGGTCATTCCGCCTCTATTCTCCCGTTGATGGTGACGCGTCCGCCGGGCACAGTCCGGCCGGCCGGGACGTGCGGCAGATGTTGCGGACGAATCGGTTCCCGCGGCCTTCCGGGTCCTTGTTGACCAGATCCGCCGGAGAGTTGTGCAGCACCACGTTGTTGCGGATGAGATTGCGCTCGTTGAGGGCGTTGACGAAGCTGTGGAAGAGCACGATGCCGCCGGAGAGCGGGGAGGTGCCGACGTTGCCCTGGACGAGGTTGCGCTCGATGAGTGCTTCCTCGACGCCGGTCAGGACGATGCCGGCGCCCTTGACGGCCGGCATGCGCCTGGTCGCGGGGCAGGACCTGTTGTTCCGGGACACCTCGTTGTGCGCGACGGTCAGCGCCCCGGCCCGGGGGCGGTTCTCGTCGCCGACGACGAACATCCCGGCGCAGTTGCCGATCAGGGTGTTGTCGCCGGCCAGCAGGTTCCGCAGGCGCCGGACGGTGAGGCCGATCCGGTTGCCGGTGAGGTGGTTGCCGGTGACCAGCGTGCCGCGGGAGTCGATGGCCCCGACGTGCTCGTCGGCGGAGTTCGCCAGGAAGATCCCCGCATCGCCGTTCCCCGCCGCGTCGTTGTCCCGCACCGCGCTGTGAACCGACTTCTCCAGCCCGATCCCCCACCGGCCGTTGTGCCGGGCGACCACGTCGTGGACCCTCAGCCCCTCGGTCCCCGAGGCCCACAGGCCGTTGCGCCGGAAGCCCTCGACGGTCAGCGAGCGCACCTGGACGTCCCGGATGGGAACGCCCGCGGCGCCGATGACGCAGATGCCGTCGCCGTTCTGCCCGCAGGCGCTCGCGGCCCGCGTCCCGCCGGGTGCGATCACCGTCCCGTCGTCCACCCCGCGCAGCGTCAGATGCGACGTGGTGATCAGGACGCTCTCGCGGTAGACGCCGGGCAGGACGACGACCGTGTCGCCGGGGCGGGCCGTGTCCACCGCCCGCTGGATCGACTCGCCGGGATGGACGACGATCCGCCCGTCGGCGCGGTGCGGGGCGGCCTGGGCCGGCGGAGCGGCCACCGGCCATCCGGCCAGGACCGCTGCGACGCAGCCCAGGGAGACCGTCTGCCGTCGCGTCATCCGTCGTAGCGCCATGAGGCGAAGCTACGGGCGATCACCCCCGCCCGCCACATGTGCTAACCCGTTGACGGCAGCGGGTGCGGCGGTCGGCTTTCCGGCCGCGCGCCGGCCGGCGGCCGGGCCTCCCCGGGCCCGTCCGCGGCGGCCGGCTCGGGACCGGCCCCCGGGGCGGGGCCGGGATCGGACGGGGTGTCAGCCGGGCCGTCGGGCAGTGCCTCCGCCGGCAGCGCCGCGAGGCCGGCCGGCAGGAACCACGGGCGGGGGTGGGGAACGGTCACGGATGCCCAACGCCGCACCGCCGTACGACGACACCGGCCGCCGGCCGTCCCGCCGGCTTCCTCACTCCGACGGCCCCCGGCCGGGCGCCGTGCCGGAGCGGGCGACCGACGTCTCGATGCCGTCCAGGACGACCGCGAGCCCGACGTCGAAGGTCCGCTTCGCCTCGCGCTCCAGATACGGCGTGCCGTCCGCCGGCGGTGCCGCGCCCTCGGTCTCCAGCCGGACCAACAGCGGGAAGCGCTCCGCGAAGTCGGGGGCCACTTCGGTCAGCATGCCGGAGCGGGCCTGCCACCAGTCCTCGTCCGGCACGCCCGTGGCGGTCGCGGCCAGCCGGGACTCGGCGACGGTCTGTGCGGCGCCGCGGACGAAGTGGAACAGCACGCCGACGACGCGACGCAGTACCGCGGAGTCCAGCCCGGTGGCGTACAGCACCCGCAGCAGGGACTCCAGCGCGCCGTACTCGTTGGGGCCGAGGACCGGCCGGGCCTGGGAGACCTGGAGCACCCACGGGTGGCGCAGGTAGAACTCCCAGGTGTCCGCCGCCCAGGACGCCGCCGCGGCCCGCCAGCCCGCCGAAAGGTCGTAGCCGGTGGGGAGTTCGGCCAGCGCCCGGTCGTACATCAGGTCCACCAGCTCGTTCTTGCCGGGGACGTAGGTGTACAGCGCCATGGCCGTACGTCCCAGCCGCTCGCCGACCGTGCGCATGGACAGGGCCGCCATTCCGTCCGCGTCGGCCACCGCGATGCCCGCGTCGACGATCGCGTCGACGCTCAGCGCCGGTTTGGGCCCCCGGGGCGTACGCGTCCTCGCGGTCCGCTCGGGGGCGTCGGCGCGCCACAGCAGCGACAGCGAACGGCGGGCGTCGCCCTGGCCCGCGAATACCACCACTTGCAACTCCTTAGGGCGTAAAGTAATGTCGCCGATCGAACTCTTTACGCCGTAAAGATATCATCCGCGCGTTCCCGAGGAGCTCCGATGACGGCCGTGCCCGTCGCACTCATCCACGTCACCGACGTCCGCCGGATCACCCCGCGTATGGTCCGGATCACCTTCTCCGGGGAGGGCCTCGACGCCTTCCCCACGTGGCCCGACCAGCAGCTCAAACTGCTCTTCCCCACACCGGGCCGGCGCGTTCCCCGCCTCCCCGAGGCGACCGCGGACGGCGATGCCATGAGCTGGTACCAGGCGTACCTCGCCATCCCGGAGGAGGAGCGGCCCTGGATGCGCAGCTACACGGTGCGCTCCTACGACCCCGAACGCCGGCGGTTCTCCGTCGACTTCGCGCTGCACGGGGCGCCCGGCGCGGCGCCCGCGGAGGCCGGTCCGGCGACCCGCTGGGCGGCGACCGCCTCCGTGGGCGACACCCTCGCCCGGTACGGCCCGGCGGCGGAGTACGCCCGGCCGCTGCCGCTCGACGCCCCCGGGCCGATTCTGCTGGCCGGGGACGAGACGGCGCTGCCCGCCATCGGCTCGCTCGCCGCGGCGCTGCCCGCGGGCGCCCGCGCGGTGGCCTACGTCGAGGTCGCCGACGCGGCGGAGGAGCAGCAACTGCCCACCCGCGCCGACCTCACCGTCCACTGGGTGCACCGCGACCGCGCGCCGGCCGGGCGGACCGGCGTGCTGCTCGACGCGGTCCGCGCGGCCGTTCTCCCCGAGGACCCGGCCTTCGTCTGGCTGGCCGGTGAGGCGGGCGCGGTGCGCGCACTGCGGCGTCACCTGACCGCGGAGCGCGGCGTCGCCAAGGACCGGATCGACTTCACCGGCTACTGGCGGCGCAGCCTCACCCAGGACGACGCCCCCACGGAGGACGACCTCGCCGAGGCCCGGGAGAAGGCGGCGGCCTGGGGGCAGGGCGGCTGAGCCGGGGCCCGTCCGGTGGGTCGCCGATCCGACCCCGACCCACCGGGGGCAGCACCTAGCCGAGGCGCCGGCCCTCGTCCGCCGCCGCCCGCATCAGCACGTCGGCCAGCTCGCCGGGCCGGGACAGCATCGGGTAGTGCCCGGTGTCCAGGTCGAAGAAGCCGACCCGGGGTTCGGTGAGGATCGCGTAGCGGGGGTCGCCGGTGGCCACCAGCGCTTCCAGGGTGGCGATGCTCGTGCCGTGGGCGGTGCAGAACACGCCGGTGGCCGGCATCTCGGCCGCCGCGCCGGTGAGCCGCAGCGGCCGGGTCAGGGTGGCCAGCGGCTGCGGCGCGGCAAGCCGCTCCAGCCGCTCCCGGGCGGCGGGCGTCACACCGGCGAGGCTGCCCCACAGCTGCTCGTCGGCGAGCGGGGGCGGCGGGAGCCGCCATCCCGCGCCGAGCTCCTCGGCCCGCCGCAGCAGCCGGTCCCGTACCACCGGGTCGGGCATCACGTCGAACCCCGTGTCGCCGTCGGCCGGCATGCCGGTGTCCAGGTAGACGACCCGGCCGACCAGGTCCGGTCGGCGGTCGGCGGCGCCCAGGGCGGGGAGCAGGCCGTAGCAGTGCCCCACGACCACCGCGTCCCTCGGCTGTTCGTGGGCCAGCACCTGCACGACGTCCTCGACGTGCGTCTCCAGGTCCGTCTCCCGGCCGGCCAGATGGCGCCGGTCGCCCATCCCCGTGAGCGTCACCGGGTGGGCGTCGTGTCCCCGCTCCCGGAGCCGCGCGGCGACCTCGCGCCAGATCCAGCCGCCGGTGTAGCCCCCCGATACCAGAACGAACGCGGTCATCCTCGCTCCTCGTTGTCGTGACGGTGCCCGGCTCGCCGTGGCGGACGCGGCGCGCCGGGCGGTGACCGGCCGCGTCTGCCAGGACCGTAGAAGCTCCCGCTACGGGAGATTCAAGGCCGCGGGCGGGCGCGGGGACGACCGGTGCGGCGCCCGGAGTTCGTCCGGCGGCTTGTGCACCACCCGTTCAAGCCGCCGGGCCCGTCGACTACAGTTGAGGAATTCCGCTATTCAACAGATGAACGCGATGGCCGGTCGGCCTGAACGCGGAGGGCATGCGTGGGCGGTTTCGCCGAGTCGGTTCGGGAACGGGTGCGTGCGGCACGGGCTGCCGTCGCGGCGGCGCGTACGGCGGACGACGCCTATGCCCTGGCCGTCGCGGAGGACGAGCTGGACGACGCGCTGCGGATCGCGCGCAGCGTCGGCGTCGACCCCGACGGCGGGACCGCGTCCGGCGCGCAGGGCGGGGCGGCCGAGTGAGCGGCGCGGCGGCGCGGGTGGCTCGCACCGCGTGCGGCGCCACCGGATCCGGGTGACCCCGATGGCCGGCGCACCGCGACGCAAAGGACCGCCGCCGTGGCGCGCGGTCCGCTCCCGCACCTGCATACCCGCGGCCTCCCGTGCGGGCACCGCACGGCCCTGCCGGGGGCGCCACCACCTCGGCCCCGGCGCGCTGCGCCCGCCGCGCGGACACCGGCGCGCCTGCCCGGAGATCGCCGCCCGCCATCTGACGTCCCCGCGCTGCGGCGTCCGGCGGGCCCGGGTCACCGCCGACCGCCCCGGCACCCGGCTGGCGCGGCTGCCCGGCACCGTCCTGGTGACCCACCGGACGGCGACGTACGAGGCGGCCCGGCGCAGCCTGTGGATACGGGTGCTGTTCGCCGTCGCGGTCACCAACCTGGTGCTGGCCTTCCTGGCGATGGTCGTCTACCTGGGACGGCACGCGGGCACCTGACCCCCGCCGCCCCGGCCGCTCACCCCGGCTCCCGGGCCCGCCACAGCCACACCGCATCCCGCCCGAACGACCACACCAGCAGCGCCAGCGCCCCCGCCACCGCGCCGAACTCCGCCTCCCGCGGCACGATCCCGGCCGCCGCCACCACCAGCACGATCCCCTGGCACGCCGCCACCGTCTTGCGGGCCGTGCTGTGCGGCAGCGCGGCGCGCAGCCACGGCAGCGCCCAGGACGCGGCGACGAAGGCGTAGCGCATCGCGCCGATGGCCGTCACCCACGGGCCCAGCGCCCTCGCGACGTACATGCTCAGCACCAGGATCAGGAACGCGTCGACCTCCATGTCGAAGCGGGCTCCCAACGGCGTCGCCGTCCCGGTACGCCGGGCCACCCGGCCGTCCACCGCGTCAAGGACCAGCGCGACGGTGGCCAGTCCGATCAGCCCGACCAGCGCCGTCACCGCAGGCCGCCGGCCGAAGGAGTCGGCGACCAGGGCGGTCACCCCGCCGACCAGCGTGGCGCGGGCCAGGGTGACGCGGTTGGCCGGACCGAACGAGTCCGGCCAGGACCGGCACAGCGCGCGGGTGAGCGTGGCCACGGTGGCCACCGCGAAGACGGAGCCCGCCAGCCACCCCGCGGTCCCCAGCCCGACGGCCCGGCACAGCGCCTCCAGCAGCACCAGCTGCGCGACCGCGCCCGCGGCGGCGTCCGGGGCGAACGGCCTTGTCCCGTACTGCCGTTGTACGGCCATCGTGCCTCCCGGTGCGTCTGGCGGACTCGATGGGCGCCGCGTATCGTGACGGCGTCACCAAGATCCGCACCGTGCGTTCTCCAGCATCGACGACGCATCGCAACACCGTCCAGGAGGATTCGGTTGCCGCGCGCCGCCCGGGCATTCTGGCTCGGCTCCCCAGGTCAGGGCGAGATCCGGACCGCTGACCTGCGGCGGCCCGGCGCCGGCGAGGTGCTGGTGCGCACGCTCTACTCCGGCGTGAGCCGCGGGACCGAGAGCATCGTCTTCCGCGGCGGCGTCCCCGAGAGCCAGTACACCGCGATGCGCGCGCCGTTCCAGGAAGGCGGGTTCCCCGGGCCGGTCAAGTACGGCTATCTCAATGTGGGCGAGGTGGAGGAGGGGCCCGCCGCGCTGCTCGGGCGGACGGTCTTCTGCCTCTTCCCGCACCAGACGCGGTACGTCGTCCCGGTGGCCGCGGTGACCGCCGTCCCGGACACCGTGCCCGCCGCCCGGGCCGTGCTGGCCGGCACCGTCGAGACCGCGGTGAACGCCCTGTGGGACGCCGCGCCGCTGCTCGGCGACCGGATCGCGGTGGTCGGCGCGGGCATGGTGGGCTGTGCGGTCGCCGCCCTGCTGGCCCGATTCCCGGCCGTCCGCGTGCAGTTGGTCGACCCCGACCCGGCGCGGGCCGCCACCGCCGCGGCACTCGGGGCCGGCTTCGCGCTGCCCGCCGACGCGGACGGCGAGTGCGACCTTGTCGTGCACACCAGCGCCACCGAGGAGGGACTGGCCCGCGCCCTCGAACTGCTCGCCCCCGAGGGCACGGTGATCGAGCTGAGCTGGTACGGCGACCGGCGGATCAGCCTGCCGCTGGGGGAGTCCTTCCACTCCCGGCGGCTGGTCGTCCGCAGCAGCCAGGTCGGCGCGGTCGCCCCGGCCCGGCGCGCCCGTCGCACCTTCGCCGACCGTCTCGCGCTCGCCCTCGACCTGCTCGCCGACCCCGCCTTCGACGCGCTGATCACCGGCGAATCCGCCTTCGAGGAGCTGCCGTCCGTCCTGCCGCGGCTGGCCTCCGGCGAACTCCCGGCGCTGTGCCACCGCATCCGCTACCCGGCGGCCGGGCCGCTCCCCGGATAGCGGCCGGCGCCGACCGAGCCATCCGCACCGCGACACCACCCGGAGGAACACCGTGTTCAGCATCACCGTCCGCGACCACCTGATGGTGGCCCACAGCTTCCGCGGCGCGGTCTTCGGGCCCGCGCAGCGCCTGCACGGCGCGACCTTCATCGTGGACGCCACCTTCCGCCGCCCCGAACTCGACGCCGACAACATCGTGGTCGACATCGGCCTGGCCACCCAGGAGCTGGGCGCGGTGGTCGGCGAGCTGAACTACCGCAACCTCGACGACGAACCCGCCTTCGCCGGGACCAACACCTCGACCGAGGCCCTGGCCAAGGTCATCGCCGACCGCCTGGCCGACCGGGTGCACGCCGGCAACCTCGGCGAGGGCGCCCGCGAACTGGCCGGGATCACCGTGACCCTGCACGAATCCCATATCGCCTGGGCCAGTTACGAGCGCACCCTGTGACCCGGCACGGGTCCCGCCGGTGACCCGCGCCGGCACCGCGGAACCGGCCCGGGAGGTGCACGTCGTGCTGCCCGGGGGCATCGCCGAACCGGCCGCGCCGAGCGGCGGCAACACCTACGACCTGCGGCTGTGCCGCGACCTCCCGGACCGGGGCTGGCGGGTCCGCCGCCTCGCGGTGCCCGGCGCCTGGCCCCGGCCGGACCGGGCCGACACCGCCGAACTGGCCCGCCGCCTGGCCCAGTTGCCCGACGGCGCCGTGGTCCTCCTCGACGGACTGGTGGCCTGCGGCGTTCCCGACGTCCTGGCTCCCGAGGCGGTGCGGCTGCGGATGGCCGTACTGGTGCATCTGCCGCTCGCTGACGAGACCGGACTGGCTCCCGGGGTGGCGGCGGACCTGGACGCCCGCGAGCGGCGCGCCCTGCACACCGTGCGGGCGGTGATCGCCACCAGTGAGTGGGCCGCCGGCCGGATCCGCGCGCACCACGGGCTGGCGGCGTCCCGAGTCGCCGTCGCCCGGCCGGGAGTTGCCGCCGCGCCGCCGGCGCCGGGCACCGACGGCGCAGGCCGGCTGCTCTGCGTCGCGGCGATCACCCCGCGCAAGGGCCACCACCGGCTGGTGGACGCCCTGCTGACGCTCGCCGACGACGTCCCGTGGACCTGCGATCTCGTCGGCGGCACCGGACGCGACGCCCGCTGTGCGGACGAACTGCGGCAGCAGGTGCGGCGATCGGGCCTCGACGGGCGGATCCGGTTCGCCGGGCCGCGGGCCGGCGCCGAGCTGGACGCGTATTACGCCGCCGCCGATCTGCTGGTGCTCGCCTCGTACGCCGAGACCTACGGCATGGTGCTCACCGAGGCGCTGGCGCGCGGTGTTCCGGTGCTGGCCACGGCCGTGGACGGGGTCCCGGAAGCGGTGGGGAGGGCCCCCGACGGGAGCGTGCCCGGAATCCTCGTACCGGACGGGGAACCGGCCGCGCTCGGTGCCGCGCTGCGGGCCTGGTTCGGCGACGCCGGGCTGCGTCAGCGGTTGAAGATCTCGGCGCGCGGACGGCGTGCCATGCTGGAGGGGTGGGAGATGACGTCGCACAGTCTGGCGCACGTGCTGGAACGGCTCCGGGACGAGCCCTGGAGCCGGTGATGGGCGGGGTCGGCAGGCCGCGGTTCTGTCCGCAGTGGCTGGAGTTGCGGGAGCGGGCCGATGCCGCCGCCCGCGCGCCGGAGCTGCTGCGACCGCTGCGCGGCTGGTCGCCCGCCCTCGACCCGGACCGGACGCCAGACCCGGACGGTCTGGTGATCCGCGACCTGGGCTGCGGTACGGGCTCCATGGGGCGCTGGCTCGCGGTCCGGCTGCCCGGTCCGCAGCACTGGATCCTCCAGGACCACGACGCGGTGTTGCTCTCCCGGGCCGCCGTGCGGATGCCGTCAACCGCCGCCGACGGCAGGCCGGTTACCGCGGTCGTGGAGCTGGGCGACCTGGCCGCGCTGACCGTCCCCGCCCTCGCGGGCACGTCCCTGGTCACCGCCTCCGCCCTGCTCGACCTGCTCACCCGGGAGGAGTTGGAACGGGTCGCCGAGGCGTGCACCGGCGCCCGGTGCCCGGCGCTGTTCGCGCTCTCGGTCACCGGGCGGGTCGAACTCACCCCGCACGATCCCCTCGACGCCGAGATCGCCGCCGCCTTCAACGCGCATCAGCGCCGGACGGACGGCGGACGGCGGCTACTGGGGCCGGATGCGGGGCCGGCTGCGGTCGAGGCGTTCGAGCGGCGCGGGGCGACGGTGGTCACCCAGGCCAGCCCCTGGCGGCTGGGCGGCCCCGAGTGCGCGCTGACCGAGCAGTGGCTGCGCGGCTGGGTGGGCGCCGCCCGCACCCAGCGGCCGGGGCTGGCACGGGCGGCCGACGCGTACCTGCGGCGCCGGCTGGAGGCGTGCGCGGCCGGGGAGTTGGGCGTCGCGGTGCACCACACGGATCTGCTGGCGCTGCCGGGTCCGTACGGCGCGGAAGGCGGGGCCGGGGGATGAACCGGCGGGTCCGGTCCTGGCTGCGGATGCTCGCGGGACTGGGCATCCTGGCGCTGCTGGTGCGGCATCTGGGATCGGCCGCCTTCCTGGACGGGCTGCGCCGGGTCGACGCCGGCACGCTGCTGGCGGGGTTCGGCATCGGTGTGCTGACGACCGTCTGCAGCGCCTGGCGGTGGTGCCTGGTGGCCCGCGGCCTGGGCCTGCGGCTCCCGCTCGGCCGAGCCGTCGCGGACTACTACCGGGCACTGTTCCTGAACGCGGCGCTGCCCGGCGGCGTGCTGGGCGACGTCCACCGCGCCGTACGCCACGGCCGCGACGCCGGGGACCTGGGGCGCGGGGTGCGGGCGGTGGCGCTGGAACGGGCCGCGGGCCAGGTGGTCCTGGTCGCGGTGGGCGCGGTGGTGCTGGCCGCGCGGCCCTCGCCCGTGCTGGCGCCGATCGGCCGGGCCGCGGGCGCGCCCGGGGCGGTGCGCGGGGCGCTGCTCGCGGTGGCGGGGGCGGGTGTCCTGGGCATCGCCGTGGCCGCGCTGGTCCGCCGCCGGCGGCGGACCAGCGCGGCCACGGCGATGCCCAGGACACCC